>JAUTCS010000026.1 GCA_030673825.1 Verrucomicrobiota bacterium JB024 | reverse complement strand
CGCGAACTCTTCAAAGACGAAGTCCGCAAAATCGGCCTCGAACTCGGCCTGCCCTACGACATGGTCTACCGCCACCCCTTCCCCGGCCCCGGCCTGGGCGTGCGCATCCTCGGCGAAGTGAAAAAAGAATACGCCGACACCCTCCGCCTCGCGGACCACATCTTCATCGAAGAACTCAAAGCCGACGGTCTCTACCACAAAACCAGCCAGGCCTTCGCCGTCTTCCTCCCGGTCAAATCCGTCGGCGTCGTCGGCGACGCCCGCCGCTACGAATACGTCGTCGCCCTCCGCGCCGTGGAAACCATCGACTTCATGACCGCCCGCTGGGCGCATTTGCCCTACGAGTTTCTGGAGAAGGTTTCCAGCCGGATCATTAATGAGATTCCGGGGATCAGTCGGGTGACCTATGACATCTCGTCCAAGCCGCCGGCGACGATTGAGTGGGAATGATCTGATCTAGCCTAGCTTGGTAGTAAGGGCTTACTTAAAAGGCCGCCGGCGCGGGAGCGTCGGCGGCCTTTTTGCGTTTTTGGGGAAAGTGTTGGTGAAGATATCAGGAGGCTGCTTGCGGTGGGGTTTGTAAGCGGCTTATTTTTGGTTCATCGCGGATTCCCGGGAAAGGCGGCTTTGATCTTGAGGAAGAAGTAATCGCTGTCCCGGTAGCCATAGGCCATGCGTTTGATGACCTTGATGCGGTTGTTCATGCCCTCCAGGACGCTGGTGTTGAGGCGGTGAGCGGCACTGGCGATGATGCCCTCGGCGTAGGGCTTGAGCAGGCGGGCGAAGCGGATCAATGGGGCCAGGCCACTGGCCTGGGCCATGTTGAACCATCGTGTCCAGCGCCAGCGGGCAGCCCGTTCGGTGCGGGCGTACCAGAGCTCCTTAAGCTGGGCCTTCATCAGATACACCGTCATCAACGGCTGGTTCAGATCCAGCAGGGCCTTCAGTTCGCCGGCCTGCTCCCCCTTCAGGTTCTCCGGATTGCGCAGCAACAGCCAGCGAGAGCGCTTCACGGCGCGGCGTGCGGGCTTGTCGTGGCGCAGTTGGTTGGCCTGGTCCACTCGCACCCGGTCGATCACCTCCCGACCGAACTTGGCGATCACATGGAACAGGTCGTAGACCACCCGGGCCCTGGGGCACCAGGCCTGTACCTCCAGGTCCATGGCGGTGTTCATGTCCATGGCCACTGCCTCGATGTGCTCGCAATGAGGGCCCAACCACTGGAAGCAGGGCCGGATCGCCTCCCGGGATCGGCCTTCGCCCACCCACAGCACCTGCCGGGTCTCGGCGTCGATCACCACGCTGGCGTAGCGGTGGCCCTTGAACAAGGCGAACTCATCCATCACCAGATAGCGGACCCGGCGGAGGTCGGGTTCAGGCAGATCCCGGGCCAGCCGGGCCTTGTCCAGGCTCTTGAGGGTGTGCCAGTGCAGGCCCGTTAGCTCGGCGATCTGCTTGATCGGCAGGAGGGTCAGCAGGACCTCGACGTGCTGGCGCAGCCGGTGGGTGAGACGAGATCGGGGCGCCAGCCAGGACAGTGCTTCTCGCCCGACACCGCAGGTGACGCACCGTACCCGGCGTATCGGCACCGACAACCAGACCCGGTACTCGAACAGGTCCCGGTCGCGGATGCGGCGTACGGTGGTGTCGTGGATCAGGGAGCAGGGGCGCCGGCAGCGCGGGCAACGGGCCGGCACTTGAGGATCGGGAATCAGGTCAATCTGGCACTGGGAGTCGGAGAGCGGAACAAACCGGGTGGCGATAAAGCCTTCCCAGCCGGCCCCGGGGAACGTAGCATCGCCCATGGCGGCAGTGTCCTCGCGTGGTTGCTTGGTCGCACAAACAACGTAACTCGGTTCACTGTCCGCCCCTACCTATTTACTCCTTCTGGTTCCTGAATCCGTCTTGGTCCGTGGCACCCTGAACCGCTGAACCTCAGCGCTGCGGGCCACTTCAAACGCCTGGCGGAGCGAAAAGCGGAGCCTGCCGGCTCAAAGATGGGCTCTACGGAGCCGCCACCTCTACCCCCCCATGGTTCATCGTTGTTCGGACCCGGAACGGTTCCGCTACCTCGGAGCGGAGCTGTGTGGGGGGCTTCCGGGACCCTTTTTGGCAGGGAGGCCAAAAACGGGAGCGCCCAGGGACGGCTTGAGCGATCCCGGAAGGCACCCACACAGATCCGCGTCCCGGATAGAGACCCCTCGCATCGATTTCCCGCCAAAGCGCGATGAACCATACTTTTTGCATTATAATCTGCGCAGGGTCTGTCTAACATGCACTCAGTGTTCTAGTCACACGGAGAGCAAATTTCTCCACTGAATTTCTTGAACCGCTGATTAGGCGTCATTCCGCCGCTATCCGATTAGAATCATATTGACAGTGCTAACAGAGAAAATTGTCTTCAAGGTAGCAGCCCAACAGAGATTCATCGTCAACGACACCGTTTCCCGTGCATGTACCTTCCCCAAACACGCCATCGCATGGCACGTTGTCGACCAGTGGCTCAATATCATTGTCGTAATGGTATCGTTGCTTTGCAGACAGCAGCGAGATATCCCCGTCATTTCCTATCAAGAACTCTGCCACGCCAATTGATGCTGAGGGATCCAAACCATTCTCTTTAGCTAAGGCCTCAATCATTTCAGGTTCGTTTTCGACAATATGCTGTAACACTTCAAGGTTCATGGATTCATCTCTCATTTAACGTGAGTGTCATGACTTTCCCAACCACTTCGCTCAATCACCTTTCTTGTGTTTGTGGCGTTTAAGTGATCGGGTATTGCCTGGAGTTTCTTTATTATCCCGTTGACGCCTGTCGGGCTTCCCAGTGGATTTGGCGATTCTTTTCGGACCTCGTTTAATACCCATAACTTCCTCCATTGCTGGCGCTAATAAACGGCTTCTTTGTATCTCCTCTTAAAACGAACTTATCAGAAATAAAGCGTGATATGCGTCACAAGTCAACACCAGTATCCGCTTGTCGCGCAGACACAAAAAAGGGGCCCCAAAGGCCCCTTCAAATAGTAACGACTAACTAACGCTTAAAGCACCGTCAGT
>JAUTCS010000025.1 GCA_030673825.1 Verrucomicrobiota bacterium JB024 | reverse complement strand
TTAATTTTTTTAAGGGCTTCCAGGCTTCGTCTGAAAGCGTGCGGCGATAGCGTTGCTTCACACCAATCAGACTAATCGCATCACGCTAATAGTCAATATATTACGATTGTAAGATAGCGAAGTTTGCGTACACGGCCTAGCAGCCGTGGACAAATTCTCTACGACTTGTATAGCTCGCGTCAGGCGAAACGCCTTTGCTAGCCTTAAGCTCGCTCCAATCCTGCGTGGAAACGTCGCGTAGCGACGCATGATCGTTAGCCGTGGGTTTCAACCCACGGTTTTTATATCCAACAAATAATCACGTCGCGTAGCGACGTTTCCTTTCGAGCGGGGGGCGGCACTGCCGAAACGCCGCGCTGATTGGGCTTGCTGAGCGCGGCGGCGGGTCGCTTAAATCGCCGGATGATTTTCTCCAAATACCACGCTCTCGGCAACGACTACCTCGTGCTCGATCCGCAGGATTGCGCCCAGTGCCCCTCCCCCGAGGACACCGTCAAAATCTGCCACCGCAACTTCGGGCTCGGCTCGGACGGCATCCTCTACGGGCCGGAAAAGACGGACGAGGCGGACTTCGCGCTGCGCATTCTCAACCCCGATGGAAGCGAGGCCGAAAAGAGCGGCAACGGCCTGCGCATTTTCTCGCGCTACCTCTTCGACACCGGCCGCGTCGGCAGCGAGCCCTTTACCGTAAAAACGCTCGGCGGGATCGTCACCTGCGAAGTCCGCGACGGCGGCGACACGATCGAAGTCGAGATGGGCAAGGTCAGCTTTCACAGTTCAAAAATCCCCGTCGTGGGCGAGCCCCGCGAAGTGCTCAACGAAGCGGTCGAGATCAAGGGCAAGACCTGGGCGACCTACGCCGCCACCATCGGCAACCCGCACGTCGTCCTGCCGATGGAAAAAGTCTCCAAGGAACTGGCCTGTGAACTCGGGCCCGTGCTGGAGACTATGACCAGCCGCTTCCCCAACCGCACCAACGTCCAGCTCCTCCAGATCCTCGACCGCAACAACATCAAGATCGAGATCTGGGAGCGCGGCGCGGGCTACACCCTCGCCTCCGGCTCCTCCAGCAGCGCCGCCGCCGCCGTCGCCCACAAGATGGGCGCGTGCGACCGCGACATCACCGTGCACTGTCCCGGCGGCGACATCGGCATCCGCATCGGCGATGACTTTTCCATCAACATGGTCGGCCCCGCCACCCGCGTCGGTCGCTACGAGATGGACGAGGCCGTGCTCGCGCAGACGCTCCCCAGGGCATAAATAAAAGTTTGAGAGTTTGAAGGTTTGAAAGTTCGAGAGTTCGTACGGGAGAGTTTGCTGCCGGGATTTCCACCCAACTTTCAAACTCTCGAACTTTCAAACCTTCAAACCTGACAAGGCTCCGCCTTGTCACGCCGGTTTCTGCGCGACCCAGAAGCGGCACTCGTCGGCGAAGTCGCGCACGAGGGGAGGCTCGTTGGCGATCTGGTGGCGCAGGGTGTCGGCCTCGACGCGAAATCCCGCGGACTTGAGGTCCTCGCGCACTTCCTCGCAGGTGGGCGTGTGGATGAACATCATGCTGCCCTCGGGCGTCTCCCCATAGAGGTCCCCGAACATCTCCAGGTCCGGGTGCTGACGGCCCTGGTCCCAGAGTTTTTTCTGTTCGCGCCAGAAGGACTTGCGCCAGTGTGAGTCGCGGTCGTGCGTGGTGAAGACGAACCACGAGCCCGGCACGAGCACGCGGTAGATTTCCCGCATGGCGCGGCGGCGGTTCTCGCGACCGGGAATCTGCATCAGCCCGTTAAAGCCGAAGATCGCGCCCTCATAAGTCTCGTCCTCGTAGTCGAGCGCGGTGGCGTCGCCGTGATGAAAGAAAATGCCGTACTCGAAGGTCTCGTTGATGCGGCGGGCTTCCGCGACCATCTCGCGCGAATAGTCGATCGCGGTGATACGGCGGTAGCCGATCTCCCACAGCCCCACGGCGATGCGGCCCGCGCCGCAACCGAGCTCCAGCAGCGAGTCGTCCCAGTTAAACAGGCGGGTAAAAATTTTCTCCTCCGAGATCCAGAGGCCGACGCGGTTCGCCGCCGCCGCGTAGTGCTCGACCACCTTGGGCTGGCGAAAATATTTCTTGGCCGTATCGATTTCCATCGCGCAACGCTGTCCTTCTGTCCCGGCTGCGGTCAAGCCCCTTCCTTCGCCGCAGCGGAAGCAGCAGGCGTTTCCGGCTCGGCGGCGGGGACGGGAGCAGTTTTTTCGGCGGGCTTCGCCTCAGGAGAAGTGGCGGCAGGCTTAGCCTCGGTCGGAGCCGACTTGGCTTCGGCGGAAGCCGGTGCGGCAGGAGCAGGCGCAGAAGCGGGTGCGACGGGCTTGGCCGGAGCGGGAGGTGTCGCCTTCGCGGGGGCAGACGAAGGAGACAGGGCATCGGCGGCCTTTTTCGCCTCGGCGGCAGCGCGAGCGGCTTCGGCAGCTTTGGCGGCGGCCGCTTTCTGAGCCTCCTCGGCCTTCTTCACGGCAGCAGCCTGAGCCTCGGCAGCCTTTTGGGCGTCAGCCGACTTCTTGGCCTCATCGGTCGCCTTGGCAACAGCCGCGTTCTTGGCTTCTTCTGTTTTCTTCGCGTTGGCGGACAGGGAGGCGGCGGTCTTTTGCGCATCGGCAGCTTTTTTCGCTTCATCCGCGGCTTTTGCCTGAGCCGCCTTGCTGGCCTCCTCGGCCTGCTTGGCGGCAGCGGCCTGCGCCTGCGCAGCTTTCTGAGCCTCGGCGGCCTTCCGGGTTTCCTCGGCGACTTTCGCCTCGGCAGCCTTCTGCGCATCCGCCGCTTTTTTGGCCTCTTCGGCCTTCTTAGCAGCAAGGGCCTTGGCTTCGGCAAGTTTCTTCTCCGCCTCCGCTTTTGGGTCGGGAGCGGGCGTCGGGGCAGCCGCGGGCTTCTCGGCGTCGGCCTTTGCCGTCGGCTTTGACTCCGCCTTGTCAGACGCAGGAGCCGCTTGCGCGGGTGCGGGCGCAGCCTCCTTCTTGTCGGCGGGCGGCTCGTTGTTCTTCGGGGCCGTGTCAGGGGCCGGTTTCGACTGCTCGGGGGCCGGGGCGGGCTTCGCGTCAGGCTTCGTTTCGGTCTTGGCGGGGGCGGCGGGCTTGGGCTCAGGTTTCTTCGGAGCGGGCGGCTTGGGCTTGGCCGGGAGCTGAGTCTCCTTCTGGAGGTTACGCCACTCCTCGTAGTAAGGTTTCAAATTCTTCTCCAACCACTCGGCGTTAAGCTGTGCCTGGAGAGCCATCTGGGTGGCACCGCCGCTCTTCTCCTGCTGGCGCTGAATGTCCTTGGGGATGCGGTCGCCGATATTGTCGAGCTGGCTGTCAAAGGCCTCTCCCGTGACGAAGCGGAAGTTGCGCTGGTAGCGGTTGTAAAAACCGTCCTCGGTCACGCCGAGGGATTTGTCCGCGGCCACCCCTTTCTTGGGCGCGTTGAAGCTGAACTTGTTCGCCTCCAGCCGATAAATGTCGCGCGTCAGGCGGGCGGGGAATTTCTCCATGAGCGCGGTGACGCCCTGCTCGCGCTTCTCGATAGCCTCCCAGCGCTTTTGCAGGTACTCTTGGTCCTGCTTATCGAGCTCCTCCATGGTCAGGGTAAAACGACCCATGTCGCTCGCACGCAGCAACTCGACCGAATCCTTGTCCTGCTTAACCAGCTCCGCGCGGATTTGTTGGCCGTCCTTGTTCGTCCAAACCTCCCAAGCATGCTGCTCGGCCGCCCCCGCGAAAAGCGGGAGCAGGGATAATAATCCGAGAGTCTTGACAACCCATGCCAAGTTTCGACTGAATACCCCATCCATAAAAGCGGCAGAAATTACCAAATATCATTCTGAAAACGCAAGCCCGTACACTTTTTCAAAAAAGGGCTTGAGTTTGCCTGAAAACACGCTTTGCTCCTCCCTTTTCCCATGAAAGCGATTATCAAAACCCAGGGGCGTCAATTTACCGTATCCGAAGGAGACATCCTGATCGTAAACCGTTACCCTGACACCAATTCCGGCGACACCGTCACCATCGACAGCGTCCTCGCGCTGGGCGAAGGCGCGGATGCCAACATCGGCACCCCCACCATCGAAGGCGCCAGCGTCACCGCCAAGGTGCTCGAAAACAAGCGCGGCGAAAAGGTCCGTATTTTCAAGAAGAAGCGTCGCCACGGCTACGAACGTCGCCGCGGGCATCGCCAGGAACTTTCCGTCATCAAGATCGAATCCATCAAGGGTTAAGCTAAAGGAGATTATTTGTCATGGCACACAAGAAAGGCCAGGGAACTTCCAAGAACGGGCGCGACAGCAAGCCCAAGATGCTCGGCGTCAAGAAGTACAGCGGTGAACGCGTACTCGCCGGTAACATCCTCATGCGCCAGCGCGGCACCAAGATGCACCCGGGCAGCAATGTCGGCCTCGGTCGCGACTTCACGCTCTTCGCGCTGAAGGACGGCGTGGTCAAGTGGGACCGCGAGCACCGCAAGGTGTCCATCGTCGAGGAAGTTGCCGCCAGCAACTAAGTTCCCTTTCATAAAGGATTTGTCAAAGCCCGGCTCTGCCGGGCTTTTTGTTTTGCCGGGGGCGCCAGTCGCGCTACGCTATTGTCCGTCAAACGCATGGAAATCTCGCGCGAAGACCTGCTCAAGCAGAAGGCGTCCCTCGAACAGCAGTTGCAGTGGGTCAACCGCATGCTGGCCGAATCCAGAGCCGACGCCCCTGTGGCAACGCCAACGGCCTCCCAAACGCCTCACACCCCCGCCCGAGATCCGGCACCGACGCCCGACCCCGGAGAGGACTTCGAGGCGGCCAACCGTCGCTACCAGAGTGCCGCCATACCCGAGCCTGCCCCCACAGCAGCTCCGCCCCCCTACTCCCTCCCGCAGGAGTTCCAGGAAGGCCAGCCCACCAGCGTGGGGACCTTCTCCATGGCCCAGAAGATCGGCTGCTTCGCGATTGCAGCCGGGATCTGCCTGGGCATCCTCTTCGCCCTCTTCGTCCTGCCTTATATTATTTACTAGGGCACTGCGGCTTATCCCGTGGCCATCAGTTGCGTCGCAAACAGGCTAACAAGGCTCAACTCGCAGCAGGGATGTCCCTCCGCTCTATTCGTCCAGCGGCACCGGAGTTTTCGCCAATTCACAAAAAAACCCGTTCGGCGCGCGCCGAACGGTTTTTGAAAAATAAGCGGCGAACCAACTCTTAGTGCTGGGCCAGCACGGAGATGAAGTAACCGGCAACCAGCGCGGTGCCGATAACCCCGGCCACATTCGGGCCCATGGCATGCATGAGCAGGAAGTTGTTCGGGTCGTACTTCTGGCCTTCGACCTGAGAGACACGCGCGGCCATCGGCACGGCGGACACCCCGGCGGAGCCGATGAGCGGGTTGATCTTGTTCTTGGAGAACAGGTTCATCAGCTTGGCCATGAGAATCCCGGCAGCGGTGGATACCCCGAAGGCGATCACGCCCAAGGCGAGGATCTTGAGGGTCTCGGCACGCAGGAAGCGCTCACCGGTCATGGTGATACCGACGCTGGTACCCAGGAAGATCGTCACGACGTTGATCAGCTCGTTCTGAGCGGCCTTGGAAAGGCGTTCAGTCACGCCACACTCGCGCAGGAAGTTACCCAGCAGGAGCATACCAATCAGCGGAGCGGCCGGCGGGACCAGCAGGATACAGAACACCGTCACGACCAGCGCGAAGATAAGCTTCTCCAGCTTGGTCACCTTACGCAGTGACTTCATGCGGATCTTGCGTTCCTTCTTGGTCGTCAGGGCGGTCATGATCGGGGGCTGGATCAGCGGCACGAGCGCCATGTAGCTGTACGCGGCCACGGCGATCGGAGCCAGCAGGTCCGGCGCAAGAGCGTTGGCCAGGAAGATCGAGGTCGGGCCGTCCGCCCCACCGATGATCCCGATGGCCCCTGCCGCCTGCTTCGAGAAGCCCAACAGGATGGCACCGATAAAGGTGGCAAACACACCGAACTGCGCGGCAGCCCCCAGCAGGAGCGTGCGCGGGTTGGCGATCAGCGGGCCAAAGTCCGTCAGAGCGCCCACACCGAGGAAGATCAGCGGCGGGAACAGCTCCAGCAGGATCCCCAGCGAAATGTAGTGGTACAGACCGCCGGTGTGATCGCTGTAAACCTCAACCAGCGCTTCACCCTTGGAAACCTTCTGACCAGCGGCAACGTTGCTCGCGCTGACAATGCCGGTAGCCTCGGCCCAGACGAGGTAGTCCTCGGGGCTGATTTGGATCGTGGTGTCATTGAAGGGCACAGCAATGCGCTTCTGGAGCAGCTCGGGGTCGCCCCGGTCGGGCCGGATGACGGCGACCAGCGTCCGCTCGTCGAGATTTTCAATGGCATTTTCCTCTTCAAAGAGGTTCACCAGGTCGGCCTCGTCCGCGAACTTCGTCAAGTGGCCGACGCGCTCAATGGGCACGTGCGGCATGACGACATTTCGCTGGAGCTCGGCATTGACCGCGACCACCGTCCCGTTGACGGGCGAGACCAGCTTGCCCGCGGGCTTATTGACCATGCCCTCGGTCGGGAGGTTGGCCAACAGCGCTCCGAAGGCGATCGGCACCAGCAGAAGCGGTTCGAAGTTGTGCCGCACCGCCAGGTACAGCAGCACCGCGACCACGATCCACATGACCAGCATACGCCAGTCCAGGTGGAAAAAGCCCGTGCTTTGGATAAGATTAATGAATTCGCTCATGAGCGCAGTTACCCCCTTTGGGTGTTGGGTGAAACCGCCGGAGCTTAGCTAAGCGCCAGCAGCGGTTGACCTTCTTCGACCGAGTTGCCGGCGCTGACGTGGATCGCCGACACCGTACCGGCCTGCGGAGCGGTGACGAAAGTGTTCATCTTCATCGCTTCGAGCGTGATCAGCTTGTCCCCTTCCTGGACGGCCTGGCCGGGCTTGACATCGACCGAAACAACCACGGCCGACAGCGGGCTGACCACATCACCGGCGGCAGCGGCGGGAGCCGCGGCAGCGGGG
>JAUTCS010000024.1 GCA_030673825.1 Verrucomicrobiota bacterium JB024 | reverse complement strand
CATAGGCCGTCCACCAGTGTTTGGAAACTTGATCCTGCGTGGAGGCATCCTCGTAGCGCAGCTCGGAGGGCGTGTGCAGGTCCGGGCGCTCGTAGTCGGGGCCGACCATGCAGCCGCCCAGCCCGAGGGCGAGCAGGGCGGGGACGGCTTTGGGAAAAGGAAGGTAAGGGGTCATTCCTTGAAAGCTTTCTGGCTGGCCTCGGCCTCGATGCGCTGGGCGCGGGCGTTGGGGCCGGTGGTGAAGCGGCCCAGGAAGTTGTACGCCCACGGCACGGCGAAGAGCGTCAGCAGCGAGGCCAGCGAAACCCCGAAGAAGATCACGATACCGATGGTCATGCGGTTCTCCGAACCGGCCCCGGTGGCCAGCACCAGCGGGATCGCCCCGAAGACGGTCGAGATGGCCGTCATGGCAATCGGGCGCAGGCGAAGCTGCGAGGCGCGCAGGATGGACTCGCGCACACTCATGCCCTCCTCGTCGCGCAACTGGTTGGCGAACTCCACGATGAGGATGCCGTTTTTGGCCGCCAGGCCGACCAGCATGACGATACCGATTTGCGAAAAGATATTCAGCGTGCCGCCGATGAACATCAGCCCCCAGAGCCCGCCAGCGATGGCGAGCGGGACGGTCAGCAGGATGGTGAGCGGGTGGATCCAGCTTTCGAACTGCGCGGCGAGCACGAGGAAGACCATGACGAGCGAGAAGCCGAAGACGAAATAGATCGCCCCCTGCGCGTCGATGAACTCGCGCGACTCGCCCTTGTAGTCGATCTGGGCGCGGGCGGGTAATTTCTCGCGCACGCTCTTGCGCAGGAACTCCAGCGCCTGGCCCAAGGTGTAGCCCTCGGCGAGGTTGGCGGAGAGGGTGACCGCCCGCAGGCGGTTGAAGCGGTTGAGGGTCGAGGCCTCGGCGGTTTCGTTGATTTCGACCAGGTTGCTCAGCGGAATGAGAGTGCCGCTCTCCTCGGAGCGCACGTAGATGTTGGTCAGGTCGGTCGTGGTCTCGCGGTCGCTGTCGCGGCCTTGCAGGATGACGTCGTACTCCTCCCCGCGCTCAAGGAAGGTCGTCACCCGGCGCGAGCCGAAGAAGGTCTCCAGCGTCTGGCCGATCTGGCGCAGGGACACCCCGAGGTCGGCGGCGCGTTCTTTGTCGATGTTCACACGGAACTGCGGCTTGGTCTCCTTGAAGTCGGTATCGACGTTGAGCAGGTTGGGGTTCTCGCGGGCGGCCTCCAGGATGATGTCCTGCCACTCGCGCAGCTCCTCGTAGGTGTTGCCGCCGATGACGAACTGCACCGGCTCGCCGACATTGCGGGTCAGGCCGCTGCTCTGGACCGGAAAGGCCCGCACCCCGGCCAGCCGCCCGAACTTTGGGGCGACTTCCGCCACGATCTCGTGGGAGGAGCGGCGCTGGTCGAAGTCCTCCAGCACCACGATCGCCATGCCGCCGTTAAAGGAGTTGGGGCTGCCGAAGCTGCGCGGCGTGCGCACGAGGATGCGGTTGGCCTCGCCGGATTCGACCAGCGGCATGAGGTCGTTCTCGATCTCTCGCATGTACTGCTGCGAGTACTCGTAGCTGGCCCCTTCCGGGGCGTTCATCATGACGAAGAACACGCCCCGGTCCTCGCGGGGGGCGAACTCGGAGTCCAGGTGCTTGAAGCTGTAAACCATCGCCGCGACCGCCAGCACGATCACGCAGGCCACGAGCAGCGGGTGCCTGAGCGCCCGGTCGAGCCAGCGCCGGTACAGGTCCGCGGCGTAGTGCAGGGAGCGGTCCACCTGCTGGGCGAAGCGCCCCTCCGTCTGCCCCGTGGAGAGCAAAAAGGAGCTCATCATGGGCGAGAGCGTCAGGGCGATGATGCTCGACACCCCGACCGCCGCCGCCAGTGCGAAGGCGAACTCGCTGAAGAGGCGTCCGGTGTTGCCGGAGAGGAACCCGATGGGCACGAAGACCGCGATCAGCACCAGCGTGGTCGCGATCACGGCGAAGCTCACCTGCTTGGCCCCGCGCACGGAGGCCAGGGGCGGGGATTCGCCCAGGTGGATACGGCGGTAGATGTTTTCCAGCACCACGATGGCGTCGTCCACCACCAGACCTATGGCCAGCAGCAGCGCGAGCAGCGTGAGCAGGTTCAGGGAGTAGCCCATGAACTGCAAAAAGATCAGCGCACCGATGAGGGAGATCGGCACGGTGACGGCGGGCACGAGCACGGCCCGCACGCTCCCCAGAAAGGCGAAGATGACCAGCACGACCAGCACCAGCGCGATCAGCAGGGAGACGTAGATCTCGTTGATCGAGTCCTCGATGAAAAGCGTGCGGTCATAGCTGCTGAACAGGCGCGTGCCCTCGGGCAGCGACTCCTGAATGCGCGCGATTTCCGCGTTAACCCCGCGGGCGACCTCCAGCGTGTTGGCCGTGGACTGCGGGATGATGCCCAGCCCGATCATGTCCTGACCGTTACCGCGCAGTTCCTGGCGGTGCTCGACCGCCCCGATGCGGGCCTCCGCCACCTCGCCCAGGCGGATGAGATGGCCGTTGGTGCCTTCGCCGACGACGAGCCGGGCAAAGTCCTCCTCAGTCTGGTAGCCGCGCTGGGTGCGGACAGTAAAATACCGATCGGACGAATCGACCCGCCCAGCGGGCAGCTCGACATTCTCGGCGCGTAGGGCCTCCTCAATGTCCGCCACGGTGATGCCGCGCGCGGCCATGGCGTCGCGGTCCAGCCACACCCGCAGCGAATACTCCCGCGAACCGCCGATGCGCACACGGGCCACGCCGTTGACGGTCGAGAGGCGGTCCACCAAGTAGCGGTCGGCGTAGTCGGTCAGCTCCAGGCCGTTGAGGTTGTCGCTGGCGAGGTTGAACCACATGATGACGTCGCCGCTGGAGTCCACCTTGAAAATCTCCGGCGGATCGGCCTCGACGGGAAGGTTGTCCAGGGCCCGGCCCACGCGCTCGCGCACGTCGTTGGCGGCATTGTCGATGTCACGGCTGAGTTCGAACTCGATGCTGATGTCGGACTGGCCGTCCTCGCTGGAGGACGTGATGGAGCGGATGCCCTCGATGCCGCTGATGCGGTCCTCCAGCAGTTGGGTGATCTTGGTATCGACGACCGCGGCCGAGGCGCCGGGGTAGGTCGTTTCGACCGAGACGATGGGCGGATCGATGTCCGGGTACTCGCGCACCGGCAGCTGCCGGAAACAGAGGTAGCCGACCACAATCAGCAGCAGGCTGAGGACGGCCGCGAAGACCGGGCGCTTGACCGATAGTTCTGAAATATGCACGGCGCGGTCAGGAATCGCTGGAGCGGGTAAACACCTGCTCCTGGGTTAACACATTGACCGGCTGGCCCGGGCGGGCCCGGTGGCCGTGGGTGACGATGGTCTCGCCCGCTTCAAGCCCTTCGAGGATCTCGGCCTGGCCTTTCTGGCGGCGACCGACCTTGACCGGGACGCGTTCGGCGGTGCCCTCGGCACTCACGCGGTAAATGAACTGCTGGTCGCCGATCGGGCTCAGGGCGCTCTCGGGGACGGACAGCACGCGTTTGCTGCCGAAGTTGAGCTCCACCACCAGAAGCATGCCCGGGCGCAGGGCGAAGTCCTCGTTTGCGACGAGGGCGCGGGCCTGCGCAGCCCGGCTGATGGGGTCGATCCGCGGGGAGATGAAACGTACCTCGCCCTCGAAGACCCGGCCCGGGTAGGACTCGGCGCGGGCGCTGATCTTCTGGCCCGGCTCCAACTGGGCGAAGTGGCGCTCGGGGATGGTGAAGTCCACTTTGACCGGGGTCAGGTCGATGATCTCGATCAAATCGTCGCCGGCCTCGACCAGTTCACCGGGGCTGACGTCGCGCAGGCCGACCACGCCGTCGAAGGGCGCGTAAATGCGGCGGTCCTCCACGCGAGCCTTGGCCAGATCGACCTGGGCGCTGGCCATATTGAAGCGGGAGACCTCCTCGTCGATGACCGAGCGCGAAAGTGCGCCACTGTCCTCGACCGAGCGCACGCGCTCAAGCTGGCGGGAACGCTCGTCGAGGCTGGCCTGCTGCTCCTGAAGCTGGGCCTGCTGCTCGGCGTCGTTGAGCTGGATCAGCAGATCGCCCTTTTTGACGTGTTGGCCGGACTCGAAGTTCACCGCCGTGACCCGCTCGGTGATTTTGGGAGCGAGCATGGCCTGCTCGTTGGCGCGGACCGTGCCCAGGGCCTTGACGGTCTCGTCCCAGAGGATTTCCTCGACCTTTGTGGTCAGTACGGGTGGGGGCGGCGGGGCTTCCTGCTCGCCTCCGCGCTCCGGTGTGGGCGCAAAAAAGAAATACACCGCCAGTGCGACTAATCCCAGGCAGACAAGGATTGTGATAACGCGCCCCAGGGAGCGCTTGGACGTCGGGGCAGGAGATGGATTTTCGGCGGGCACGATTCGGACTAAATGAGCACTTGGGGCGAATGCAACCGAAACCGCCCGATTCTTGTCCGCTCACGCGATGGGACTGCTATTGTCTTTGGAGCCCGAATCGTTTCCCAAAAACAGGTTTTTTCCGGGATTTTGTTGAGTATGCCTTCCCGGAGGCTGACTCCCGCTTTAGAGCGGACATCATTATCAATGACGCCAATGCTGTTCACCGCCGCTGGCTTAAGAGGTCTCCAGGCATTGTGAAAGGAAAGGCGCCGTCGGATTATCTGGAGTGGGTGCCGTCACGTTTCCGAGTATTGGACGTGCGGGGTCGTCCAATATCGAGGCACACGGTGCTCGATTTTTCTACACTCCGTGGTATTGCCGGAGTTCCAGGTTTTGTCGAAATCGTCTTCGAGCATGAGGCAGAGGGCGTGGTAGATAGGGAGGTGAAACTCCTGCACGTGCGGTGTATATGTAGTGGGGACGCGGATACATACGTCGGCAAGGTCCGTAAGCTTACCTCCCGTCTGTCCGGTGAATGCGAGTACGTGCAGGCCTCGGGCGCGGGCGACCTCGGCGGCGCGGCAGACGTTGGCGGCGTTGCCAGAGGTGCTCAGGCAGACCAGTTCGTCACCGCGTCGTCCGAGCGCGAGTGTCAACTGCGCGAAGACATACTCCGGCTCCACATCATTGCAAAAGGCCGTGCTCAGCGCGGGGAAGCCCGTCAGCGGGATGACCGGAAAGGCCCACTGGAGCCGGTCCGCGATTTCCGTTGGGATGCCCTCGGGCATGGCGGGCGAGAGCGGACGCAGTTG
This sequence comes from Verrucomicrobiota bacterium JB024, assembly GCA_030673825.1. GTDB lineage: Bacteria > Verrucomicrobiota > Verrucomicrobiia > Opitutales > Cerasicoccaceae > Ruficoccus. Next base: position 27,818 of record JAUTCS010000024.1, on the reverse strand, counting down.
CCCGAAGCCTTTGAGCAGCTCCCCGGCCCAATGGTCGGCGTCGGCGGCACTGCCACCGTTGCCGCAGAGCAGGAGCTTACCATCACGGCGAAAGGTCTCGGCGAGGGTGTTGTAAACGGCCTGAATTTCGCCGCGACACACGGCGAGGGCGGGGTAGCGTTCGATGAGGGTGTGCAGGTGGCTTCGACGACTTCGCGCCCGCTGACGTAGTGAGCCCAGTCCTTACCCTTGATCAGGACCTGCGGGAGGATTTTTCCGATGAGGTCCTTCGGCTCGTCTTCATCGAAAAGCACTACGCAGTCCACGGACTCCAGCGAGCCGTGCGGCCTCGTGGGCGTTGACTTTGAGAATGGCCCTCTCGAACAGTCCGGCGTGGTCGCGCGAATTGACGATGAAGACAACCTTCGGGTGCCGGGCGATAAGGGCGTTCAGTTCGGGCATAATGCCGGAAGAAATGATCGAGCCGGGCAACTGTTGGTTGAACACAACGGCGTCGGCCTGCAAGGTGGCCTCCTCGAGAGCTTTCAGCAGCGCCTGAGCCCGCTCCTGCGGGAAGGCGTTCGTCGAGCCGAAGTCCATCCGGTTGAGTTTTTCACCGTTGCGGGTAGGCTTGGCGTAGACTGGTGTCCGCCAACCTTCTGGGCCGCGCAGCATACCCTTGTTCTGGATGCCCAGTCGGCCTAGAGCCTGTTCAGATAAATGCGGTGAAGATGAGGTCTAGCTTTTCGAATCGAGAGAAGATACGGCGGAAGCCTTTAAGCATTCGAAAGAGCCTTTCGACCTCGTTTCTGCTCTTATAAAGTTCATGATCAAGATGAATCTTGGTTGTGAGTCCTCCACGTGAGCGTCCGATCGCTTGCGGGCCGTTTTTTAACGCACCGGTGCCATCGGGATGCACCTTGACCGAAGTGCTGTCCCACGAACCTACCGTGATCGTGAAATGAATGATCTGCTCGTGTTGCAGGGCTTCAAACACACGAGCAAGCACGCCGATTTTAGCCCAATGACGCATCCGCGAATAGATCGTATGCCAACGACCAAACCGATCAGGAAAACGACGCCACTTGGCCCCGTTTTCGGCAATGTATGGAATCGCGTTGAGCACCTCTAAGCTATTGTAGCGCAGCTTGCCGCGGGGCTTCGGAAAGCAATCAGAGATGCGCTCATACTGTTCTTGGCTGAACTCCACCTTCAACTCTATCACATCAAACAATGGCCATCTGTTTCATCTGAACAGACCCGAGGAACTCCATATGGCATCTACACGGAGTTGACATTAGCACATGTCAAACCCTCTCAGTTGTCCACCATCGGATAACTGAGAGGGTTACTTGTGCCACGAAGCACTGCTCTGTCCAAGCAATACTTTTTTACTGGCGGCGAAAACGTTGCTTCCCCAAGAGGATGGCAAGGAGCAGGATACCGCCCAACAGGCCAAGATTACTGGCCTCGGGAATGGTATAGTTGACAGTGATGCTCGGGGCGGCGTACTCGGTCGCACCGCCGCGGCCAAAGAAAAATATCTCGCGTACGGAAGCGTTTTCCGTGGCCAGCTTGAGCAGGAAGTCCACGCTTCCGTCGGAGTTGGCGACGAGGTCGTTCAGGGCTGTGCTGCTCAGGGTGATTGTTTCGCCAGCGGTGACGGTGGTGGGATTGGCAGCGACATTGGCTACGACGGCGGGGTCGTATGTGCCACCGGGAGTCGTCCAGTTTTCAGAACTGGTAGCCTTGGACCAGGTCGTGCTGGAGGCAGTATAGTCCTGAGTGAGATTATAGAGATTGAGAGTGACGTCGCTGTTGAGGCTGCTGGCGTCACCTCGACCGACCGTCAGCGTAATCGTCACGCTGTTGATCGTGACCGCGCTGAAGTCCACCCCGGTGCTGCTCAGGTCGAAGGTGAAAAGTCCGCGCAGGTAGTCGCTCTGGGTCGTGGTCTGGCCGACGAGCATGAACTCGTCTGCGTTGCGGTTCACCTCGGCGCGGATGTACACGCTGTCGGTACTGGAAATCGTCACAGTTTCAGCCTGAAGCAGGCTGGCTGCTCCGGTGACGATGAGGGCGAGGGCAAGTTTGAGTGGAGTTGTAATCTTCATGGGTATTTGAGGTTAGGTAACAATCTATCTGGATTGGGGAATTTGGAAACCGGCCTGTTGGTGTTACAGTCACAACGGTGAAGAAATATCGGCTTGTATGTATTCAAAGGCAAATCGGGATCATCGAATTCGTTTGAATTTCAGGGAAAGGAAAATCGACCCTGACAGGAGCAGGAGCACGCAGCCGAATGCGGTCAGGATGCCATGCCCGCTCTGGTTAAAGGGGAGCAGGGCAAACATCAGCAGCGCGCACACCAGCAGGCATCCGCTCACGATGAGCGCGGGCATGTCGCTGGCCTGCGTCACCTTTCCGACGATGCGCACGTCATGGATTTTGCGCTCCACGCGCAGCCAGCCGCCGGCAGTCTGCCGGCTGGAGAAGTGAAGGACGGACAGGAGAGCGACCGGCACGGCCACCCCGACGATGAGGTCAACCATCGTACCGTTAGCCACCACCCAGTCGGAGAGGTTTTGCGTCCAGGAATTGATGAGGAAACCGCCTTCGCCGAGCCCGAGCTTGAGAACGAGCCCGCAGGCGAAGCTTATCCCAATGGTGATCCAGATAGCGTTCAGGCTGAGGCGGCGGCTGAACAGCCCCCAGATTGTCGGGGCCAGCAGCGGGCCGACCATCAGACTGGTGACAGCGACCACAACCTTTTCCGCGCCACCGAGGCGGGGGATGAGCAGAGAGACGCCGATCAGCGCAGCCCCCAAGACGATGGTAAAGGCGCGACCAGCGCGCATGAGGTGGCGTTCGCTGGCCAGCGGGCGCAGCAGGCGGCGGTAAAATTCGTCCGTCAGCACGCCGGCGAAGACGTTGAGCTGGGAGCTGACCATGCTCGCCGTGGCCGAGAACATCGCCGCGACCATCAGCCCGATCATCCCGGCGGGCAGCACCGCGCGGCAGGAGAGGATGTAGGCTTGCTGGGGGTCGGCGTTAGGGTCGATGGTGCGGTAGATCATCGGCGGCAGCAGCCACAGCAGCGGGCTGAACAGGTAAAGCCCGCCGAAGAGGTAGCAGCTCTTGCGGGCGTCGCGCTCGCTGGAGACGCAGATGAAGCGCTGCGCGAAGGCCCACTCGGCCCCGATCATGAAAAAGTGAATGAGCACCCAGCCCAGCAGGAAAAAGACCGTGTAGCGGTCGCTGGTTAGGGCGAAAAATCCCTCCGGCGCCCGCTCTATGAACGCGCTGATCCCGCCCACGCTGTGAAAGGCCAGCGGCACGATGAAAATGACCGCGAGGTTCAGCACGATGAACTGGAGCACGTCCGTCATCAGGACGGCCCACAGGCCCCCGGCCATGGTGTAGATGACGACGATCCCGCCAAAGATGACGATGGCCCAGGTCAGGGACAGGTTGCCGGTGGCCGGGTCGCGCAGCGGGGTGCCCTCGGGCAGGGGCATCATGGCCACCAGCACGATCGAGAGCGAGTAGAGCGAGACGGCCACGCCAACGATGCGGAAGACCATCATCGCCCACGTGTAGAACTGCACCGCCGACGCGCCGAAGCGCAGCTCGATGAACTCCGCCGGGGTGCGCACGCCCATACGTTTCCAGTGCCCCGCCACGAAGTAACCCACGAGGATTGCCGCCACCCCGTAGCACAGGTTGATGACCACGGCGACAAGCCCGAGCCGGTAGGCGATCCCGCCCCAGACGACGAAGGTTCCCGCCGAAAACATCGTCATAAACGAGCTCAGTCCGGAGGTCCACCAGGGGGATTCTCCGCCCGCGGCAAACATGTCGTCTGTGCTCTTGTTTTTCGCGGAAAGGAACAGGCCGACCAGGAAAATTCCGGCCAGGTAAAGGGTGAGCACGCAGTAATCGACGGTGTGCATGAAAAGGCGGAAACAGGTGGGGGGGCGGTTTACTTCGCGGCGAGGCTTAGTGAATCCAACTCGATGTGGTAGCCCGTGCTGGCCGGGTTCTTGCCGGTTACGGTGAGCTGCAGTTGCTGGGGGCCGTCGGTATTCATGGCGAGCTCGCCGATGTCGATCGTCTTCTCGGTCGTGCTCTCGGCGTAAAAGTCCACCTCGCTGGCGACGGGGGTGCCGTTGAGCGAAAGCTCGGCGACGCCGCCCTGCGGGGTGGCCAGGATAGTCAGCGCCGTGGCGAAGGCGCCTTCTTGCGGGGCGGTCACCTCGTGCATGATGGAGGCACCGGGACCCTCGGCGGCGAGCACGCGGGTGCGACCGGCGGCGGACAGCGGGGCGCGGGCGATGTACTGGGGAGCGCCGCTGGAGGTTGATTCGCACGCGGTCAGGTCGATCACGCCCTCGGCGGTGGACGGCTCCGGCGGCAGGGGCTGGTTAAAGGCGACGTCGGTGACGAAGGCGTTGACGGTGATCTTGTCGGGGGTATCGACCGGCACCCCGGCGTTGACGCAGTCGTTAAAGCGAACGGTGCTGATCTGGTGCTCGGCATCGTACCCGCCCAGACGGATGGTCCCGCCGTTCATGACGATCTTTTCAAAGAGCAGGCGGTCGATGTTGCCGCGGCGGTCGAGGTGGCCGCTGGCATTGCTGTAGCGGGTTCGGTCGATGTAGAAGTCGATCGGTGCGGAGGGTTTCTCGATGGTCATGTCCTCGAAGCGGAGGTTCTCCGCCCAGGCCCAGTCCGAGTAGTCGCTGTAGATGCCTGAACCGGCGTGCTGGAGGATGTCCACGCGGCGGATGGTGATGTCGCGCCAGAGCTGGCCCTCCATGGAGGCGCCGATGCGGATGCCGTTGCCCGCGGTGGTGTTCCAGATGACGAGGTCCTCGGCGAGGGCGTTTTCGGTGATCATCTCGCCGTTGGCGGCGGCGTCGAGGGAGTGCCAGCCGAGGCCGTCGTCCTCGGCTCGGATGAAGCTCTCGCGTACGACGAAGTTTTTCACCGCGTCGATGTCCACCCCGTCGGTGTTCACGCCGATGCCGAAGAGATTCACGTGCGCGACGGTGATGTCCCGGGAGTTGAGGTAGAGCGTCTGCCACCAGCCGTTGAAGCTGCGCACGCCGATACCTTCGACGAGGATGTTTTCGCTGTTTTCAAAAAGGATGCCGGGCTTGTGGTTGGCCTGGGTGGAGTGACCGCTCACGTCGAGGATGCCACGGCCCATGATGCGGACGTTCTGCACGTCGCGGGCCTCGATGCGGCCGCGCACGAGCGCGCCGGGGGCCAGGTACACGGTCTGTCCGCTGCTGGGCTTGATCGTGCCGGCGTTGGTCAGGCCGGGCTGGAAGTATAGGACATCCGGGGCCGAGGCGTCAGGGATGTCCGTTTCGGCGGGTGTCACGAGGAGGGCCAACGGGGTGCTGCCGGGTATCTGGAGGACGATCCGGGCGGGCTTGTCCAGCGTGAAGCGCAGGGTCTGACCGAGGCGCTCCACGGCGAGGCCGTGGCGGTCGGGTTTGAGGGTAAAGGCGCTGAAGTCGTCCTTCACCATGACGTCCACCATAACCGGCTCATCCGTCATGGTGAACATCGCCACGTCGAAGTCGTAGCGGTTGGCCCGCACCTCGACCGGGTGGCCGCCGGCCACGACGGCGTAGCGTTGGCTGCGCGGCTCCAGTAGACTGCCGGGGACGGGCGAGACGCCTGGGGCGGGCGCTTCGGGCTGGCCGGGGGCAAGTTGGTACCACGAACTGGTGGCGGCGGGCGTGTACTCAAGGATCAGGCGCGGCGAGCCAGACTGGAAGCGGAAGATGCCGCGTTGCGTGTTCTCGGTGGCGAGCTTGAGCAGGAGTGAAATCTTACCGCCGAGCGCGGTCTGAACGGCCTGTGTGAGCGCGTCGCTCTCGAAGGTCAGGGACTGCTTCGGGGCGACCGTGGCAGGGTTCGCCGTGACGGTCGCGAGGGGCTCGCCGAAGTCCCCGCCCACCAGGGCCCAGGGGGTGCCGCTGGCGCTACTGAGCCAGTCTACGGTGGCCTCGTCGAAGGAGACGGAGAGCGGACGCAGTTCAACAATGCGGTCCATAGAGACGCTTCCACCACCGCTGACATCGCGGTCCTTGATGTCTACGACGAGACGGGCGTTGAGGATGGTTGCGTCCTTGAGCTCGGGCGCATTCAGGTCAAAGGCGACCACGCCGCGGAGGGTGTCACCGGGCTGGGCGGTGCTGCCGATCAGGAAGGTGTTATTGCTGATGTTGCGACAGGCTTGCGCTGACTGTGTGGAGCGGATGAAGCCGTCGGCCATCGGGCTCAGGGACAGGACATCCGCGGAGGCGGTTCCGACCGCGGCCAAACACAGGGAGTTCATAACAAGCATCTTGATTGTGTGGATTTTGGTAAAACGCATGGGTGATTTAGTGATTAAAATAACGTGCACGAGGCAGGATGAAATATGCCTCGATACCCCTATGGACGAAACACCGCGCCTGTTGTTACTGTCCCATTACGGCGAAGCCTGGGAGAATGGCGTTGACCGTGTGTTGCGGCTTAGCCAGCATGCGGGATCATGGCCTCGTCCCCTGGAGGTAAAAACCCCGACGCGTCCTCGACGGTCTCACTGCGTTCCATCGCCGAGGCGGTGGGCGTGTCCCGGATGACGGTTTCGCGCGCTTTTAAGGCGGACTCCTCCATCAAGCCCGAGCTTCGCGAAAAAATCCTGAGCACCGCGAAAGCGCTCGGCTACGTCCCCGACACGATGGTGAGCGAGCTAATGACGAGCTTCGCCCACCGCCGCCAAATCCATTATCAGGAGACCTTCGCCGCGCTGTGGTGGCCGCTGCGCTGGCATAACGTCAATGTGCAGGCGGATTTCGACGCGGAGATTCTTAGCGGCCTGAACGAAGGGGCTCAGTTACACGGGCGGAGCATTGATCACCTCGTCCTGAGCGAAGAGATGACCCCGCGCGTGCTTATGCGCATGTTCCGAGCGCGGGGTATTCAGGGCGTTATTCTGACTCCGCCGCTCCCGGCTAATACTCCGGCCCCGAAGCTGGACTGGGATGAACTCAGTGTCGTGTGTATCGGCAGTTCACTGCATGAGCCGGTCCTGAACCGGGCGCAGGCCAACCACTATCAATGTGTCGTGCTCGCGCTCAAAACCTTGGAGCAACGGGGGTACCGGCGACCCTGCCTGCTCGTGCGCAATGATCTGGAAGCCCGCACGGACCGCGCCTATTCGGCCGCTTTTCTGGCCTGGGGCCATGATCCCGCGCGTGTCTGGCGGCAGACTACTCCTGACTCGCCTGCGCTGATTGAATGGCTCCGTGCGATGGAGCCCGATGTCATTATCGGCGACTGCGACAAGTGGCAGAGGGACCTCCCGTTGGACGATCTCGGTTGTCGCTATATCTCGCTCGATGTGCGCGACCGGCAGGGGCCTATCTCCGGGATTTATCAGAGTACCGCCCACATCGCCACCTGCGCGGTGGACCTTCTCATCCGCGCACGACTGATGCACGAGCAGGGTGTTCCGGCAGAGCCCGTCATCATGCTCACGACAGGAAGCTGGTATGAGGGCAAGGGAATGCGTCCGCCCTCGGCCAAACGCAAGAAGGCCACTTCGCGTTCACGCACCGGTAGAACCCGCGCGTGATCTTTTTGAGGTAGGCTGAGGCAGGGACTAAAGCCGTCGCAGCTCCAGGGCGACCAGGTCGGTGGCGCGCCAGCGCTCCTCCAACGGCTCAAGCGTTAGCAAACAAGGGCCGGTCTGGGTGAGCGTGAGCTGTGCCAGCGATGTCAGGCCCGGTGTGGGCTCCGTCGGCAGCGCGGCGACGGTGGAGTCGTTGCCCACGCTGACGCATAGGCTTGCGCCGGGGGTGGGGGAGAGCCACTCGGCGGAAAGCTCATAGATTCCGGGCGTGTCGATCGTGATGGCCCAGGTGAGGCGTGTCTGGCAATCGGTCCAGGCGCGAATGGCGGGCGTCTCTGCATCCACATCAAAGAACGCCTGCCCGCCGTAGGAGCGGTTGTGGATATCCGCCAGCCAAGCGGGGAGGCGGAGTCGGCCCTCGGCGTTGGGGCCGGGGCGAAGAGGAATGATTTCGGGCGCTCCGTCCAGCTCCAACCGGATCACGCTGACGTCGGCGTCAGGGGCCTGCGCCGGAAGGCTGACGAGGGTGTCATTGTCGCGGCGTACGGTTTCCAGCGGGGTGCCGCTGGCAAGCAAGGACGCCTGTGCTACGCTTGAGCGCAGCCCGGGCACGAGCAGCTCTCCCGTTTCGGGCCAACGGAAAACATGGAGGTAGAGGCAGGTTTTTCTGTCCTCGGTGCGGCGGGTGCAACGCCCCCAGGGAAGCTTGGCGAAAGGGCTGGCCTCGGCGCCGTCGATCGATTCGGCGTTCACGTCCATCCAGCGCCCAACGGCCTCCAGACGCTCCAGGCAGGCTGGAGGGATGCGGCCCAGGGCGTCGGGCCCGATGTTGAGTAGGAAGTTGCCGCCCTTGGAAACGGTGTCCACCAGTTGCCGGATCAGGGTGCGGGTGGATTTCCAGTTGTGGTCGTGCTCCTTGTAGCCCCAGGTGTCGTTGACCGTCATGCAGACCTCGAATTCGCGGCCCTTCAGGCCAGTGGCGGGGATGTACTGCTCGGGCGTCTCGGTATCGCCGCTGAAGGCGTTGGGGTGGTCGGGATCGAGGAGCCGGTTGTTGGTGATGATGTCGGGCTGGAGTTGGAGCAGGCTCTGGAAGGAAGCGGCGCGTTCGGGGGTCATCCCGATGGGCGTGTCCCACCAGAAAATGTCAATCGGTCCGTAGCGGGTCAGCAGCTCCAGCACCTGCTGCTGGGCGACCTTTTGCAAATACTCGTCGAAATCGCCCTCTTGGACGGGATCCCAGCGCCCGGCCCCCGGTTCTCCGCCGGACCAGGGCGCGGTTGGATCGTCGCGCCCGTTAAAGGCCGCCCCGCCGGGGTGACGCCAGTCCTGCGCGTGGGAATAATAAATGCCGAAGCGGATGCCGTGCCGCCGGCAGGCCGCGGCCAGCTCTTTTATAATGTCGCGCCCGAAGCCTGTCGCCTCGACGATATTGTAGTCGCTGGCGCGGGAGTCAAAGAGGGCGAAGCCGTCGTGGTGCTTGGCCGTGATAATGAGGTACTTTTGGCCGGTGCGGGCGGCGAGGGAAGCCCATGCCTCCGCGTCGAACTCGACCGGGTTAAAGGCGCGGGCGACCTGCTCGTACTCGCTGACCGGTATCTGCGCGTTGTACATAATCCATTCACCCACGCCGTAGCCGATGCCGTCGTCGATCCGCTTGCCCTGCCACTCCCCGGCCAGCAGGCTGTAGGGGCCCCAGTGGATGAAGAGACCGAAGCGCGCCCGCCGCCACCACGCCAGACGGTCGGTTTTGGCGGCTGGGCGTGCCGGGCCGAGGTGGGGGAGTGTGCCGGTTTCTTGAGTGGATGTGTTCATGATCTTTCCGGAGAGAGGGCGTGTCGGTTTTTCGGCTAAGTACACGGGGCAAGCGTATGACACGTTATGGTTTACCGTTCACCGTGACGCAACAACCGCTCGTGATGGGGCGGATGTCCGCGGTTCCGCGGTAAATAGTATTTTCATTATATTTTTTAATAAATCAATAAATAATTACGTAAAATATTGCTTTTAATGGTATTATAGAAAGATCAAAAATTGACGAAAGTACTTGCGTAAAATAGAAAATTCGTCCATCTTTACATCATGGTTTCGCTCAACCGCATCTCGGAAATCTGTGGAGTCTCGCTCAGTACGGCCTCCAAAGCTATCAGCGGAAAGCCGGGGGTGGGGAAGGCGACACGCGAGCGCATCCTGAGCGTTGCCCGTCAGCATAATTACCGCCCCAATCAGCTCGTTCATTCGATCCAGCGAGGCCGTAGCATGATGGTCGGGATTACGTGCAGCCAGTTCGATGACGAGTTTGCCGGCAAGATCGTGGCCGGAATTTTCGAGGTGCTTTACGAAGCCTCTTACGACGCCATGGTCATCTATTGGGAGCGCAATGTGCAGGAGGGCGTGCGTGCCCTTGGCAACCTCGCCGGTCGCCGGGTGGACGGTATCCTGATGTTTCCCCCCGCCGCCTATCCGCAGGGTGCCTATTTAGAAGAACTGCGCGCGTTTCCGAATCCCGTCGTGGTGGTGGACCAGACCTGGCCCGGTTGCCAATACGACCTCGTCGGCAGTCAGGACGTTGAGGGCGCTTTCGCTGCGACCGAGCACCTGCTGGAACTCGGGCACCGCCGCATCGCCCATCTGGGCTTCACCCACGGCAGCACCGGCAAGGACCGCCTGCTGGGCTTTCAGAACGCCATGATCCGGCACGGAGTGGCCATTCACGAGAAGTGGCTGCGCGACATCCAGAGCTACCCTTCGGAGGAAGCCTACGAACTGACCCGCGAACTGCTTTCCGAGCCCGACCGACCGACCGCGATCATGTGTTTCAACGACGAGGTCGCCCTTCAGGTCCTTTCCGCCGCAGCGGACATGGGCTTAAGCGTGCCCAAGGATTTGTCGATTACTGGCTTTGGCGACCTGAGCCTGGTCCGCCATGTGCGTCCCCAGATCACCACTGTGACGCAAGACCCCCGCGAGATCGGGCGCCGGGCCGCCAAGCTGCTGATCGACCGTATCGAAGCCAAGCATCAGAAACAACCCGCTCCTGTGGCCTCGCAGGACCGGCTGCCCGCGCGCCTGATGGTGCGCCAGTCCACCGGTCCCTGCCCGCAGGACGCCTAACCCAACCCCCTTCCCATGCCCCCTCGTTCATCCACCCCCTTTCGTGGGCGCTCTGCCTTTACCCTGATTGAGCTGCTCGCCGTCATCGCGGTCGTGGCCCTGCTGGCCGGGCTGCTCTTCAGTGCGCTCACGCACGTGCGCGCCATGGCCCAGCAGGCTCAATGCGCCAACAACCTGCGTGAGCTCGCCCGCCTGGCCCAGCTCCAGTCGGCCGAGAACGGCGGCAGGGTGCCACAGGGCATGTGGTACTACGAGGGTTCGGTCGCTCGTCCCAACTTATGGGACTACGGCATGACTGAAGAGCTTATCCAGTGCGCGTCCACGGAACTGCCCAGGTCTTACGGTATCAACCTCAACGTCATCAAGCCGAACAATGGTACCAATTGGGGCGGGAGTGGGGACCCGAACTTTTGGAAGTATGGCGCCTATGGTTATGACCAACTCGATCCGGTCAAAACCGTGCTCTTTGCCGATACATTTCACACCACTACGGGCTATTATTATGTGAATAGCGTTCACGCCGACTATCGCCATGGCGATAAAATGCAGGTCTCGTACGTGGATGGCCACGTCGGTCTGGTCACCCGCGAAGAGGTCGAAGTGGACCAGATCCTCCAAGACGGCCTTCCCAACTAGCCGTTACGTATTATGTCGTTGTCCATTTTCCAGTCAGCGGGCCGGTGGCCGGTCCGCCTCACGTTGGCTGTGGCTGCCCTGACGGCGGCTACGGTTAACGCTGCCGCACTCGCCCCCGCGCCCATTATCCTCGACGAGGATGGCTTCGAGGGCGTCCCGGCCTACATCCCGGACTGGGGAGCGGGTTATCAGGGCGTTTACAAGCCCGCCACCGGCTGGAAGGAGCCGTTCCGCGTCACGCTGGACAAGGAGGACCCGCACTCGGGCCTGGCCTGCATGCGCATCGCCTTTGCCGCGCCGGGCGAGGGACTCATCCGGGTTCACAGCTCGGGTATCGCAGTACCGGAAAACCTGCGCGGGCAACGCGTGCGCGTCGAGGCTTACGTGCGCGGTCAGGACCTCAAGCCCGGCAGCGTCGGGCTGGGGGTTCTCCAGAAGGACGCGGCGGGGAAAACCCTCGGCTACGTCGGGCTGGAGCCGAAGCTCGCTCCCGTTGCCGCCGGTGAGGACTGGATAAAGATCACCGCCGAGGGTCTCCTCAACGCCCAGGCCGCCAGCCTCATTCTCATGTTCACCGCCGAGGCGGACACCGCACCGGGCATTCTCTGGGTGGATGACATCCTCGTCCTCTCCGCCCTCACTGAGTAAATCTTTTCACTGCGTTTTCATGTCTCATCCGTACCCCTTCATTTCCATTTTACTGGCCGGAGCCCTGTGGGCCTTTGCACCCGCCACCCGCGCGGCACAGGCGGCGGACGGCCCGGCGATGTCGTTCAGCTCGGCGGTCAAGGACAACGTTTTCCTCGCCGAGCGCGGCGAGATCACGCTCACGATCGACGCCCCCGCCAGCCATCCGGCTGGCGTGGTCGTCGTCAGTGACGAATACGGGCAGGAGCGCACACGCCTGCCCATCGCAGCGGGAGCGACCGAGGTGGTCGTCCCGTTGCCGACCCGGGGTTATTACCGTATCACCGCCACGCTTGATCCCGCGGAGGGCACACCCGCGGGGGCTGAAACAAGCGCGGCGGTGATCGGCCCGGCGCTTTCGGACGAGCAGCGGATGCAGTCCTTTCTGGGCCTGTGGAATGTCCACGGCGACAAGGACATGGTCGCGGCGGCAGGGGCCCGCTTTAACCGGAAAATGACGGCGGTCTTCAAGCACGACCGGGACTTCCTGCGCTACGCGGACCCGGACTACTCGGACGGCGCGCCTGCCAAGCCTGCCCCGGACGAACCGGTGTTCAGCGATATCGGGGTGCTTTCCTTCGGCTTGCCCGCGTGGATGCTCGACCCGAACAAGCCCAACAAGCACAAGCACTCCTACGGTGGCGAGACGCGCGCCCCCAAGGACTGGGACGAGCTCAAGACGCTGGTCAAGGCCTTCACGAACAACCCGCCGTGGCCGGAGTTCCCCCAATACTTTGAAATCTACAACGAGCCCGAATGGCAGTGGGAGGGCAGCGACGAGGACTTCGTGCGCTTCCTCGCGACCATCGCGGACGGCATCAAGGAGGCCCGCCCCGACGTGCAGGTGCTCGGTCCCGGCTTTTCCCAGCCGCGCCTGCAGACCTCCAACCGCATGGGCCTGATCGATGCCGAGCGGCTCGGCCTCTTCGAGCACCTCGACGGCATCGTCGTGCACTGCTACGTGGACGGCAGCGCGCCCGAGGGCGAGTTCATCCAGAACATCATCGATCTGAAAAACTTTCTGAACGAAACCGGCCACGGCGACATGCCCATCCACTTCACCGAGTTCGGGTGGACCTCCTATCCGGGCACCTGGCAACGCCCGGTGGATGAGCTGACCCAGGCTCAATACTTGGTGCGTTCGCTCGCCCTGCTGGCCACGCAGGACGCCGCCAGCGCCGTCTATTTCTGCTATATCTTTAACGGCAACGGCAAGCTTGGGGAGCAAGGCTTCTCCATCGCACACATGGACGGCACCCCCAAGCCTGCCTACGCCGCCTATTCGCACCTGGCCCGGTGGATCGCCGGGGCGCAGGGGCCGTACCGCTGGCTGCGTATCACCCCGGACGTCCACCTCGTGCTCTATGGCCGCGATGGCGGGACCGCCGCCATTCTCTGGAACAGTGCCGGGACTTCCGTCTTTACCCTGGCCGGGCACCCCGACCGGATCGAGGACATGATGGGTCGCGAGCTTCCCATCCCCGCCGACGGGCGGATCGAACTGTCGCCGAGCCCGATCTTTGTCTCCTGGCCCCAGGTTAACGGCACGACGTTGGCGCAGGCTCCGGCTCTGACCCTTATGCGCGGCAACCGGGCGGACTTCGACCAGGTCGGGAACGGCCACTGGCTCATCCCCGAGCCGCTCAGCCTGGACGGGAACGAACTCGTCGCCCCCGGCAGCACGCCGGTCGGGCCGTATCTGCTACTTGCCCTCGGTGAGTCGGGTTGGGAAAGCCAGCCTGTCGAAGTCATCGCCCCGCTCAAGGTCTCCGACCCCGTGCTGCGCTGGCCTGCCGACCGGGCCGAGCCGCTGCTGAGCGCGCAGGCGCAGTCGTACACGCAGACGCCGTTAAAGGTCCGTGCCGCCGCTGCCGTCAAGGGGCTGCGCTCATTCTTCGCCGACACCGTGCCGGTGGCGGGCGGCGAGACGGTCAAGCTAGACATCCCCTTGAGCGGCCTGGAGCTGGGACACCGCTACCGGGGCGAGTACGAGGTCGTCAGCCAGAGCCCCGGTCAGCGCGACCGGTTGGCGCGGCCTTTCGAGTTCACGCTGCTGGCCAGTGAGCCTTCCGGCGCGGGTTACCCGGACTGGGAAACGATTCCGGCCATGGACTTTTCGGCGTGGGAGCCCTTCGGCGGGCCGATTGAGGCGCAGGACTGCTCGGCCACGCTCCAGTCCGCATACTCCGACGAGGGCCTGTGGCTGCGCGTGCGCGTGCGGGACGACCACCACGTGACCGCCGCCTCCGCCGAAAACATGTGGAGCCGCGACGCGATCCAGATCGGCATCGACCTGGACATCGACAAGCCTTGGAGCGCGAACGAATTTTACGGCCTCAAGGGCCACCGCGTGTTCGAGTATGGGGTGGGGGGGCAGCCAGGAGAGGAAATGACCTGGCGTTGGATTTCCTACCTGCCCGAGCTGCCCGCCGGGCAGCCCGAACCGCAGCTGGACGTGGCCATCGACCGTGACGGCGACGTGACCACCTACGAGATCCTGCTGCCCTGGGACATTCTCGGCGCACAGGCCGCGCCGGAGGCGGGCGGCTCTATCGGCATCGCCCTGGCGGTGTCCGACGCCGACCCTGACCGTCTCAAGGAGCGCCGTGCGCTACGCCTGTTCAATGGCATCCTTGACAGCAAAGACCCCGAGCGTTTCGGCCGACTCTGGCTGCGCTAGGCTTAGGCTCTGAGCCATTTTATCGGGTCTTTCGCTAGGGCCTGTTCAGATAAACGCTCAAAGTGGCTAAAATGGGTCTTTTCGGTCAGAAGATGACCTTTTTTCGACTCGATGAATCTGGATTCACCTCGTCTCAAAAGCTCATCTTCTGTCTCGAAAATTCCTCGTTTTTCTATCTTTTCCGTTTATCTGAACAGGCCCTAGTTGCAAGAAATCCTTGAGACTCGATGTAACCGGCTGAAGTTGACTGCGAAGCAACCTTCGCCAACGCCTGCCCTAAATCACATCATTACCGTCCTCAGTCTAACACCAAACGCGGTACAGTTTAAGTAGGCCGGTCACCTGCGACACCAGGCGTTGCGCTAACTCGCGCTTGTGTGCAGGGCTTACTTTTTTCAAGCGCCTCCTTCAGCAACTCCTTACCCCCTCGTCGGCCAGCATACGCTTCAGACGAGCGTTCTCCTTTTGCAGTTCCTTGAGTTGCTTAGCCTGGGTCCAGCTCCAACATCCCAAGCTCCCGCGTCCAGCCGTGGAAGGTCTGCTCGCTGATCCCTGCCTCACAGCAGACATCAAGGATCACTCTGCCCGCATCGGCGGCCCGTAATATGCGGGTTTTCTGTTCAGTACTGTATCGTTTGCCTTTCATGCTCTGAGTCCTTTCTAAGCACTCAGACTAACGACGCAAGCGGCACAGTTTGTGCGGACACGGTCAGTCCCTGCCATGTGACACGGCATGTGCCAGATTTTGCCACTTTTTTCGGATTCAGCCGTAACAAGCCGGACTCTACCACACTGGGCCATTTTTGCGGGACAGCCGCAAGGCCCTGATTATGCGGACTTTCCGCTTAAATCAAATGGCACACCCGAAGGGAGTCGAACCCCTAACCTCCTGATCCGTAGTCAGGCGCTCTATCCAATTGAGCTACGGGTGCACGCTTAATGGAAAGCGTGAGATAGAAAGCATGGGGCGGGGGCATGGCAAGCAGAAGTTTTAGAAAAAGTGGATTTTTTATCGGAGGCGACGAACGGGGCTGGACGGCGAGTTGGGCTGTTTTTTTCGAGGGATATTCGAGGTGCTGTAATACCGTGTAGGACAAGGGCTTGACTCGGGGTGGGGGGTGTGATTTAACCCAAGTATGGCCGGGCGCGTTTCGGCCTTTTCTCTCTCTCAGTCGCAACCCCTAGTTTTCTCCTGCTATGCCGGATTATTTCGATGTTCCCCGGATCGCCTACGAAGGCCCCGATACCGACAACCCACTGGCTTTCCGCCACTACAACCCCGACGAGGTGGTGGGCGAAAAGCCCATGCGTGAGCACCTGCGCTTCGCCTGCGCGTACTGGCACACCATGCGCAACGTGCTGGCGGACCCCTTCGGTGTGGGGACGGCGCAGATGCCCTGGGACGACGGCTCCGGGACGGTGGGCAACGCCAAGAAGCGCGTGAAGGTCTTTTTCGAGTTCCTGCGCAAGTGCCAGATCGATTACTATTGCTTCCACGACCGCGACATCGCGCCAGAGGGTAAGACCCTGGCCCAGAGCAACAAGAACCTCGACTCCGTCGTGGCGGAGTTCAAGCGCCAGCAGGAGCGCACGGGCAAAAAGCTCCTGTGGGGGACGGCGTGCCTGTTCACGCACCCGCGCTACAACCAGGGGGCGGCGACTTCGCCGTACCTGGACGTGTTTACCTATGCCGCCGCTCAGGTGAAAAAGGCGCTGGAGGTCACGCACGAGCTGGGGGGTGAGGGTTACGTCTTCTGGGGCGGGCGTGAAGGCTACTCGACACTCCTGAACACCGACATGAAGCGCGAACTCGACCATCTGGCGGCCTTCCTGCACATGGCGGTCGAGCATGCCCGGCGGATCGGGTTCACCGGACAGTTCTACATCGAGCCCAAGCCGCAGGAGCCGACCACGCACCAGTACGACTCCGACGCCGCCGCGTGCCTGAACTTCCTGCGTGAGTACGACCTGCTGGATCACTTTAAACTCAACCTCGAAACCAACCACGCCACGCTGGCCGGGCACACCATGCTGCACGAGATGCTGGTGGCCGCCACCGCCGGGGCGCTCGGCTCGGTGGACGCGAACTCAGGCACGCCGAATTGCGGCTGGGATACGGACCAGTTCCCGACGGACATCTATCAGGCCACGTATATCATGCTCGTGGTGCTGAAGATGGGGGGCTTCACGACCGGGGGGCTGAACTTCGACGCCAAGCGCCGCCGCGAGTCCTTCGAGCCGGTGGACCTCTTTCACGCGCACATCGGCGGGATGGATACCCTCGCCCGCGGGCTGAAAATCGCCCACCGCATCATGGACGATCACCGTATCTGCGACTTTATCTCGCAGCGCTACAAAAGCTGGGAGACCGAGCTGGGAATGAAGATCGAGACCGGCCACATCACCTTGGCCGACCTGGAAAAGATAGCTCTCTCGCAGAAGGAGCCCGTCACCCCCTCCGGCCGACAGGAGATGCTGGAGAACATGATCAACGACTATCTGTAAGCGGGTTGCTTTTTAACCACGGATAACACGGATGGCTCGGATATTGTTTTTCCCATCTATGCTATCCGTGACATCCGTGGTTAAAGTCACCAGCCTTGTCTTACAGGCGGGAAACGCGCTCAGTCCGCGTAAGTGATGCGCCAGAGGCGGCCCTGGCGCGAGTCGCTGACGTAGAGGCTGCCGTCGGGGCCGACGGCGAGGCCGCAGGGGCGGGCCTTGGCGGAGCCGGTGCTGCGGATTTCTTTTTCGCCCGCGAAGCCGTCGGCGAAGACTTCCCAGCCGCCGCTGGGCTGTTCGCCGTCGAAGGGGACGAAGACGACATTGTATCCGCCCTGAGGGAGCGGGGCGCGGTTCCACGAGCCGTGGAAGGCGATGAACGCGCCGCCCTGGTAGCGTTCGGGGAACTGCGTGCCGGTGTAAAAGGCGAGGGCGTTGGGGGCCCAGTGTGCGGGCAGGGCGATGACCGGGTCCTGGAAGTTTTGCGGGCCCTTCAGGCCCTTGATGAGGCCGGGACGCCAGACGGTCTTGCCGTCGCCGCCGTACTCGGGGCCGAGCATGCGGCGGTTGGAGAACGGGTCCCAGTAGGTGTAGGGCCAGCCGGAGTTGCTGCCGTCCTTGAGCAGGAGCATTTCCTCGGCGGGGAGGCGGGCGTTGTCGCTCTGGGAGTAGAGCTTGGGGAAGAGGGAGTCGAGCTGGTCGCGCCCGTGCATGACGGTGTAGAGCTGTCCGGCAGCGGGATTCCATCCGAGGGCCACGCAGTTGCGCAGGCCGGTGGCGAAGCGCCGCCCGTCGCCCTGGCTTTGCCCCGTCTTGGCCACGTCAAAGACCCAGACGCCGCCCGTGCGCTCCAGCAGCGGGGTGTTGACCACGCCGGGGGAGCCGGGGGTGCGGTCCTGCGCCTGCCCGGCGTTGGAGGGGGCGCCGGAGTTGACAAAGAGCCGGTCGCCGCCATCCCAGGCGATGGATTTGGCGTTGTGCGCGTGCTGCTGGGGGAAGCCTTCCACGACGGTCTCGACCGGGCCGGAGGGGACGAGTTCGCTGCCGGTGAATTTCTGGCGCAGTACCTCGGTGGCAGTGGAGGTGTAAAGGTACTCGGCGGGCTCGCCCTCGCCGGGGAGGGTGACGAGCGCCATGCCCGTGCCTGTGCCGGGGCCGAAGTATTTGACCTGATCGTAGTTGCCGTTGCCGTCGGTATCGCGCAGGGCGGCGATGCCACCGCCCTCGGTCGTCTTGCTCAGGCGCACGTAGAGGTCGCCGTTGGCGCGGGCGGCCAGGTGCCGGGCTGGTCCCACTCTGGGGTGGACGACCTCGGCCCTGAACCCGGCGGGCAGGCGCAGGCCATCAGCGGCGGGCCCGAGCGGCGGTTGGGCGGGGTTCTGGTTGGGCTGTTGGGCCTGGAGCGGGCCTGCGATCAGGGTGGCGAGGAGAAGGAGGCGGAGACGTGGCATGGAATCGGCTGGTAATGGGATTGCGATGCGTGGGAGAGAGAGCAGGGCTATTGTCGCCGCTGAGAGGGGACTTGTCAAAGGCGGGGCGACGGGTTTAGGGTATTTTCGATCTATGGCCCGTAAGCCGAAAACCAAATGCATCGGCATCCTCACCTCAGGTGGGGATTGCCCAGGTTTGAACGCCGCCATCCGCGGGGTGGCTAAGTCCGCCATGCACCACGGGATCAAGGTCCTCGGGGTCATGGACGGCTTCCGGGGGCTGGTCGAGAACCGCTTCCTGCCGTTGGACGACGCGCAGGTCTCCGGCATCCTCACGCTCGGGGGCACGCTGCTGGGAACCAGCCGCGACAAACCGCACAAGATGCCCATGGGCGACAAGGTGCTCGACATGACCGAGGTCGCTGTGGCCAATGCCAAGCGCCAGCAGATCGACTGCCTGGTCTGTCTTGGCGGCAACGGCACCCAGAAAAACGCCCTGCGCATGCACAAGGCCGGGCTCAACGTGCTCACGCTTCCGAAGACCATTGACAACGATGTGGCCGAGACGGACGTGACCTTCGGCTTTGACACGGCGATGAACATCGCCACCGACGCCATCGACCGGCTCCACACCACCGCCACCAGCCACCACCGCGTCATCGTCTGCGAGCTGATGGGGCACAAGGCCGGATGGCTTGCCCTCGGCGCGGGTGTCGCGGGCGGGGCGGACGTGATTCTGATCCCCGAGATCCCCTACGATCTCAACGTCGTAGCCGAGCACCTGATCGAGCGCCGCAAGCACAACAAACGCTTTTCCATCATCGCCGTGGCCGAGGGCGCCCGCTCCAAGGCCGAGGTGTTGAAGGCGGAGGATCCGAAGGCGAAAAAGAAAATCGCCAAGAAGGCTGCGGAAAAAGCCGCGGAGAAGCCTCGTAAGCACACGCCCGGCGAGCCACACTTGGTGCAGGAGTCGCTCGACAGCCGTATCGCCCGCGAGCTCCAGCAGCTCACCGGGCTGGAGGCGCGCACGACCTCGCTCGGGCACGTCCAGCGCGGGGGCTCGCCCTCGGCGCGGGACCGGCTGCTGTGCACCCTGCTGGGCACCACCGCCGGGCGCTTGCTGGCCGAGGGCCACTACAACCACATGGTCGCCGTCAAGGGGACGCAGGCCGTGCCCGTGCCCTTGGAAAAGGTTGCCGGCGTGATCAAAACCATCCCCCACGACCACGGCTGGCTCCACGCCGCCATGCTGGTCGAGACGTGTCTTGGGGACCGGTAGGGCTGGGTGGTCATTGGTCACTTGTCATTCGTCATTGAGCTTAGCCTCTGGATGGTCTGGGGAAACGTGCTGTCATCCTGAGCGAGCGGAGCGAGTCGAAGGATCTCCTGGTACGCGTTTCATCGGTTCGCCCAGCAGGGCGGGTTGAGGAGAGGTCTGGATGCGTTCTGTGGCATGCATCTTCGCGCCCCTTCGCGTGGCTTCGCGGGCAATGGGCATGCTGGCGCAATCGCGGGGGACGATTGACGCAGGAGCGGGGGCTGGCGGGGTGTTTTCGGTTGGCCAATGCGGGTGTGATATTCCAACATGGTTGCCATGCCCCACCTCATCGGAATCGACGTTGGCACCTCCTCCACCAAGACCGTCCTGATCAACGCGGCGGGCGAGGTGATTTTTACCCTCGCGCCGGAGTACGACTTTGAGACGCCGCGGCCCGGCTGGGCTGAGTGCGACCCGCAGAACTGGTGGCGGGCGGTCCTGACCGCGATCCGGGCGATGCTGGAGCAGAGCGGCGTGGGCGCGGACGATATCGCCGGGATCGGCCTGACCGGGCAGATGCACGGCATGGTGCTGCTCGATGCGCAAGGAGAGGTCTTGCGCCCCTGCATCATGTGGAACGACCAGCGCACCGGCGTCCAGTGCGCCGCGCTGACGGAAAAGGTCGGCGCGGACAAGGTGCTGGAGCTGACTGGGAACCCGGTGCTGCCGGGCTTTACCGCGCCGAAGATACTCTGGGTGCGCGACAACGAGCCGGACGTTTTTGCCAAAACCGCCAAGGTGCTTCTGCCCAAGGACTACATCCGCTACCGGCTCTCGGGCGTGTATGCGACGGAAGTGTCCGACGCCTCGGGGACGGGGCTGCTCAATGTCCGTCGCCGTGACTGGTCGGACGAAATGCTCGCCGCCTGCGGCATCCCGCGCTCGTGGATGGCTGATGTGGCCGAATCGATAGAAGTGACTGCCACGGTTTCGGAAGAGGCCGCCGCGCTGACCGGGCTGCGGACGGGCACCCCCATCGTCGGCGGCGGGGGCGATCAGGCCGCGCAGGCCGTGGGCTGCGGGATCGTGCGCGAGGGGATCGTCTCGGCCACCTTCGGGACGAGCGGGGTGGTGTTCGCCCATTCGGAGAAGTACCGGGCCGAGCCCCAGGGGCGGCTGCACGCCTTTTGCGCGGCGGTGCCGGGGCAATGGCACCTGATGGGCGTCATGCTCTCGGCTGCCGGTTCTTACCAGTGGTACCGCAATCAGCTTGCCGCCCACGAGCAGGAGGAGGCGAAAAGGCAGGACGTGGATGTGTATCGGATTTTGGATACACAGGCGGCCTCGGTCGCGCCTGGCTGCGAGGGGCTGCTGTTTCTGCCCTATCTCTCGGGCGAGCGCACGCCGTACGCGGACCCGGACGCGCGGGGTGTGTTCTTCGGGCTGAGCCTGCGGCACGGGCGTTCACACCTGGTGCGGGCGGTGTTGGAGGGTGTGACCTACGGGATGAAGGATTCGCTGGAGCTGATGAGGGCGCTTGGGATCGTACCGGCGCAGGTCGTGGCCTCCGGCGGCGGGGCGAAGTCGCCGCTGTGGCGTACGCTCATGGCGGACGTTTTTAACGTGCCCATCGTGACCAACAACGCCAGCGAGGGCGCGGCCTACGGGGCGGCTATCCTCGCGGGTGTGGGGACGGGGGTGTACGCGGATGTTGTCTCGGCTTGTGAGCGGACCCTCAAGGTGACGTCGGAAACCACGCCGGAAAACCCCGGTGTGTACGCCGATTTCTACCCGCATTACCGGGGGCTTTACGCGGATTTGAAGGAGCGTTTCAGGGCCGTGGCGCGGACGGTGGAGAAGCACCTGGGGTAAGGTTTATCTTTTCGCCCTTTCCGGGCTATCTGTTAGGTTCGAGAACGAATAATCCCCGATGCAGTCAGCTGTCGGGGGATTTTCGTTGATCAACGCCATGAACCTGCGCCGCCGTCTGGATGCCTTTCGCCATGCCCTGCGTGGGCTCGGAACTTTTGCCGGGCGCGGGGTGCACCCGCGCCTACAGTTAGCGGCAGCGGGCTGCACGGTCGGGGCGGGGTTTTGGCTAAAGCTGACCGCGGGAGAGTGGATGGCAGTCGTGTTGTGCATCGCGCTCGTGCTGGTGACAGAGGCGGTCAACTCCGCGCTGGAGGAGCTGGCTGATGAGCTCACACTGGAGCGTCGTCAGCGCCTGCGGCGGGCCAAGGACATGGCGGCGGGGGCCGTCCTGCTGGCCGCGTTGGCTTCGCTCGTAGTGGCGGGGATCATCGTGGGGCAGCGGCTTTGAGGAGAGAGCGCCAGGGCCGCCGAGCGCAACCATTTCAGGGTTGAGTAAGGTTCCGCGCTATCAAAATCCCCCGGTAGCCAAGCAACCCGGGGCTGTGCTGCGTAACCCCGTTGGGGTTGGGGAAAAAACTCCAGAGGTTGGGCAAAGAAGATTCGGGGGTTGAGCGGATCGTCAGGAGCGGACGCGGGGATGTTTACGGAATGCGGCGGAGGCTGGAAATTTCCCTTTTCCGGGGCGGGCCGGTGGTTTATGGATGAACGATGCCCAAGAGCCCGACAGGTCCAGAGTTTGCCACCCCGCGTCAGCGGGCCGCCGCACTGCGCCAACTGCGCAAGGCGTTTACCGCCGGTGTGATCGAGACCGGCGACGAGGCGCGGCGAGTCGCTTCGCTGGACACGTGCCGGGTGGCCCACCTGCCGGACGCGGTCATCCGCCCGGCCACGGACGCGGAAGTCGCCGCCGTGCTGCGCGTGGCTAACAAGGCTCGCATCCCCGTGACGACGCGCGGGGCGGGTTCGGCAACAACCGGGGCGGTCACGCCGATCCGGGGCGGCTGGGTGCTCGATTTCTCGGGCTGGAACGACATCCGCATCGACGCGGTCAGCGGCTACGCGCATGTCGGCGCGGGTGCGGTCAACGCGAAGATCGACGAGGCGGCGGGCAAGGCGGGGTGGTTTTACCCGCCGGACCCTTCCTCGAAGGGCTACTCGACCATCGGCGGCAACATCGCCTGCAACGCCGGGGGGCTGCGTGCGGCCAAGTACGGCGTGACGCGCGACTATGTGGTGGCGCTGGAAGGCTTCCTGCCCACAGGCGAACCGGTGAAGTGGGGGCTGCCGCTGAAAAAGTATGTCTCTGGCTACAACCTGCGGGACCTGTGGATCGGCTCGGAAGGCATGCTCGGCGTGATCACCCGCGCCACGCTCAAGCTCATCCCCCGGCCCGAGGCGCGGACGACCTTTCTGGCCGCATACAAGGACGAGGCGGCGGCGCTGCGAACGGTGCGCGAGATTCTCAAGGCGCGCGTGGTGCCGTCGATCCTGGAGTTCATCGACCGGCAGACGCTGGACTGCTTTTTACGCAAGCACGAGAAGGCCGGGACGCTCGGCTCGCTGCCGTTTAGCGTCAAGCCCGGCGAGGCGGCTCCGGCCATGCTGCTGATGGAGATCGACGGGGACAAGGCGCAGGTGCGCCGCCAGCAAAAGCCCGTGCGCGAGCTGCTCGGGGGCAAAGCGCTCTGGCTGCGGCAGGCCCGCGACGAGGCGGCGGCCGAGGCGCTGTGGAAGATCCGCCGGACCTGCTCGCAGGCGATGTTCCAGATGGGCGACACGAAGCTCAACGAGGACATCGTTGTGCCGCTGGAGTCGCAGCTGCCGCTTTTAAAATACACGCTGGAGGTAAAGAAAAAGACCGGGCTGGCTACCCCGACCTTCGGGCACGCGGCGGACGGGAATTTCCACGTGCACGTCATGTTCGACTGGGACGAAGCCGCGCAGCGCGAGCAGGCGAAGGCGTCGATCGAGCTGATCATGCGCAAGGTAGTTGAGCTGGGCGGGGCCATTACCGGCGAGCACGGCATCGGCCTGGCCAAGAGTCCGTTCCTCACACTCCAGCACACCGAGGCCGAGATTGCCGCGATGAAGCGGATCAAGGACGCGCTGGACCCGAACGGAATTCTCAACCCCGGTAAGATGTTCGAGCCTTTCGACATGTGGCTCCAGCCCCGCGACCGCGCCTGGCGCTTCCCGTGGGATCATTGAGGGCGGGGGAGCGACCTAGAGCATCTTCGCTTTATTTTGTCGCACGATGGTATCGTCATGGCTTTCCCACTGAGCATCGCGTAGCGATGCTCAGTGCATAGCCGTGGGTTTTAACCCACGGGTCTTCACGGAGACTGAAGTCACGTCGCGTCAGCGACGTTTCACGGACTGTCCAAGCAGGAAACGTCGCTACGCGACGTCAGGTTTTTGTTTTCGTCCAAACCCGTGGGTTGAAACCCACGGCTAACCATCAATCGTCGTACCGCGACGAACCTACGCCGGTGAGGGGCAAACAGCCGCTCGCACAACAATACTTTCCTTCTATCTGTGGCAATCTGCCGCGAAGACGCCCTTAGTTGGCCTTGGGGGCGGCGGGCTTGTCGGCGGAGGCGCTGGCGACTTCGAGGGTGCCGACGGGGAGGGAGCGTTCCTCGTCACCGCGCAGGCTGATGGCCTCAAGCTTGTAGGTCTGGCGCAGGGGCAGGCCGGGCTCCTGAGGCTCGAGCTGCCAGAGCGCGTCGTAGCCGACTTCTTCCTGGGCGGACTCTTTGTCGCTGGGCAGGACCCGGGCGAAAAAGTCGCTATCGCTCATCTGGACCCCGGCGGGCGGGAGGATGGTCTTCAGCAGGACCGACGATTGACGGGAGCGGAAGCCGCTCTCGTCGCCGCGGTAGCGCACCCCGAACTCGTAGCTGGAGCCGCTCACGCGCGAGACGAAGTCGGCTTCGTCGTTGATGACGATGCTGATGGGCTCGGTGGGGCGGGTGGTCAGGCCCTCGATCTTATCCTCAGCGCCGAGCAGGAGCAGGGCGTCCAGATCGTCGTTGTTGCTGCACAGCAGCAGGCGGGCGTCGATCAGGTCGAGATTCTGGGCATCCACCGCGCGCAGGGAGATCCAGGTCTCTTTGCGGTCCGGGGAGGGGACCAGCTCGGCGTAAACGAGGGCCGTGCGGTAATTGTTGAGGGTCTGGGTCTTGTCCGGGAAATTGACGGCGGGGGTGCCTTTGACAACCAGATAGAGGTAGTCTTCGGTCTGGGAGGGGACGAGGGTGTAGCGGTTGCCGTCCTTGCGGCGCATCTCGTCCTCGATCTGGGTGCGCAGCTCGGGCAGAGCGGTGGGGCCGTCAGTCTTGCTGGCCCAGGCGCCCACGAGCAGGATGCGCTTATAGCCCATGTTCCACAGGTCGAAAAGCTGCTGCTCAATCACGCGATCCAACAGTGTCTCGGTGTACGGTTCTGGCTTGAACTCAAGCTTGTGCACCGCGCTCTGGCTGGTCGGGCTCTCCTCGGGAGCCTGCTGCGCGACCTTCTGGCGCAGGGCGTTGAGGATCGCGTCGGCCTCGGCGATCTTCGTCTCCCCCTCGGTGATCATACGCTTGCCGGACTCCTGATCGCGCCGGACGTCTTCGGCGTCGCGGAACGCGCCAGGCTTGCGCTCGACGAGACGGTTACCTGTATCGATGAGGGATTCCCCCTGTTTTTTCAGGTCCCGGGCGCGTTCCCAGGCGAGCACGTCGGTCGTGCTCAGGCGCTGAACGACCACCTCGTCGCTTATAGCGACGACGGGCTGAGCCGATTCGGCCTTTTTAGCCGCCTGGGCGGCGAAAGGAATCAAAGCGAGGATGAGGACAAGAGCAAAACGGGGCATTTGCGGACGTCAGAGGTTGGCGTTACAAAAACAAACCTGCATAGGTTAACTTTTTGCAGTCAGCAAGGGTTAACCTGCTTGTTTTTTCGGTTATAAGGAGCTGTATCACTTATCGTTTGCATTTTCAAACGTCAGGGGGTGGCGGTTGACTTTTTGCAATCCCTTGACAAATTCGGGGACATGCTTGACGAGACGATCTACCTCGAACGGGACTGCCCCGCCACGCTCATTCCCGCCGGTGATGTTCTCACCCTGGCCAAGGAGAGCCCCGTATCGGTCAACCAGGCCCTCGGTGGCAGTGTGACGGTGACGACCCCGCAGGGGCTTTTCCGCATCGACCGCGAGCACTGGGACGCGCTCGGCGCGGCGGCCCAAGCCGCGCTGGAGGACGAGTTTGCCGCCCAGGAGAGCGCCCGTCCGGACATGGACGGCCCCTTCAGCGAAGACCAGGTCTGGTACGTGCTCAAGTCCTGCTACGACCCGGAGATCCCCGTCAATATCGTCGATCTGGGCCTGATTTACAGCCTGGAGACCCGCCCTGCTGAGGGCGGCAAGCACGAGGTGGACGTTCGCATGACCCTGACCGCGCAAGGTTGCGGGATGGGGCCGACCATCGCCGCCGACGCCAAGGAGCGCATCGAAGCGCTCTCGGGCGTGGACTTCGCCAACGTCCAGATCGTCTGGGACCCGCCGTGGAACCCCCGCATGATCTCCGACGAGGGTAAAAAGAAGCTCGGCCTGGTTTAAGCTCTCCACTTGGGGCATTCCGCCCTTTCTCCGACACTTATGATGAAACGCATCGGAGTCCCTCTGATTCTCGCCCTGATCCCGGCACTGGCGATCATCGTCTGGGCGGTCAGTGTTGCCGTTGACGAGGGGAAACAGTTCGTCGCGGGGGTCACCGAGACGGGTCCCTTGGGCGAGTTCCCCGGTGAGATGGTCTTTACCTGTGAGACCGCGGAGCCGCAGCTCATCTGGCTCTACACCTCGATCCTCTATGAGGGGCGACAATACTTCACCGCCGAGCTGCCCGCGGGCGCGACGCTGAGCGTCGAGTCACTGGACGGCTCGCAGCACGTGGGGGTTCGCCCCCCACATGTGAACATGACCAAGAACTCCGGGCAACAAAGCGCCGAGGTGGTGGGCGAGTTCACCCCGCCCGTGCCCGGCGAGTACCGGCTGAGCGTCAGTAGTCCAAGCGGCGAGCCCTTTGTCCTGGCGGTGACGCCGGACGATTTCGGCCAGACCGTGTTCAGCCTGTTCCGGGCGATGGGGGTCGGCCTGGGCGGATTGCTCGGCGCGGTGGTGGTTTTCGCCGTGATCTTTCTCCCGCTGTTCCTTCTGGCGAAGAAAAAAGCCTCCCCGCCACCGTTGCGGTAGGGGACCGGGCAGCCGTTTACCCCCCCCGGTTCTCGACTCTTCAATATTTAACCACGGATGACACGGATACCTCGGATGTTCATTTTTTCATCTGTGCCATCTGTGTCATCCGTGGTTAAAACTTTCTTTTTCTACTCCGTGACGTCGGCGCAGCTCGCGGGGGCTTCGTGATTGGGGCGGGCGATGACGCCCGCGTAGGGCTCCTCGGCGTAGGGGCGTTCCGCTGCTCCGTTGGCCAGCAGGTGCTCGTCACAGACGGCAAAAAGCTCCTCGGGCGTCTGGGCGCGACGCATGGCCTTGAGGAAGCGGCTCTCGGGGTCCACACTCTGCCCGACGAAGTTGAGAAACTTCTTTAAATACGCGATGTGGCGCTTCGGGGGGCTGCCGGGGCGCAGGGTGGCGGCCCAGAGCTTTTCGATGTAATCGCGCACGTCGCCCAGCGTGGGGCGGAAGTACTCATCCCCGGCGGCCTCCTCGCGCAATTGGCGGAAAATCCATGGGTTGCGGATGGCCGAACGGCCCACCATGACCCCGGCGGCCCCGGTCTCGGCTAGGACGGCGCGGGCCTTGGGGACGGAGGTGACGTTGCCGTTGGCCAGCACGGGGCACTTCACGGTCTGCACCGCCTGCCGGATAAAGTCGTAGTGGACGCCGCCGCGGTACATTTCTTTCACCGTGCGCCCATGCACGCTGAGCAGGTCGATGGCGTGCTTGTTCATCAACTCCAGTAACTCGGCATAATGCTCGGTCGAGTCGAAGCCGATGCGCATTTTGACCGTAAAACGCCC
>JAUTCS010000023.1 GCA_030673825.1 Verrucomicrobiota bacterium JB024 | reverse complement strand
AGGCGGTTAGCGTGTCCGAGCTGGAGCGGGCGCAGGCCATGCGGGCGGCCCTACTGGAGAACCCAGACACGGCGCCGCTGATGTCCGAGGCAGATCACGCGGAGCTGACCTTTCGCACGCCGGTTAATGAAAAGCTGGGTTTTGCCCTCCAGTGCCGGGCGGACCTCTTTCACCTGCCGAAAAAAGGACAGCCGCGACGCATCGTGGACATCAAGACCACGCGCAGTCTTGGTGCATTCCGGCATCAGTTCGCCACGCTCGGGTATTACCGCTCGGCGGCCTTTTACCTGTGGGTGGTGGAAACGATTCTCGGCCCGGCGCCGACGCACTTTACCTACCTGGCTATCGAGAAGGACCCGCCCTACGAGTGCGCGGCCTTTACCCCCGACGAGGAGGCTATCCGGTTCGGGTTGGATGAGGTTGACCGCAAGACGATGGAGCTGGCCGCCTGCCTGCGGGAAGGACGCTTCCCTTATCAGTTCCCAGGGATGCAGACGCTTTCGCTCCCGGCCTGGTACATGGACAAGAAGCTCTCCGAAGACCAGGAGGTGAGCGCCGCCTACGTCACGCAACACAGCGGGATGTGGACAGACATGGGAGACGATGGAGACGAGGCGGCAGGATGAGCAAGCGCCAGGCCGTGACGGCGGAAACCTTGAGAGAGTGGGGATACTATGAGCAAGCAGACGGAACATGGTCCAAGCAACCCGGCGCTGCCGGTGCTGATGTGGGTGGCTTGGACGCCCAAAAGCACGGCCAACCAGCGCGAGCACTGGACCAAGCGAAGCCGAAGAAGCGCCGAGGCAAGGTACGCCGTGCGCCGGGCGTGGGCGGCTCTATCCGGTACGTCGTCACGCTAATCGCCCACGTGCAGACCGCCATGGACTACTCCGACAACCTCCCGAACAGCCTCAAGCCCGTGCAGGACGAGATTGCCGAGCTGCTTGGGGTGGACGACGGCGACGGCTCCGTGCGCTGGCAGTACGGGCAGGTCGAGACGCGGGGGGAAACGGGCGTGAGTGTGAAGATTGAATCGAACCAACAACGATAACGAAGGATCCTTTATGAAGTTCAACATCGAGAGAGAAACGCTGGCCGATGCGCTGGCGGCCATCAGTGGGCCGGTCAAGGCCAGGACCACTTTCCCGATTCTGGCCGGTGTGCTTATCCGGGCCGAGGGCGGGACACTGTACATGCAGACCACGAACCTCGACCTGGAGATGACCACGGCGGTGACCGCTGATGTCGAGCGGACGGGCACGGGGGTGCTCTCGCATTCCGAACTGCTCCAGTTCGCCAAGCTCTCCGACGCCGACACCGTGACGGTGGACGCGACCGAGTCGAGCGCGGTTGTCACCAGCGGCAAGTCCAAGTTCCGGCTGCCGGTGCTCCCGGCCAAGGATTTCCCCGAGGCCAAGAAGGGCGGCACGGCAGAGGCCGAGTTGAGCTTTGAGGCGGGCAAGCTGTCCACGGCCATCCATGCGCTCAAGTGGGCAATGGAGCAGGGCGACAAGCGCCCGGCCATGGACGGCGTGAACATCGGCATCGTGGAGGGGCAAGTGACGCTGGCCGCGCTGAACGGGCGTGTGCTGTCGTTCGCGCCGATGGGGGAGGCCGCCTGCCGCAAGCTCTCGGTGACGTTGCCCAGCGCCACGGTGAACGAGCTGGCCCGCATCGACGCGAAGGGGACTGACCTCGTGCGGATGAAGGTCTTCGACACGCGGGTGGTGATTGAGTTTGCCAACGGGGACACGATGACGACGAAGGTCAACGCGAGCACGTTCCCGAACTGGCGCATGGTCGTACCTAAGAGCGAGGGCGAGCAGACGGCCAAGGTGGGCCGCGCCCGGCTCATCGCCGCCGTCCACCGCGCCAAACTCGGCATGAGCGACACCGGCAACCGCGTGCAGCTCAACTTTGGGCAGGGGAGTATCGAGGTGGCCGCCAGCAGCGACACCCGCGCGGCCTCAGACAGCCTGGAGGCGGAGCACGCCATCGAGCCGGGCAAGTCCATCGGCATGAGCTACCTCTACCTGCTCGATGCACTGGGCGCGGTCAAGGATGACGACGTGCGCCTGGTCTATCGCGACGAGCTTTCACCACTGCTGATTGAGACCTCAGTCGGCACGGAAATTATCATGCCGTTGAGGCTTAAATAAGGAGCGAATTGCCATGAGTGACGAATGTAAACTTCCCCCTGCCGGATGGCGCTGTACCCGCAAAGCCGGGCACGAAGGCCCTTGTGCTGCCGTCCCCAATGACCGTCCAACTGTTGCAAAAAATGCAACAACTGAAACGCCTCGGACTGACAAATGGGAGCACGAGGAAATGTGCGGATTCGAAGTCACTTGGGAGGACAACTGTCGTCAGCTAGAGCGTGAGCTTGCCGAGGCCACGGCCACGGCAAAGGCCTTCGAGGAACAGTGCGACGCACTAACCGGCGAAGTCAAGCGGCTCAACGAGGCGCTGGACGCATGGAAACAGGCTTGCGCCAACCTCGAAGGGAATGTGAGTAGGCCCGAGGATGTTGATGGCTGGCTGGTGTCATACGATGATGTCATCGCCTGTTTCCCCGAGGAATATCGGATGGCAGGTTATGCGCAGAGTCCGCTGGAGCTTATCGGGCGATTGGTTGATGAGCGTGACGAGTTGAAGCAGGGCATCGCTAACGATTGGACCCAAGAGCCACCTAAGCGAGAGGGCTATTACTGGTGGTGGAACGGCTGCTGTCAGTGTGCGCCTGTCGCCATTACCATCATGTCTGGTAATGGGCGTGCATGGGTGTGCATTAAGGACGACCCGCGCACTAGAGAGCCGTCAGTCTGGGGCGGATGGTGGAAACGAATCTCAGAGCCAGCGACGCCGGAAATAGAATGCACGCATTGTGATGATGCAGAGGAGGAATCCCGATGATTATCGAGCAAAAGCACATCGGGCGGCGGGGCGTGTTTCGCGCCAAGACCAAGCTGGTCGAGGGCGTGGTGCAGGAGTTGTCGCCATCGGAGGCGCTCTTTCGCGTCAACGCCAGCACGTGGCTGGAGAACAAGTCATCCTCGACGGTCGAGTTGTTGCCAGACCTGGAGTTGGACGAACCCAAGGCCCCGAAGCGGGGCGCATCGAAAGGCAAGTGACCATGAAAGTGTCAGACGTTTCACACATGAATGGACCCGGCCCGAAGATGTTCTTCGCGCTGGATTCGCAGAGCAAGCCGGGCAAGTGCATCTGTCACTTTGTCCAGTTCGACACCGTTGTTTTCGACAACGACGAGACCTTCGATAAGGCCGAGTTCAAGGCCATTCACCCCGAGAACGACAAGCGGCTCAACCTCTTCGCTGGGTGCCTGCCAAAAGGGAAATAACCATGCAGACTGAACCAGAACTTTTGATAAACAACCCGGCGTTGACGCTGGACGACCTCATCGGGGACGCGCGGCGGGTGGGGCGGGCGCTGCTGGCTAAGGCCGCGCGCATAAAGGACACCGACCGGCGCTTTCTCGTGCTCCTGCCCGGCAGCCCCGGCACCGGCAAAAGCACGGTGGCAAAGATGCTGGCCGATTCACTCGTGGAGAGCGAACACGACATCGTGGCAGTCAGCGGGACGAAGGTGAACGTGGACCTCGTCTCCCAATGGATGAACGACCTGCGCATCGGCACGCTCTCGCTCGGCTGGCAGGTGCGGCTTATCGAGGAAATCGACATGGTGCCCGCCATCGCGCAGACCCGGATGCTCGACCTGATTGACCGGCTGCCGCCGAAGGTGGCCATCATCGGCACCAGCAACAAGGGGCAGGAAGACATCACCGAGCGTTTCCAGACCCGCTTTCAGCTATGGGAAGTCGAGGCCCCGACGAGCCGGGATATCCTCAACTTCCTTTACGAGCGCTGGCCGCAGGTGCCCCACGAGGCGCTGGAGAATATTGCGACCTCGTCGGCGGGTAACGTCCGCGTGGCCCTGCACGAGTTGCAAACGTGGCTTGATTTAAATGGAGGCGCATGTGAATGAGCTGGCTCTTTTCGCAGGCGCTGGAGGCGGCATACTCGGGGGGCACCTGCTCGGATGGACAACCGTCTGCGCAGTTGAGCGTGATCTGTACGCCGCATCCGTTCTGGCACAGAGACAAAACGACGGATGCCTCCCGCCTTTCCCGATTTGGTCTGACGTGGAAACCTTCGACGGCAGAGCATGGCGTGGCCTTGTTGACGTGGTTTCGGGAGGCGATCCGTGTCAGGCGAACAGCAATGCGAGCCGCAACGGCAAGGCTGCTGTCTCTCTTGGTGGCGAGTTCATCCGAATTGTGCGAGAAGTTCAGCCTTTACTCGTCGTGCGGGAAAACCCGTACACCGTGCGAGCCGATGCTCCCTGGCCTTGGTGGAAGTTCAGAGATGCTTTGGGCGAAATTGGGTATCGCTCCATCATTTTCAAAGCAGGGGCCTGCTGTGTGGGAGGTCATATCCCCAAAGTGCGGGCATACATCATTGCCGTTCAGGGCGCCCAATGCGCGGGACTGGAAGGGGATGTCTGCGGCCTCCTGGAGGAAGCGCTCCAAGGGCGACAAGACGCCCACCTTGCCCGACCAGATTGGGGGAACCCCGCACCCCGAATTTGCGGAGCAACTGATGGGGTGGCCCATCGGGTGGACCGCATTAGAGCCCTTGGCAATGGACAAGTTCCGGCAGTGGCAGCGGCAGCATGGAGGATTTTGTCATGAGTGAGAACTACGATTCATTTTTACAGTCGAAGGTGGCGAGTGCGCGGAGCTTCGGGTTTGCCGAGGTGGGCGAGTCCGACCTGAACCCGATGCTAAAACCGCATCAGCGGGATGTGGCGCTGTGGGCGATACGCGGGGGGCGGAGGGCCGGGTTTGCGGCCTTCGGGCTGGGCAAGACCTTTATCCAGCTCGAAGTGAGCCGGGTGCTGGCCAAGCTGACCGGCAAGCGGGCGCTCATTGTGCTGCCGCTTGGGGTGCGGCAGGAGTTTACCCGCGACGCGGGCAAGCTGGGCATCCCCGTGCAGTACGTGCGCAACGACAGCGAGGCTCAGGCCTGCACGTGCACGGTCCACCTGACGAACTACGAGCGCATCCGCGACGGGATGCTCGACCCGAACCAGTACGAGACGGTGAGCCTCGACGAGGCGGCTATCCTGCGCGGCTACGGCACGAAGACATTTCAGACGTTCCTCACCCTGTTTGATGCGGTGCCATACCGTTACGTGTTTACCGCGACTCCGGCCCCGAACCGGTACAAGGAGCTGATTCACTACGCGGGCTTTCTCGGCATCATGGACACGGGGCAGGCGCTCACGCGGTTTTTTAAGCGCGACAGCTCGAAGGCTGGCAACCTGCAACTGCATCCGCACAAGGAGCGCGAGTTCTGGCTGTGGATGGCGTCGTGGGCGTGCTTCCTCACCAAGCCCTCAGACCTCGGCTACAGCGACGAGGGCTACGACCTGCCGCCGCTCAAGGTGAACTGGCACTGCCTGCAAGAAGAGTACCGGGCGACGGAAGACCGGGACGGGCAGGCGGTGATGGTGGCCGATGTGGCCGCCGACCTGCGGGCGCAGGCGGCGCTCAAGCGCGACACCATCCCGCTGCGGGTGGAGAAGCTGCGGGCCATCATCGAGGCCGAGCCCGAAGAGCACTTCATCCTCTGGCACGACCAGGAGGCCGAGCGGCACGCCATCAAGCAGGCCGTGCCCGAGGCCCTGGAGGTGTACGGCTCGCTCGACCTGGAGACGCGGGAGCAGCGCATCCTCGATTTCTCGGACGGCAAGGGGAAGTACCTGGCGACGAAGCCGGTCCTGTCCGGGTCGGGGTGCAACTTCCAGCGGCACTGCCGCCGGGCGGTCTTTATGGGGGTGGGGTACAAGTTTAACGACTTCATCCAGGCGATTCACCGCATCTACCGCTTTCTCCAGACGGGGGAGGTGGCCATCGACATCATCTACGTGGCCGGTGAGCAGCCGGTGGTCGATGCGCTCAAGGCGAAATGGGAGCGGCACAAGGCGCTGGTCGAGGAAATGGCCGGGCTCATCCGCAAATACGGACTTTCACAGGAATCCATGAAAAACGAAATGATACGCACCATCGGCGTCGAGCGGCAGGTCCGCCGCGGCGAAACCTTCACGGCCATCAACAACGACTGTGTCTATGAAACGTCGCTGCTGGAGGCAAACTCGGTGGACCTCATCTGCACGAGTATCCCCTTTGGCAACCACTACGAGTACAGCCCGAGCTATAACGACTTCGGGCACAATGAGGACAATGAGCGGTTTTTTCAGCAGATGGACCACCTGACGCCGCAACTGCTGCGGGTGCTCAAGCCGGGGCGCATCTACGCCTGCCACGTCAAGGACCGGATCCTGTTCGGGAACGTGACCGGCACGGGGATGCCGACGGTGGACCCGTTTCACATGCTCACGACGCTGCACATCCTGCGGCACGGGTTTGTCTTCATGGGGATGGTGACCATCGAGACGGATGTGGTGCGCGAGAATAACCAGACCTACCGGCTCTCGTGGTCCGAGCAGTGCAAGGACGGCACGAAGATGGGCGTTGGGTGCCCGGAGTACCTGCTCCTTTTCCGCAAGCTGCCCAGCGATACCTCGACCGCCTATGCGGACACACCCGTCGCCAAGACGAAAGCGGACTACACGCGGGGGCGCTGGCAGATCGACGCGCGGGCCAAGTGGAACAGCTCGGGCAACCGGCTGCTGACCCCCGCCGAAATCCGCGACCTGCCGCTGGAGACGGTCGGGCAACTGTTCTCGGACTATTTTACGGGCAACGTCTATGACTTTGGCCAGCACGTGGAGTTGGCGAACCGGATGGACGATGCCGGGCGGCTCCCGGCCGTGTTTGAGACGCTGCGCGTCCCGGCCCGCTCGCGCTGGGTGTGGTGGGATGTGAACCGGATGCTCACCCTCAACTGCGAGCAGTCCCAGAAAAACCGCATGATGCACATCTGCCCACTGCAATTCGACATCGTGGACCGCGTCATCGAACGGTGGTCCAATCCCGGCGACACCGTCTATGACCCCTTCGGGGGCATCATGACCGTGCCCTACCGGGCCGTGAAGCTCGGGCGCAAGGGCATTGGCTGCGAGCTGAACCCGGACTATTGGCGCGATGGGTGCGGCTACCTGGAACGGGCCGAACTGGAGGCGTCGAGCCCGGACCTGTTCACGCTGGCTGGGATGGAGCAGGAGGTGGCGTCATGAGGATTCTATTCACTCGACCGAGACCTAAAGACGGATGGTTTTTCGCGTGGCGACCTGTCCTTGCTGAATGCAAATCGGGGAAGGTCTATCTGTGCTGGTTTACGTGGGTCTGGAGAGCCTACCACCAGTCGTCTTGTGGATACGATCTTCCCGGTTGGATATATTATAAGGACATCGAGGCTGCCCATTGCTACGGGCACAAGGAAGCCAAGCCGCGTCAGAAAGGGAATGAGTCATGAGGGGGTGCAACACGAAGCGGTTGCGGGAGTCGGGGTATGTGACGGACCTGGACTATCCGGAGCATGGCATTCGCACGGTGGGCGGTATCGTGCGCTTCGACCGGTGGCTGGAGCTCGAACAAGCCAGGCTCGCCGGGAAGGGGATCGCCTCGGAGATTGTCCGGCGCAAGTCGGGCACAATGGGCCTGCGCAGGCTCGGGAAGGGAAGACTGTAGGCAATGCCGACACGATTGATAAGAGACGGGATACTGGACTCTGACCGGGTGAATGCTCTCTCCGAGCGGGAGGAGCTGTTTTACCGTAAGCTGTTCAGTATCGCCGATGACTACGGGCTGTTCGATGCGCGGGCGCCTATCTTGCGAACACGGATGTACCCGCTGAGGCCCACCGTCAGGGAGACCGACATGACCCACCTGCTCGCCGCGTGCGAAAAGGCCGGTCTTGTCGCTCTGTACGAGCACGCTGGGAAACCTTACGGGGTGATTCTGGACTTCGGGCAGCAGCGCAAGAGCAAGCCCAAGCATCCGCTGCCGCCTGCGGAGGGGCTTGGGATAGCCGAGAAAAAGGAAGGAGCCTATGTCTCTTTCTCGAAATCCGTAACGAGCCGTTACGAACCGTTACCATCAGTAACGAGTAGTAACGAACCGTTACTTAATTCGAAATGCGAAATTACTAATGCGGATGCGGAAACCGCGCCTGAGCGCGGGAGTGCCCCTCCGTTGCAATTGTATGACGAGTTTCGACGGGCGTGGAATGCGCTGCCGGGGGTGACGACGTGCAAGTACCTTTCGGATGTGCGGATGCGCGAGTTGCAAGAGCGGCTGACCTCGCCTTGGTGGGCAGAGAACTGGAAGGCCGCCATGGCGGAGGTCGGTAAGAGTGAGTTCTGCCGGGGGGATAACCGTAACGGCTGGCGGGCGGACATCGGCTGGTTTCTCAAGCCGGACACGGCGCTGGAGTTGGTCGAGGGCAAGTATGCCAATGCGCCCAAGACCGGGAGCATCGTGGCCGCGCCGGTGAAGGAACCGACCTATTGGCGGGAGGCGCTCAAGCTCATCGCCAAGGGGGAAAGCGAGGAACACCGGCACGTGGCCGCCCGTGAGGACATTGACGCCCTACTGGGGAGCCCGTGGCCGGGCTGGGCCGTGGCCCCGTACTCGGGGAGCCTGGGGAGCGTGATGAAGGATGTCATGCGGCACGAAGGGTGGCCGCTGAATTGAATTTTAAACCGAAAGGAGACGATATGAATGTGATTCAATGGAAATCAGTGGAGGATTACCCTCTGGGCGTATGCCACAGGGAAGAGGTTCCGGGGGCGCATGTCATGCACTTCACCCTGTATCCCGGCTACGAGGATAACCGCCTGTTGGCGGTAAAGCTGAATGATGGCACCTATGAGGCGTTCATCGGGTGCATCGACGATGACGGAGACCTGATAAACTCTAACGGCGACAACACCGGCCTGAGTGTGGATGATGTCGCCTATTGGGCCGAATACACCCAGCCTGGCTATGAGAGCAAGAAGGCGTACCGGCCCGGAGTTGAGCTGATTGCCGCAGAGCGAGCCCGTCAGATAAAGCAAGAGCGATGGTCGCTGGAGCATGACGACACGCATGTTCACAACGAGCTCGGGGATGCTGCCGCTGTCTATGCCATGTCCCACACGTGCCGAAACTGGATGCTGGCGCATTCTGGCTTCTGTGTGGCGATGGGGATATTTCCCTTTAGCCAGGGCTATTTCAAGCCGTCATGGAGCGGGGGAACGGGGCCGGGCCGCATTCGAGAGCTTCAAAAGGCCGGAGCGCTCATCGCCGCCGAGATTGAGCGCCTGCTACGGGCACAGCAGCGCAAGGATATTGAAGACCTGAAAGCCAGGGCCAGAGGCGAGAATATCGAACGATGATACCATGAGAGCCGATTCACAGATACAGCAGGTGCTCGACCGGGCGGATGAGGTGGACCTCTCCGAGGGGGAAACCAGTGGCGTACCTACGTGCCGTTGGAGGAGATACGGCCATTTTAGACAGGAGTTTATGGATATGATCGAACAAATGGAGAGGAAAGATCATGGCGGTCGATAAGGGGGAGCTACAGGGGGCGGTGCGGGAAGCGCGGGCGGCCGGGAGGCTGACCAACGGGCTCGGGCTGCTGGCAGGGCGGGTGTGCGAGGGGTATCTGTCCTCGCGGCAGTATCAGGGGCTGTCCCTGGCGGATAAGCAGGACATCCTGTCGAAGTTTCACCTGCGGCTGCTGCGCAACTGGGGGCAGATCGATCCGGACAAGAATGCGTTCTCGTACCTGACGAACATGGCCCGGAGCGTCGTCTCCACGCACTGCCGCAGCCTGATGCGCGAGTATGAGCACAATCGACTGCGGACGGCCCAGGCGGACCCGATGGAGGGGTACAGCGCTCCGGAGGTCGAGACGGAGGCGGATGTGGCGCTGGAGGAGTTTCTCGCGGCGGTGGAGCAGTACGACGGCCACCTGCGCAAGGCCCTGCGCGCCGACAGCTTGACCGCGGCCAAGAAAGCCGAGTTGCTCGAACCAGAGGTGCTCAAGTATGCCCGGGTGCTGCTCTCCGCGCTTAACGAGGGGGAGTGTCAGATTCGGGTGGAGCGGCGGGGGTAGAAACATAAAAGCACCGGCCTGTATGGGGACCGGTGCTTGTGAGGGGCGGGAACTGCTAGTCGCTCTCGGGAGACTGAGGCATGGGGACCTCGGGTCGAGGAGAGCCAGGATGTGCGCTGTTCGTTCCGATCTCAAACACGGTGTCGGGCTTGCTGATGTCTGGCAGCGGGTCCGGCGATGGTGTCTGTGGGTTGGCTTGGTCTTCGTCGCTCATTGGTTTGATACTTAGTGGTTATGGAGTGCTGGTAGGAACAGAGGCGAGGTAGGCCTCTGAGCGGATGTAAAGGTGGCCAGGTAGGGCGGCTATCAGGAAGATGAGGGACAGAACAATGTACCGAAGTGTCTTGAAATGGTAGGAGACGCGCTGCTGGTACAGTCGGCGGTTGTGATCGGCAGCGAGTGCATACTGGCTTTCGGCTCCATCAAGGATATAATGATATGCCTTGTCGGCGTTTGGCGGTGGGTGCTTTTTGAGCGCTTTCTGGTAGCTGTCGAACATCTCTACCGATCTTTTCGTGTTCGAAGTTTCCAGCTTGAAGGTTGATGGGATGAAGTAGCGCAGGGAGAAGCCCGCAAAAGCTAATCCAGCGGCAAAGGGAACGTAAAAAGACAGATACCAGCAGTTCCAGGTAAAGGGGATGAGTTGGTCACAGTAATAGACGACGATGCCTCCCAGGATCACGTAAAGCGTTCCGTGAAACTGAACGTTTTTGTTTAGGCGTTCGAGGTTGTATAACTCCCGGTCGTAGGCGTCTTTAAAATAGGCGGTGACGTGCTCTCTCATGGGGATGTCGCTCTTAAGGTGAGAATATCATAAATAGTGGTCAGATAAAGCAGGTCAACCTTCGGATTTGCGGCTTGGCGTATATAGGGGCAATGGCAACGGCGAAAAAGAAGGCTCCGGCGCGCAAGCGGGCGAAGGAGGGGCGCAAGCCTGGGAGGCCCAGCAAGTACAGTGCGGGGGTGGGGGATGCGATTTGTGAGCGGCTGGCTCAGGGGGAGTCGCTGCGCAGTGTGTGCCAGGAGGGGGAGTATCCGAATGCGGCGACCGTTTACCGCTGGCTGCGTGAGCATGAGGAGTTTCGCCACAACTACGCGCGCGCGAAGCAGGACGGGGCCGACGCCATGGCCGAGGATATTCTCGATATTGCCGATGACGGGACCAACGACTGGATGGAGAAGTACGGCAAGGAGGGGGAGAGCCTGGGGTGGATGATCAACGGGGAGGCGGTGCAGCGCAGCAAGCTGCGGATCGAGGCGCGAAAGTGGCTCATGGCCAAGCTGCTGCCGAAGAAGTACGGCGACAAGCTGGAGCTGGACGGCAATGCCCTGACGCCGTCGGTGATTGTGGGGCTGAAGGATTTGAAGAAGGCGGCGGGGCGGGCCGGGGAGGTGGCAAGCGATGAGTGAGGGGCCGGAGTTTGCCGTGGGTGAGGTTGTGTATCACAAGGCCAATGCGGCCAGGTTGGTAATCGTGGCCATCGCCAATTATGGCACGCACTACGAGTATCAGTGCTCAAACGCAGTCGGGGACTGGGGGACGTGTTACGCCCAGGAGCTGACGCGGGAGAAACCCTTGA
The DNA here is from genome assembly GCA_030673825.1 of Verrucomicrobiota bacterium JB024. Taxonomy (GTDB): domain Bacteria; phylum Verrucomicrobiota; class Verrucomicrobiia; order Opitutales; family Cerasicoccaceae; genus Ruficoccus. The sequence continues at coordinate 19,383 of JAUTCS010000023.1, read as the reverse complement.
TTGATGTCGTCGATGCCTGACCCGTTGGTAAAGTCGAAGAATTTCCTGGCGCTGGTGGAGAACCATGAGCGGGCGGGGGAGGAGGGGTTTTGCGATACGGTGTGTCTGGAGGGCTCGACGCGCTCGACGAAGACCTGGAGCATCCTGGAGTACCTGATCAACCTGCTGATGCAGCACGCGCTGGTGGCGACGTGTTTCCGGCACGACTCGACGACGCATGACCGGGCGGCGGTGCGGGATTTTAAGGAGATCATGGCGGAGCGCTACCCGGCGGAGTGGCAGCGGGGGAAGCGGTTCAACAAGCAGAGCAAGACCTTTACCTTTTCCTCGGGCGGGGTGCTGGAGTTTGCGGGGGCCAACGACAAGCAGAAGCTGCACGGCCCGGCGCGGGACATTGCCTGGCTCAATGAGGCGATGGAAATCCGGCTGGATGCGTACCGGCAGATCGCGGTGCGCACGCGGTTGCTCACGATTCTGGACTGGAACCCGTCGCTCTCGCATCACTGGGTGTTTGAGCAGGTGCTCGGGCAGCCGAATGTGCGCTACGTTCACTCGACCTACAAGGACAACCCCTACCTGACGGGCAAGCAGGTGGCCGAGATCGAGAAGCGCGAGCCGACCCCGGCGAATCTGGCCGCGGGGACGGCGGACCCGTACTGGTGGGACGTTTACGGGCTGGGCAAGCGCGGGCGGCGCGAGGGGGCGATCTTCATGAACTGGCAGGTGACGGACGAGTGGCCGCAGCGGCAACTGTGCTACCGGCACGGGTACGGGCTCGACTACGGGTTTTCCGCCGATCCGACGGCGCTGGTGGAGTGTGCGGTGTACAACGACGCTCTGTACCTGCGCGAGATCGTTTACGAGACGGAGCTGGTGGCCCAGCACAACCCGCTCTATCCGGATGTGCCGAGCATTGAGGGGCGGTTCACCGAGCGGGGGGTGGAGAAGCTGGCCCGGATCCATGCCGAGAACGCACGGCCGGAGATCAACCGGGCGCTGTCGCTGTCGGGCTACCGGATCGTGCCCACGAAGAAATCCCCGGATTCGGTACACAACGGTATCCAACTGCTCAAGGGCATCCCGCTGTACGTGCACCGGGGCAGCCACAACCTGCAAATGGAGCTGGAGAACTATGTGTGGAAAAAGACGCCGGACGGGGTTGTGACGGATGAGCCGGAGGACGAGTTTAACCACGCCATCGACGCGGTGCGCTACTGGGCGCTGAAGGAGCTTAAGCCGAGGCCGCGCAACCTGGAGGAGAGCGGGCAGGCGCAGGTGTTCGAGACGAACCGGAGGAACTGGCGGTGAGGACGGGGGATTACTCTGCGTTGAGTATTCTCAGGGCGGTTTTCTCGCTCATGCGGGTTGGACGCTCCAAGGTACACCATTCTCGCACCATGGCCTCGTACTTGGGGAGCATGGGTTCGTGGCTATCAAAGCCATTCATTGCTGCGGTTCCGTCCCGAAGCTCCGTGTACAGGCGCATGGTCTGCAACAGAAATTGGGTGAAGCCGAGATATTCGAACTCTTCATCGGTATTGTCGAAGCCTTTAAATGAGCGCAGCGGATGATTTTTGAATGTATCTGTAGCTGTTTCCAGGGGGATATGGCTAATGGCCCGGTATATTTTGAGGACATCCTGAACCAAGCGCTGAATGTGTTTATCCGTGTCGACGTTAACCTCGCGCACGGCCATGCTGTAGAACTCCGTGTATCCCTCCCTGAGTGCCTTGATCGTCGCCTGATAGCGTACACTGTCGTCTGGCTTCAGGATGGAGAGTATCTCGTATTGGTTGACGAGTATTACTCTCTCAAGGCGGGTAAGTTGCGGGGGCATCAAATGGTCGGTGTCTCTCATAGCGGTTACTGTTTGCTTGTTTATAATATATCAATCTGTGCGGGATGGCGGGTTGGTCAATGGCGTAAATACCGCTGATGGAGATCTGGGTGGAGCGGGAGGCGGGTGTGATTCGCGGGATCTTTGAGCGGATGGACCGGGAATGGCCGGACGGGCGGCATCGGCTTCTCAAGCCGGTGGGCGGGGAGCGGCTGGCCGAATGGGTGGCAGGGACTTGCCTGATGGTGTGCGGGGCGCGGGAGGGCGAGCTGGTGGCCTACGGGATCGCGGCGGAGCTGGAGGCGCTTCCGGGGGGCGGATTGGGCGGGGTGTTCCACTTTGCGGCGGTGCGGGGCGTGGCGCCGTTTGCGCTGGCCGGGCTGTTCCGGCGGTTCCTCTCCGAGTCCCGAAAGCAGGGGGTGCGGGCGCTGACGGCGTATATACCGGCAAACGGGAGCATCAGCCGGTTGGCCGCGGCCATGGGCTGGCGCTACCGCGAAACCAAAGAAGGGATCGAGAGATGGGATTTTCAAGCGCAAGTGGCAAGAAGGAGCCGGTCCGGCGGACGGCGGCCCTGAACTCGCCCGAAGAGGTGGACACGTCGGTGGACCAGTTTCGCAAGAAGCTGCGCGAGCGGCAGGGGCGGCAGGCCACGATGCTCACCCGCCTGAACGACCAGAACATTTTCTCCGGGCTCTGAGATGACGGAAGCCGAAAAGATCGTAGCCGGGTACGAGACCCTGAAGAGCGCGCGCGGCGGGCTGGACGGGGCCTTTGACGACGTGGCGTTTTACTTCTTTCCGGAGAAGTTCGAGGGCAAGCACGGGCTGGACAGTATGGAGGTAGGCGAGGCGGCGCGGCCGCTGACGAGCTTTCCCATGGGGCAGGCGCTGTTGCTGGCCGGGCACCTGTACGCGAACACGTTCTCCCTGGGCAACGAGCTGTTTACGCTGCGGGCCGAGGGGCAGGAGGGGGACGCGGGGCTCGACGACGAGGCCAAGCGGTGGCTCTCGGACACTGCCAAGCGCGCGCTCAAGGCGATCCAGGGGAGCAACTTCCCCGACGTGGTGCAGCAGGACGACCTCAACTATGTGCTCTTTGGGACCGGGGCGATGACGCAGGAACTGTCCAAGGACGGGCGGCTGGTGTTCAAGGCGCAGTCGATCTACCGGAATTTTTACATTCAGGAGAACGCCGAGGGCGTGGTGGACGCCTGCTGGATGGAACTGACCTACACCGCGCAGCAGGCGAGCGAGAAGTACGGCTACGAGAAGCTGCCCGCCGAGGTTAAGCAAGCCTATGGCGACCCCTCGAAGGTGAACGAGACGTTCGCGTTCCTGCACTTCATCGGGCCGAACCCGGCGAGCAACCCGAAGAAGGCGCACCTGTGGGCCAAGCGCGCGTACAAGTCCGTGCACATTTTCATCAAGGACAAGACGGTGATCAAGCGCGGGGGCTTTGACTCGTTCCCGTGGCAGTGCCCGCGGTTCTACAAGCTCGACGGGAGCCCTTACGGGATCTCTCCGGCGCGCATCTGCCTGCCGGACGTGCGCGAACTGAACGCGGTCGAGGCGGAGTTGAAAGACCTGTCCGACCTGGCGGCGCGGCCCCCGGTGTTCGGGCCTCCGGCGCTCGGCTCGGCGAGGATCGTTCCGGGGGCGTACATCCCGGTGGACAGCTCAGACGGAGGGAAGATCGAGTTTTACCCGGTGCAGGCGGACCTGGCGGCGAAGCTCAACCAGCGCTCCGAGCTGCGCGAGGACATCCGCGAGCGGTTTTTGATCAATATGTTTCTGTCGCTGGACCCGGCGGTGAACCCGAAGGAAAAGACGGCGACCGAGGCGCAGCTCATGCAGTCCGAGAAGATGCAGAGCATCACGGGGGTGATTAACCGGCTGATGCGCGAACGCTACGCGCTGATGATCCCGCGGGTGGTCGAGCTGATGGCCAAGGCGGGGATGCTCCTGCAGGTGCCGCCTGGCCTGCGCGGGAAAAACTACGAGGTGGTGTATACTTCGCGGATCGACTCGCGGCTGTCCCAGGTGGAGATCGACAACCTGCTGGGGGCCTCGGAGGCGATTGCCCAACTGGAGGCGATGGAGCAGGCCGCGCCGGGGCTCGGGGATGTGATCAACACCCGCAAGGCCAAGCGCGCGCTGGCGCACAAAAAGAACGTGGACAGCGACCTGATCTACTCCGAGCGCGAGGTCGAGGAGCGCGAGCAGGCCCGGGCCGAGGCCTTGGCGCAGGCGCAGCAGCAGCAGGCCATGAGCGAGTCCATGAAGCCGGTTGACCTCCAGAAGCCGGTCGAGCCGGGCAGCATGCTGGAGCAGCTCGGCGCGCTGGGAGGGGCCGCCCGATGAACCTGAGCCCCGAAGACCAGGCCGTGCTTTATGCGGTGTTTGCCACCTCGGAGCAGGGGCGGCGGGCGCTGGCCATCATCGATGAATTTGCGCGCACGGGTAAGAGCGCGTTTCACCCGGAGAGCGAACGGCTGACCTGCCACAACCTGGGCAAGCAGGCCGTCCCGCACTTCCTCCGCGACAACATCAAAACCTACATCGAGAAAAACCATGAGTGATGAAAACGCTACGACCACGACGGCCCCGGCTGCCGCCGCCAACCCGACGACCGAAAACAAAGGCACTTCCGAAGCCTCCGCGCCCTGGCACAGCGGCTATGCCGAGCGCCTGAGCCCCGACACCTACGAGGCGGCCAAGCCGCTGTTCGAGAAGTACGGGACCGAGGAGGAGTACGTGCGCGGCATGGGCGAACAGGCCAAGGTCGTGGGCAAGAAGGGCCTGATCAAGCCGGGCAAGGATGCCACCGACGAGGAGCGCGGCGCGTTCTTTAACGAGCTGGGTCGCCCGGAAAAGGCCGAGGGCTACGCCTGGAGTCCGGCCGAGGAGAGCAAGTTTCACATCGCCGACCAGGAGCGCTACACCGAGGCCCAGGGCAAGCTGCACGCGCTCGGGCTCACCCAGGACCAGTACGCCGGGGTGATGGACCTCTACACCGAGGAGCTGGGCAACCTGTTGGGCAAGATGCACGAGCAGCAGGAGGGCTGGCGCTCCGAGAGCGAGGCCACCTTTAAGCAGGAGTGGGGCGAGGACTACGCCCGCGAGGGCAAGGCCGTGATGGCCGAAACCGAAAAGCGCGGCCTGCGCGAAGTGCTCGAAGAGGCCGGACTGATCAACCACCCTGGCATTATCCGCCTGATCAAGGACGCCAAGGACGGCACCGCCGAGGATGCGGTCGAGAAGTCCGAAGCCGTGCGCAGCATCGACGCCGAGCTGGACGAGCTGAAGAAAACCGACGCCTGGAAGAATGCGCGCCACCCCGATCACACCAAGGCCAAGGCCAAGTATCAGGCGCTGCACCGGCGCAAGGTGGGGGTGAGCTGAGGACAGCAGGGGCGAGGCCCTGAAAATTGAAAAAAGCCCTGACGGCTGATGCTGTCGGGGCTTTCGCGATATTTTTTCGACGCTAGGCCCGCTTAAAGGCCATTGCGTCAGTCAACACACGTTCGTTTTGGTTGCCTTGGTAGAAATAGACCAAGGCAATATCCGCTTCGAGCGTGTGGGTTTTCAGTACATGCTCCGCGTACCGTCTAGGCGACAGGAACGGGAATACGGACTGATAATTGTTAATTTCTATTTTGATCATACAATTATTTATCAATTTCCGAAAACGGGAACGATTTGGGAGACACTTTCTAAGCCACAGCCCTTCGACTGTCTTATTCCATGAAGCCAATCCCGGTTTCGCATGCTCTCTATAACATAGATCGGTCAGAGCGTCAACGAATTGCGAGTTGGGTTGGCGAAAATGCCGGAATGGGTTGGCGGCGTATATACGGGTGACAGGGACACCCGGAGCGATCCGGCCCTTGGCTGGAAGCAGGCGATCCCCCGCAAGGCGGGACACGAGCGCAGGCGGATACTGAGGAAAAACCACACACCCAATTTTCAAGGAAAGGATTTATTATGCTTACGGATTTCAAACTGGCGCACAGCATGTTCTCGGACACGGTGCGCGAACTGGCGGGGGCGCAGGATCGCTCGCTGCTCAAGGAACTGGTCGGGTACGAGAAGGTAGAGGGCGAAATCGCCTACCTGCCCTCCATCGACGACGCCTCCAGCGACGAGGCGACCGTGACCGATGCCAAGAGCACGAAGACCCGCAAGACCTACGAGGCCATCGAAACGCCCGCGCTGGCGGACTGGATCGGCATCCAGACCCCGCACATGGCGGTGGGCAAGCAGAAGACGACCGTCACCCCGAAGGTGATCGAGTGGGGCCACTCGTTCGGCAAGAACGAGAAGGTGCTCGACAAGCTCACCAGTCAGGACCGCGTGATGCGCTCGGGCATGAAGAAGATCTTCAAGCAGGAGGATCTGCTGATCATCGGCGGGATGAGCGCGGCCAGCGTCGCCCGTGTGGTCGGTACGGCCAACGGCACGACCACCTCGAACGTTGCTCTCCCGGCCTCGCAGGCCTTCGAGACGGCGAACGTGGGCTACCTGTCGTTTGCGGACTGCACCACGATCATGAAGCTGCTGGAGGACCAGTACGTGACCGATCCGGTGTTCTGCCTGATGAGCCCGACCGACAAGAAGCTCTTCATCGATAACAACGAGAAGATCAACGACACCGACTTCGTCAACTCGCACGAGTACTTCCACAGCGGCAAGCTGCCCGATGTGTACGGCATCCACTTTGTGAGCCACCCGCTCGTCACCCCCGGCACGCTGCATGTGTGGGCCAAGGAGGCGATCATCTGGGCGGACTTCCAGGGGCTGGACCCGAACATCGGCCCGGCGCCGACGCAGCGCTTCAGCGCCATCGCCCACATGGACGAGCTGGCGGACGTGAAGCGCAACGACGACCTGAAGTACATCAAGGTCACGATCAAGGCTTCCTGATCTTTCGTATCGTAGCCGTTGGATAAACCCGGGGGGCGGGGCGGGAAACATGCCCGCTTCGCCCCTTTTTTCTTTAACCACCCACGCAGACCATGGCCAGCTTTGCCAAGACCCTCACCGACGTCGCCAACTACGTGCTGCTCCTGCTGGGAGAGCCCGCCCTGACCGGCGACATCGACACCGACACCACCGAGAAGGGCAAGAGCCTGCGGCGGGCGATGCGGCCCTCCATCGAGGCCGTACAGGACGAATACGCCTGGGCCGAGCTGGTCCACGCGCTGGCGGTTTCGCCGGACTCCGAGCGCCACCATGACGGGCGCTACCGCTACCGGTTGCCGGAGGACTGTATTTTCCCGCTCGGGCTTCAGGTGCGCGCCGCCATGAGCGGCCCCCAGACCTGGATGAACGTGGGGGCACGCAATGCGGACGGCTTTGTGGACCATGAGGCGGAGGGGAACTTCCTGCTCGGGGCGCTGGACGGGCTGAGCGTGGTGTACGTGCGCCGTTCGCTCAATCCGGGGGAGTGGAGCCCGCAGCTTTTCAAGGCTATCGCGTACCGCTGGGCGGCGGACGCGGCCATGATCCTGACCAACGACGCCAACGTGGCCGGGCTGCGGATGCAGCAGTACGAGAAGCTGGTGCGGCCGCGTTCGACGTGGCGGCAGGCGTACTCGCTGGCAGCGGGTGAGGCCAACCAGATGCCGACCGGTTACCGCTCGCGCGGGGTGCGCATGGGGAGGGGGCCGTACTGATGGCGACGATACCGCTGATCCGGCGCACGTTCAGCGCGGGGGAGGTCTCGCCGGACCTGCACCACCGCTCGGACCTGGAAGCCTACGCGCAGGCGTGCAAGAAGCTGCTCAACGCCCCGGTGAACGACCGTGGGCTGGTCGAACGTCGGTACGGCACGCGGCTGGTGGCGAAGCTGGACAAGCCCGGCCTGCGGGCGATCCCGTTCAAGTTCTCGGTCGAGGAGACGTTTCAGCTCGTTTTCGTGGAAAACGCCGGAGCGGTCGAGCTGGAGGTGTACACCCCGGACGGCACGCGGGTCAAAACGCTCTCGACGGTTTACACGCCCGCCGGTGTACCCCGGCTCCAGTATCTCCAGCAGGGGGACGTGATCTGGCTCAGCGACGGGGAGAGCGACATCTACCGGATCGAACGCTACCGCAACAGCGCGGGGGACATCGACTGGCGCGTGCGGCAGCACCCCTTTAGCGGGGGACCGTATCTGGACGTGAACGTGGCCGAGCACATCCAGGTGTACGCGCTTCCGGCCATCCACACCCCGAACACCTGGACGGGCCTCACGCCCGCCTACAACGCGATGGACATTGTTTACTGCGCCACCATCGGGAACGAGGGGGACGGGGCCGCGGCCAAGCTGTGGTCAACGGCCTGGCCCGCTCAGGTGCAGCCGTGGTTCGCCCGCAGCCACGAGAACATCGGGCGCCGGCAGGACAAGTACACTTACTATTTCAAGCTCAGGATCAGTTGCTACGGTGATCCGTTCGAGCCGGGGGACGTCGTGCGTCTGTTCGGCACGCCGGACAATGCCTACGACGGAACCTTTGTGATTCTGGAGGCCGGGGCCGGGTATTTTACCCTCTACGCGAACCAGTCCTACGTCTCCGACACGGTGCGGGCGGCTGAGGATTGGCAGGAGGTGACGGTGCCGACCGTCCCGGCTGGGACCAGTGGGCAGGCACGGGCCTTCCGAGTGGATGTCCCTCACAAGTTCTGGCGGGCGAAATCGGCCACGACGACGGAGCCGGTGGCCGCGAACGCGGCTTACTGGGACGCGCTGGACACCTACGTGGGGACCGTGAACCTGGTCAGCAACCATCCGGTGTTCGAGGCCGGGATGGTGGGGGCGGCGTTTCAGATTATCCGCGAGACGGAGGCCCCTGGGGACGACTTCAACGTGACGGGCGAGGCGAGCAAGCCGTACCCGGCGCACGGGGAGGTGAAGCTCCAGACCGAGGGCGGCGTGTGGGGCGGGCGACTGGAGTTGCAAACCTCCACCAACAACGGGGCAACCTGGGAGGTGGTAGCCTCGATGGTGGCTGAGGACGGGGACTACAACGGGACGACGAGCGCGGACATCGAGCAGCCGGGCTCACTCGTGCGCGTGGTGATGAAGGAGTGGAAGGCTCCGACCGGGACGGCCCCGGCGGAAGGGTTTCAGTGCAAGTGGAAGCTGGAATTTTCATCGGTGCAGTACCTGCATTTCGTGATCACGGGCTACGTGTCCGAGACGGAAGTGGAGGCGGCCTGCGTGACGCCGCTGACGAGCGTGGCGGGCTCTTACCTGTGGGCGGAGGGCGCCTTTTGCGACAAGAACGGGTACCCGCGCGCGATGGCGATTTTTGAGGAGCGGCTGATCTTCGGAGGGACGCAGGAGCGGCCCTCGACGGTGTACGCTTCGCGTACCAACAACTACGAGCATTTCCTGGAGGACAAGCTGGAGACCTCGGCCTTTAGCGTGCCGATGGCGACGACCAGCAACGACGAAATCCGCTGGCTGCTGGGAGTGCGGCACCTGCTGGTGGGGCTGGACAACTCCGAGCGCGTGCTCTACGGCCGGGACGAGGCGGAAGCGTTTTCCGCGCAGAATGCCCAGCAGCGGCCCCAGACCTACCGGGGCTCAGCGGAGGTGCAGGTGGTGACCAACGACGGGCTGGTGTACTTCGTGCCGGTCGGGCAACAGCGCATCCTGACCCTGATGCAGGGCGAGGTGGACGTGGACTCTTACCGCTCCAGCGACATCACTTACCTGGCGCCGCACCTGTTCAGCGCCGGGATCCGGTACATGAGCCTGGCGCGGCACCCGCACCCGCGTATTTACGTGACGCTGGCGGACGGGAGCTGCTGCGTTTACACGGACTCCGAACTGGTCAAGGGATGGGCGGCGCTGGACTACGGCGGCACCGTGCGCAATGTGTTCAGCAACTACTCGACCGCTGGGGACGAGGTTTGGCTGCTGATCGAGCGCGAGGGCGTGAGCTTCCTCGAAAAAGAGGAGGACGGGCTTTACCTCGACTGTCGGCACGAGGTCGCGGTCACGGGAGCCGTGACGGACATCCCGCTGCCCAATGCCGCGCTGGACGGGCTGGTGGTGTTCTGTGACGGGGTGGAGCTGGCCGACGACGAGTACACGCTCGCGGACGGGCTGCTGACGGTCCCCGGCAAGGCCGACTGCACGGTGACGGCCGGGGTGCGCTTCACCTACGACATCCAGCCGACCAACCCGGTCGAGTTCGGGGACAGCGGCAAGTACAAGTCCGCCTCGCACGTCACGCTGTACCTGGGGCCGAGCGGCAAGCCGACGGTGGAGATTAATGGCCATCCTGCCGAAGTGCCCGAGGGGCCTAACCTTTACAACCCGGCCCTGCTGGAGGGCATCATCCCGGTCAATGTCACCTCGGGCCACACCAAGGAGTTGAGCGTGCGCATCACCGGCAACGACCATCACCCTTTTAAACTGCGCGGGCTCGGCATCCGGGCCTTGGGAGGAGCTTGATTTTATGGACGACGTGATTTTCCAACACCTGATCCAGAACCCGGCGCTCGGGTTTTTCTGGATGCCCGCAATCATGATCGGCGTCTCGCTGGCGATGGGGGTAGCCTCGGCGGCCATGCAGTCGCGCGCCCAGAGCAAGGCCGCCGATCAGGCCGAGCGCAACGCCGAGATCGACGCCCAGCGCAAGCAGCAGGACGCCCTGGAGGAGAATCAGCAGCGGCTGGACCAGATCAAGCAGCAGCGCGAGGAGCAGCGCATCCGGCGCGCGTCCATCGAGGCCACGTATGCCAAGAGCGGGATCATGCTGGAGGGCTCCCCGGCAAACTTGCTGGTCGAGCAGAAGCGCACCGACGAGCAGAACGCGCAGGCGTCTGTGGGCAACGCCAACCGCGCCCTGGCCGCCGGGCTGACCGACGCCGACTACATCCGCTATCAGGGGTACTCCACCGCCGACTCGCTGAGGTCGCAGGCTAAAAGCACGCTGTTTACAGGGATACTCGGAAGCGCGGCGAATGCGGCTACAAGCGCAGCCGGAGCTTATGGCGGCAGTGTTTCGATGGGTGGAGGGTCTTCATCCGCAGCTAGTGGGGCCATGTTCGGGGCAAAAGCCGGGACCAAGTCAATTTTCGCATAAAACCTAGAAACTCACCATGCCAGCCATTCCCTTTGATTTCCGCCGTAAGGCTCCTGGTGTCCAGGGCCGCAATACGCCGATGCTCGGCAATGCCGGGGTGAACGAAAAACTCGCCTCCGGGCAGGCTGCGGCCAACCTGCTCCAGCAGGTCGGGGCCAGTGCCGATCAGGCCAATCAGTACCTGAAAAAGCGCCAGAAAGACGAGGTGGAGGCCGACCTGGCCGAGCTGCGCAACCGGATCGCCGTGGCCCAGCAGGATGCCTTGACGGGGATTAAAGACCTGCCGATGGAGGATGGGGTGGACTTCGACAAGGAAGCCGAAAAGCGCATCAAGGCGGCGCGAGCGAGTGTCGAGGGCTACGTCAGCGCGCCGGGGGGATTTCGCCATCAGCAATACGCCTCTCTGGCCCGGCAGCAGATCGAGAGCGCTTTTACCCAACATACCACGCCTGCCGTACTCGCCCTGAAAGAGCAGCGCGAGACCAAGCGCAACAGGGGTATCTTTGAGCGCGAGCGCGCACTGGGGATCGAGCATTACGACCCCGGGGCCATTGATTCGGCCTATGAGTCGCAGGTTCGGCTCGGCTACCTGTCCGAGGGCGAAGCCGAGGCGCGCAAGCTGGCCGACCATAAGCAGATGCAGGACCTGCAAAACAAGCGGGTGGTGGCCGATACGGACGCGCTTTACGAGGAGGCTATCCGCGCCAATGACGCCGACACGGCTGTGGCCCTGCTCAAGGATCCGGTGCGCCGCGCCGCCTACGCCCCCGGCAAGGCTGAGAAGCTGATCGCGGAAGCTCCGGTCAAGGTAGCCGCCCAACAGGCCGACGCACTCAAGGGGCAGATTCAGGGCATGGAGAGCCTGGAAGAGTTGGAGCAGATTCAGAATGATTTAAACGCACGTGACGCGAGCGGTCAATATGCGCAGCTTTCTGCGCTCAAGGGCGACGACCGGGCTACCCTGTTGCGGAATATACGCACGCAGCGCAATTATGTTGAGGCTTCCCAAACGGATAACGCTGGTAAGCTGATGAAGAGAATCGAGATCGGAGACATTCCGACGCCGTCAGAGATCGCATCCTCGGTCGGTTCGGGAACATCTAATATAAGCCAATTTGACGCCGACCTTATCACTCATGCGGCCAACGAATATGCCAAATCTGCCTACGCCGCCAGCGTTGACCCCAAGAAGCTGGGAAACAAAGAGACGCTCGATTATTTCGATAATCAAATAGACACTAATTATTTCAAGGTGATGCGGGATGGGGATCAACCCGACCCGGCAAAACTAGAGCCTTTGGCCCGCCAAATCATTGAATCAGACCTACCGGCTCCCCAAAAGGCATACTTGTTTTCGGGACTATTGCAGGCCAGGAAACTCGACTACGCAGACGGAATTGTAAGGGTTCCCGGTATCGGCTGGATGGGGGGGGATTCAGAAGTCGATGTCGTTGACGAGCAGGCGGCCTTTATCCGGCGCTCGTTTGATACGGTTACGCGGACTATGGAAATCATGCCAGCCACCTCAGGAGGGTCGCGCGCTTTTGGCGAGTTCGAGCGTGAAGTTTACAAGCTTTATAACCGTGACAAGCCGCCTACCACTGACGAGCTAAAGCGTCTGCACGACGGGATGATGCAAAAGATATTCGCGCCGCAGGTATCAGCGCTGATGCGGGGGGAAGTGCCTGACACATTGATGTATCAGGGGGGGGTCTTAATGTCAGCGGGGACTAGGAATTAATCAGCATGAGTATGAACGAGCCAGCAAACCTAGACGAAGTCTTCAAGCCCTACGACTCTCCGCATGTGCCGGAGCCGGTATACATGAGGACGGGGCGCGCGCTCTGGATGGCTGATCGCTACGGGCTAGACCCCGAGTGGGCTGTGGCCAATGAGCAAAATTTGCAAAGCGCATTCGGAATCACTGATGACGAGTGGGAGGGTATCCGTGCAATCGGCCCCTATCGGCGCAATATACTCGGGAAATCTCCGCTTGAGCCCAAGCGCGTCGGTGGAAGCGTGGCGGGTGACATTACACAGGAAATGGCACTTGGTGCTTCCGATGCGGCATGGGCAAGCGCTGAGGGCGCTTTTGGGCTGTTAGAAGAGTCGGCCAAGGTGACCAAGACCCGGCAAATTGGGGAAGAACTTAAGCAGCTCGGCAAGAGCCCAACTAGCAACATTCTGTTCTTGGAGAAGCAGCTTAGACGAGAAGACCTGACGCCGGAAAAGCGGAGTGAGTATCAATCTCGGCTTGATCAAGCCCAGAATGACCCTGATCGCCAGCGCATTTACAGGGAGCTTTCTGCTATTAACCCTACCAAATTTGTGGCTACGGTTGCAGGCACCATCCGTAAAGCGTCGAGCGAATTTAGGGCCTACAATGATCAGTACTATACCGACAGGATCAATCCCGAGTTTGCGGACAGCTACGGCGGAAAGATTGCGCGCGGATTCGGCCAAATGGGGTTTTATATCCCTGCCGGAATGACCGGTGTTGGGGGTATGGCCGCGATAGCCTCCGGGAGTTACCAGGAGGCGGTTGACGACTATTTTCAGAGTCAGGGTATAGACAAGTCTACTGCGACCGATGAGCAGCGCGCAGAGGCGGCGCGAGTCGGGTTTACTTATGCACTCCCAGCTTCCCTGTTGGAGCGGGCAGGGCTCGGGCCCATTTTGAAACGGGTATTTGCTGGAGCAGATAAGTTACCCATCAACCAGGCCATAAAAAAGCTGAGTGTCGCATGGGCAGAAGGGTTTGCTTCAGAAGGCTCAACAGAGGCGGCACAGCAGGCGTTACAGAATACCATTGCGCGGCTATCCGAGTACGACCCTGGGCGTGAAATCACGGAAGGAGCGCTCGAATCGTTTATTGTGGGTGGATTTGTCGGCGCAACCGGTGCGGGTGGAGTAGAGTCACTTAACGGGCTTAAGTCATTAGTCGACTATCGGGCGAGCATTGAGAAAAACCCTCGTCGCACACCGATAAGAATTGAGGATATTCCTACCCCTGACGCTGATACAGTCATACCGGAGAAAGATGGACTTGCCGACAGGATTCCGCAGAAGCTTAAGCCGTGGGAATTTCGCAAGGTAGCCGAGGCGTTGACCGATGAAGAGATTCAGGCCGATAACGACCCGGAGTTGATCAGGCGGGCGTTTGTGGAGGGTGACCCTCGGGAGCAGGAAGAATACAACCGCCTTCGTCGTCCGACTTATGCTGAAGCGCAGGCAGCCCAAGAAGCGGCCAAGACCGATGAGCAGAAGCAGCGCGAGCAGGACGAGGCGGTCTTGCAGATCGACGGAGAGCCGGACGCCTTTGCCATCCAGATGAAGCATGCCATGAACCTGACGGATCAACAGGCGGTGGCCGTGTCCATCGTAGTGGATGCGACAGGACTTGGAAAAGACAGTATCGATGTGCGGCGGGCGGCGGACGGTCAAGCCTATGAGGGCAGGGCGGATGCACTTGCCCAGGCTATGCAAGCCGGAGATGAGTCGAGGAGTTTTGACGCGGCCAGGGAACTGGTGCGGCCTATCCTAAAAACGCCCATCAAAAACACGGAAACCGGGCTTGAGGCCAAGGTTACGTCGAAAACGCTCAAAAAGATGACGAGCCGGTCGGCGGTGGAAAAATCCGTCAGCCCTCAGGCACAGGCCGCAGCCGTGGCCAACGTCCAGGAACTATTTGAGCAGTCACATCTCTTCATCACCCACCCAGACATGAAGGGAGAATCTGGGGTAAAGCAGATTCACCGGTTCTTTGCTCCGATGCCCTACAAAGGGGAAGTGCTATCCGTGAAGCTTACGGTCAAGGAAATGGCCCGATCCGAGCAAGGGAATATTATCTATACCTTGGAAGCTGTAGACGTAACGAGACCCGCATCTGAGTCAAGGGAGTCGGGCGAGGCTGGATCAATGCCACCGAGGTCCACTATCGCCGACAAGGAGCTTGCTGGATCCGATGTCCCCGAGTCGGCTTATGCGGGTCTTGCTGAAAAAGTCATCCAGATGGTGGAAAAAGTCAAGCGTAACCAGTATCCGCAGAATGCCAAGGGGATGGTCGAGTTCACCGCTGACGGCAAGGCGATTATTACCGGGTTCGCCAGCGCAGATGTGTCCACTGGTATCCATGAGGTAGGGCACGTGGCCCGTAAACGGCTGATCAACCGGGAGGTGTCCCAGGATAAGCGGCTAGGGATCACCGACGAGGATATCCGCGTGGCCGAAGAGTGGGCCGGGGCCAAGGATGGGAACTGGACGCGGGAAGCCGAAGAGAAGTTCGCGCGCGGCTTCGAGCGTTACCTGCGCGACGGAAAGAGCCCGAATGCGCAACTGGCGAAGGTATTTGAGGCCCTGAGTCAGTGGCTCAAGCAGATTTACGACAAGCTGAAGGGCTCGCCGGTGGCCGTGCGCATCACGCCGGAGATGCGGCAGGTCTTCGACAACCTAGTGACGCGCTCGCAAAGGCTTCGCGTAGAGGGACGCACGGAAGAGGCCTCCAGCATGGACGCGCTGGAGAAGATGGCCCGCGAGGCTACCGAAACCCTGGACACACTCTATCAGCTCGACGAAACCCTCAAAGACATGGACTCTGGCGAGCAAGGGAAGTCGAACAAGAGCAAGGCTCAAATCGACGCTGAAACGAGCCTTCTGCTTGACGAGGCCTTTAAGGTCGTAGGCAAGGGGGGACTGCTAACCGCAGCGCAGCGAGCCAAGCTGAAAGAGCGGTCAAGCCAACTCAACCGCTCGGATGAGCGCGTAGCCCGTTTGCGTGCGGCCTTGACGGAACAGCGTAACCGGCTGGAGGCCCGCATGGAGAAGCGGCGAATAGAACAGGTCGAGCGCCTCAAGTCGGACTTTGCCAAGGAGCGCATTGGCGTGACAGATGCCATCGCCCGAATGGAGGCCCTGCGCAAGTACTTCCCGCCCGAGGTGTTTGGGAAAATTTCCGGGTTTAAGAATCTGACGAAGATCAAAGGCCACGAGGCGCAATCCAGGTTTGTGGATCAGTTTGCCACGCGCCTGGTCGAGGAAAACGAAAAGCACTTCAAGCGCATCCTGCGCGAACGCATTGAGAAACGGGTCAAGCGTATTAAATCCGACATAAAGGCGGCGCGCGCGGGCAGGAAAAAGCTCCCCAATCAGGACGCGATCATCTCGTACCTGAAGCGCATCAGCCTGGACACCTCGACCGCCCGCAAGCAGACGGAGAACGAATCGCTCGCCTTGCTCGCCCGGCTCCAGGACGACAACTACGAGATGTCCCCGGAAGACATGGAGATCATGGGAAGGGCCTCGATGATTTCCATTGGAGACCCGCGTACATCGCTGGACACCCTGCGCATGGTTGAGGCAGACATAGAGCGCATTCAGGCCGACGGCCGGACGGAGTTGGAACAGCGGAAGGCCACCGAAAAGGAGCGATTTGAGGCTCAGGCAGCGGAAATCTCGGAATCGATCAAGCGTAACCTCGACAAGTCCGGCAAACCCGCGTTCATCGAAAACGAGATCAAACGTCAGGGGAGCCGGTTGAAGCGTATGTTCTGGGACACGATCCGGGCCGAGACAATCGCGGCATGGGCGACTGGAAGCCGCGACAGCAAGCTATTGAACGAGGTTATCCTTCCTATTGGAAACGCGAATTTCAAAAAGAAAGACCGCATTCATGCCTTTTCCAAAAAGCTGCTGCGTTGGTACGAGTCGGAGAATATCCCGGTCTCGAATATCAGCGACACCGGGAACCCGGTTATCCAGCTCGGCGGGAACGGGACCGCAGTTTACGGTATGACCCTGGATGAGGCTATGTGGGTCTATGCCAACAGCATGAACCCCTACAACCGCGAGCACTTGCGGAATACGGTTCTGAGCGGCGGGATACATCTTTCAGATACCGTCATTGACGGAATATCAAACGCGCTTCCAGACAACGCGAAGCGTGTGGTTCACGCCTACATGGAGTACACCGGAACGGAGCAATATGACCGGCTGAATACCTGGTTCAAGGACAGACATGGCGTGAATATGATCAAGGAAGAGAGCTATTTCCCGATTGAGAACCTGAGCCGTGACGGGAGTGCGGGGGATTTCTTCAACGACACCACTAAACGGATGCTGTTTAACAACGGTGCTACTAAGGGCCGTATCAACTCCAGCTTGTCCTTCAAGGGGTTTGATGGCCGGGCAGGGAGCTTTATGAATACAGTGCTTCGCGGTACGACAAACGTCGAGCACATGCTAAACGTACAGGATGTGGCCTTTGATACCCTGCGTACGCTGCGGGATAAGAATGTCCGCGGGCAGATCGAGCGCATCTCTCCGGATGCCTATGCGACCCTGTTGGACTGGCTGAAACGTTCGGCGTCTGGACGGGCAACCTTGAATGAGAGCAAAATTGGCGCGTTCCTGTCCGGCACGCTTCGCCGCAACGCCTCGACGGCCTTTGTTGCGCTCAACCCGGCCTCATGGCTTAAGGTCGGAGCTTCTGCACCATTGGCGCTGACTGAGGTAAAGCCAGGGTACATTTTACGCTCGGCCTCGAACTACGCGTTCAACATCAAGGAGGTGACCGGGTTTGTGATGGAAAACTCGGACTACATGCGCCATCGCCCCGAGAACTTGCGGCTGGAACTGTCCGAGATGTATGAAAAGGCCAAGGCGGCCTATTCCGGGCTCGGGCGAAACATGTCCAGATGGGCAAAGCTACAGGCAAAGTCGTTCATGGTGTTTGAGGCGTTCGACATGACGCAGAGCACCATCATCTGGAAGGCTAAGTACGACGAGGTGCTAAACGAAACCGGAAGCCACGAGGAAGCGGTAAAAAAAGCCGATATGGTCGTTCGTACAACCCAGCAGACGGGCCGGATAGAAGACCTTCCTGCGTTGTTCGCTGGCGGTACCATCGAGCGCCTGATTACGCAGTTTACCGTGGACCTTAATGCGCTCGGAAACCTGGCCATCTCAAAGTCTGTGGCGGGCGAGCTAGACGGCATTTCTCGCAAGGTCGCGTTCGCATCGGCTGGATGGGTCTTGCCTGTGCTTATTTTGGCCATGGCTGACGCGACAAAAGACTGGCTGTGGGAGTTTCTCGGATGGCGTGAACCCAAGGATTGGGACGAGCGAAAAGAGCAGTTCGGCTACGACGTGGTTAAATACGGGGTTGGGCAACTCACTGGATATGTGCCGGTTTTTGGACGGGTCATCGAAGCGCAGGCCGCGCGCGCGGTGGGGAATAGCCAAGAGGCTTATTGGTTGTCGTCCCAAAGCCTTCCGGCTTTAGCCGGGATTGAGCAGATGGCCAGGGCTGACAGCGCACGAGAGGTGGTGAAGGGTGTCAATATCATCACCGGCAACCCGGCGACGAATTACATCGACGAGATTTGGAAGCAGGTCGAGGACGAGTAGGCGGTCGGCGGCGTATATACGGGAAATGACGGTACCAGCCAATTATTTCCCGATTAACGGCGCCTCGCCCTCAGGTGGCTCCATCATCACCAGCATCCCGTGGGGCTTCGATTCCGGAGAGCTTGAGTTCTTCGCCTACCGCGATAGCGACGGCGCGCTCGAAAAGAGTCCGACCTATTCGCTAAGCGGCTCGACGCTTACGGTGAGTAACCCCTTCGGTTCTGTCGCCTGGTCGTTATTCGTATCTCGCCGGGGCGACATCACTCAGGATGTAGAGGACGGAGTTAATAATGCCCAGGCCATCATCAGTCAACTCGACCAGCTTACCAAGCGGACGCAGGAGGTTGGCGCGTCAAGTGAAGGAGCTGTAAGGTTCCATGGCAAACTGGAACCAATGGTGCTTCCGTCTGTAGATGAGCGCAAGGGGAAGATTGTTGGGTTCGACGATGTTACTGGCGATCTGAAGGTGAACCCGGCTTCGGCTGATCTTGCCGGGTCGTATGCGGTCGCATCCGCCGCAAGTGCTGCCAAGGCCGAGGCCGCCCTCAATGACGTGGTCACACGTTACATCGGGGCGTTCGCCGACGACTCTGCTGCGAATGCCTTTGCCAGTGGTGAGGGCATTGCGCTGGCTGATGGCACGGAGTACTTCAAGACAGGGACTGGCAAGCGAATTTACAGCGGCGGAGTATGGATGGATGCTGTCAATGGATTGACTGAGGTTTCCGGTGACGGACGCTACCTGCAGAAGGACCAGAATGGGGCCGACATCAGCGAAGCTGGTTCTTTCCGAGACAATATAGGTGTGTTTTCGCGGGGCCTGATCCGTGGCCGCGCTCGCACCCCGTTGGCTGAGCAGCCTGGCGTCGAGCCCGAAGGGCCGTTGATGCCAGTGACGCTGACGGAGGCCGAGTTTGAGGCCCTGACCGAGTACGAGCCGCGCTACTATGATGTGCTTGGCATCGGAACTTATTTTGGCCCCAAGCGGATCGCGTGGGATACGGATGTGTACGATTCCTCGACCGGCATCCATGTGGCGACGACGGGCGACGACTCCACC
>JAUTCS010000022.1 GCA_030673825.1 Verrucomicrobiota bacterium JB024 | reverse complement strand
GTCCTTGTCTGGAACGTGCGCCATTGCCTGTACGATATCGGCGATGTCCGGCCAGCGACGCGTGTTGTCATACGAGCCAATAGGATGCTCTCTCGGGATCCAGAACTGCCCGACGATGGCGATAAGCGCGAGGATCGTGGTGTACGACTGCACCTTCGCGGTCAGGTTCGGGCCGAGGATATTGATAAAGGTGAAGAGCCAGATCATGGCCAGGCAGGCGATGGCCAGCACCCAGGGCTGGTTCAGCGCGGGAACGAAGTAGCTCAGGTACCCCACCCCGACCACGGCCAGGGCGACGTTGCCGATCCACCCGGCGAGCCAGTAGAGCAGGTTCGTCTGGTAGCCGACGAAGGAGCCGAAGTTGCGCCGGGCGTAAGCGTAGGAACCGCCCGGACTGTCGTCGATCGCGGCCATCTTCGCGTAAACCATGGCCAGGCAGATCGCGCCGGTGATGGTGACCATCCATCCGAAGATGGCGATGCCGCCGGTGGCGGCGAGATTGGCCGGGAGCATGAATACGCCCGAGCCCATGATGTTACCGGCTACCATCAGCGTCGCGGGTACGACGCCGACCTTGCCGGCATGTTTGGCTAGTCCCATAAAGGGCTCCTCCTGGGGTTAGGGGTTGAAGCTGTAACGAGAGGTAAACTGGATGCGGAAGTCGTCACCCTCGGCGCCGCTGATGGCACGCTTGCGTCCGTAGAGAAGCTCGGCGCCGATGGTGAACGATGAAAAGGGCTGCCAGACGAGGTTGCCCGAGGTATAGTAGGTCTCGTGCATGATCTGGTTGGTGGGGGTCTGCGGGATGATGGTCCCGACCGCGGCGTCATCGACGTTGACGTAGCCGATGGTGAACGTGGAGCTGAGGTTATCCAGCCAGTTGTGCGTGTAGCCCACCCCGAAGGCGTAAGTGTCGAGCGTATGGAGATTGCCCGAAGCATCCACATAGGCGTCGAGCCCGAGGCCCTCGGAGTCCTGGATGTAGTTGGCGTAGCCGCTGCCAACACTGCCCCATACCATGACGAGATCGTCCGGAGTAAAGTTCCAACTCCCGGACAAAGACAGGCCCCAGCCGAGCGCGTCAGAGGAAACGCCCGCGGTCTGCGTGGTGAAGCTGCTGAGGACGGCCCCGCCCTGCACATGCCAGGTGTCGCCCTGCACGCCGAGCACCGCGATCACGTCCGGCGCGCGTTCGGAGACGTCCGAGTTCGCGGAGACAGCGGGGGAAACGGAAATGCTCGGATCGGCCGACTCGATGGCGAGCTTGCCCAGCAGGCTGACTTCCTCGCCTTCGATCAGCGTGCGGGTGTAGCGCACCTGGGCGTTGTACACGCTCATGAGCGAATTGGGTCCCTCGTAGTCGAGCGTGGCGGGGGCGGCGTTCTCGTCGTAAAGCGTGGTGTAGCCGTAGCCGATGCGCAGCCCCTCCCACTCGCCGTAGAAGCGCAGCAGGTAGTAGCCGAACGCGTTGGTGTTCGGGTTCTCCATAAAGTTGTTCGCGTAAACGATGTTGAGCGGTCCCTGCCCGGTCTCGACGATGGCGTCGAAGCCGAGGGTGGACTGGCGGAAGCTGACGGAAGAGTTCAGCCCGGCGGCATAGGTGGGCTGTCCCTGCACCGGCAGCGAGGAGGTGACGAACTCCGCCGGGGTGTTGGCGTTGTTCGTATCCACCATGACATCCACCTGCGTGGTGAGGTTAAAGGTGATGTAGGCCCGGTCCTCGATAATCGGGATATAGCCCTTGGGGATGTTGGAGGGAGCCTTCTCGACCGGGGCGAGCGCGGCCGTGGCGGCAGCCTGCTGGTCATCGGCAGTTTGGGCAGCGGCGGTCTTCACCACGGCGGGGGCCGGGGTGGCCGGTGCGATCGTATCGACGTGCGCGGACTGCGCCTGCACCTGCGCGGCGGGAGTCGCCGCCGGATGTTGCGGGCTGACCGGCGAGGCGGCAGCGGTGGTCACTGCCGGAGCCGCAGGCGCGGGGGAGGATTGCAGGCGCTGGTTCTCGGCCCGCAGTTCGCCTACTTCGGTCTCAAGCTGCGAAATGCGCTGCTCCATCGCCTCAAGCTTTTTGAGCAGCAGTTCCGTCGTGGCCGGGTCTGTGTCCTGCGCCGCGCGCCCTGTCACGAAAGACAGGCTCAGCAGCAAGCCAGCAAAAAGGGATAAGCGCAGCATAGATCCTGATAATCTATGCGAAAAGACTAACGCGCTTATGCAGGCCGCTGGCAATAGCAAAAACGACCGCATTGAGGGTTCTCACCTTCCCGACACAAGGCGAAGACCTCACCTGGACTGCAAACCGCTTCTCCCAGCCGTCTGTTGAGCAGACGGCAGAGAGGGATGCTGAGCATAGCAGAAAAGGGAGGGGTCGCTTGAGTCGGCACCAACCGCCACTGCCGATGCCGCCGCGTTGGCGGTGGCATCGGTGATCCGAAGGATCACGGGTGCAGGACTATGTCCTGCTGCTCAGCAGGAAGGCGAATCCGCGGAAGGGCTCGCCCGACGGAAGACTCAGGCTGTCGCCCGCGCAGGTCGGCTCGGCGGTCGTTCCGTCCCAGAGGGCGGCGTCGATCTTCCACTCGCCCGGCACGGGGAAGTCCACCGTAAGCGGCGCATCCGGAAGCCCGGCGAAGGTGTGGACGACGACCAGCGCACGGTCACCCGCGGCGTTCTCGCGCCAGACGCCGGACCAGCCTTCGGGGTGAGCCCAGTGGAAGGGCGTCTCGCCGAGGAAGCGCGTGCGTCCGTCGCGGATAAGCGGAGCGGCCTGCTGGTAAAAGCCGGTCGCGGCCTTGATGGTTTCAATCTGCGTGTCGCTGAGGTCGTGGACCGGGCCGGACAGGCACATGCGTCCGTAGAGCGTGGCCGTGAGCGAGTACATGAAGCGCTCGGCGGTGTCGTCCGGGTAGAGCACGGCCCAGATCTGGGACTGGCGCGGCGGGATCAGGTACTGCAACTGGCGCGCGATGATCGGAATGTTCTGCGACTCGTGCGCGTCGGAGAACGAGCTCATCGCGGTCAGGCCGACCATGGACGGCTCCAGGCGGTGGCCACCGGAGGAACAGTTCTCGATCACGAGGCCGTCCACCTTTTCGCGCAGACGCTGGAAGGTCCGGTAAATCCCCTCGACGTGACGGCGCAGTCCT
The DNA here is from genome assembly GCA_030673825.1 of Verrucomicrobiota bacterium JB024. GTDB lineage: Bacteria > Verrucomicrobiota > Verrucomicrobiia > Opitutales > Cerasicoccaceae > Ruficoccus. The sequence goes on along the minus strand of JAUTCS010000022.1, from coordinate 21,425 downwards.
TCCCCGAGCGAGTCGGCGTGATCCACGCCAACCCCGAGGTGGTCGTTGTAGTCCACCTTGAGGTAGCCGAAACCGTTGTCCGCGAGGAAGCCCATCAGCTTCTCGTCGAGGTACTCGACGACCCAGGGATCGTTCAGGTCCCAGAAGTGTCGCGTCCCCACCCGCAGGGGGCGTCCGTCGCGGTGGACATGGTGGTCGGTCTGCTCAAAAGCCTGAGAGCCGGGGTTACAGACCTCGAACTCGAACCACACGCCGGGCACGTAGCCCATCTTGCGCAGCTCGTCGCAGGTGGCCTTGATCCCGTGGGGGAACTTCTCCGTGTCCACGATCCAATCGCCGTTGGACTGCATGGTGGCCTCCGGCGGGCGCTTGGCCCAGCCGTCGTCGATAACGAGGTACTTGACGCCGGTGCCCTGGAGGCGGCGGGCCAGCGCGAGGGTCTTGTCGTGGCTGGGGGAGCCCCAGTTCGTGCACCACTCATTAAACATCACCGGTAGTTCCTCCTCGGAGGCGGGCAGGTTCGTCAGGCGGCTTTCCTGGAGGGCGACCAGCTTGTGGGTCAGGTCTTCGAGCGTGCCTTTGACGCAGGCCAGGTGCGCCACGGGCGTGGTGAACTGCTCGCCGGGCTGAAGCACCTTGCGCCAGTGGCCGAACTCGAAGTCAGCCAGGCCGCCGGTGATCGAGACGGAGTCGGCACGACGGCAGATCTCCATCTGCCAGGAACCGGCCCAGGCCAACTGGGCACCCCAGACGACACCGGCCTCGGTGTCCTCGATCGCGACAAAGGGGAAGAACTTGCGCACCGGCATGGTGCCGACCTGTCCGAAGCGCTCCGAGCAGGTGTTAAAGCCGACCCAGCTGCGGGTGAGCTGGTAGTCCTCGATCGGGCGGCATTCGTGGCGGCCCTCGTTGCTCCACCAGGTGCGGAAGCGGTGGACCTTCAAGCGGCCAGGCGCGTCGTCAACCGCAAAGGGAGTGATCCCGGCCAGGACAAAGCTGCTCAGGCTCTCCAGCGTGACGGGCTCGGCGCCCTCGTTGATCACCGTCGTCCAAGAGCGCAGGGTGCCCTCGACCTCAGTCGGCTCCAGGTACTGGCAGACCTTCAGGCCGTGGGTGTTGTTTTCAAAAACGGTGACCAGCGTGCCCGGCTCGCAAGCGACCGCCGGGGCTTCCGCGTTCTCCAGCGCTCGCAGTTCCTTCGTCGTCTGGCTGTCGTGCATCGAGGCCCCGCTGAGGAACATCATCGTGCTGCGGTCTTCGGCCACCTTGAGCTGCACCATGCTGTCGGGCGAGTACGTGATCGGCTTCATGACCCGGCATTCCGGCAGGCCGGTAATCTCCTTACGCCGCTCGACCCTCTGGTCCGCCATGGCCTGCGGACACAGCCGCAGTTCCAGTCCGCCGTCGGCGCCGTCAGCGCGGATGACACTCAGTCCGTTCAATGTTTCCTGTTTCAAGTCTGTAAGGGCTAGAGATTTCTGAGCAGGGCTCCCGCCCCGGAATATGGCAGGGACGAAAAGCCAGAAGTTGGGCAGAATGGCCCGCAATCAGGACCAGTCCAAGTCAAATCCTGTAGCAAAGTCACGCGGCACGGCCAATCAGACGCGCGGCACAGACGGGACCGGGGGTACGTATCGTTTTTGCAGGATCTGCCACCCGTTCTGAGCCTTCCGCCCGCAGCTTTCAACCAAACTTAGCCCGAAATACTTGCACAAACTTGACGGCTTCCCCCCGCCCGATCCGACGGCGGACCCCGTCCGCTTGGAGAAAAGACTTGCACGGACCCCGAAATATCATATACAAAATATATTCCAAAAATGAAATTCAATGACCCCATGGCGTTCTGCCAAGCCGAGACAAGCGCCCCGGCGCTGAGCCGCGGACTGGCGATTCTGGCCAGCCTGGCGCAGGAGGCGCCGCTGAGCCTCGACCACCTCGCCACGCGCCTGGCGCTGCCAAAGGCGTCCGTGTTCCGGCTGCTGGGGACACTGGAGACCGTGGGCATGATCCGCAAGACGGCTCAGAAAACCTACGAACCTCTCTGGCAGTTCCAGCCCGCCGCCGACGAGCGCGTGCTGCTGCGCAACCGGCTCGAATCCCGCATGCCCGCCCTCTGCGAAGCGACCGGCTGCACGATTGAGTGGTACGAGCCCGCCCCCGAAGGCATGCGCCTGGTTTTGCAGAAAAACCCGGAGAGCGAGCTGTGCGTCAAGGTCGGCCCGGGCTTCGTCCGACTCTGGGGCGTGGAGCTGGAGGCCGTCACCCGGCTCGGCTACGCCTTTTACCCACAGGCCCCCGCCCCCACACCGATGGACTTCTATGTCGCCAACGGCGAAAAGACCACCCTCCCCCCGACCGAAGCCGATCCTCTCATCACCGGGGCCCGCAGGGAAGGCCGTACCGCCGACCTGCCCTATAATACCAACGGCGTGCGCCGCCTCGCCCTCGCCGTCCATGACCCCGACAGCGGAGAGTTTCTGGGCGTGCTCGCGTTGGCCGAGGCCTACCACTTTACCGAACGCCCCGACTTCCAGACCTATTTCGAACAACTCAACAACCTCGTCCAATAATCCGACATGCGTATTCTCTATATCGACATCGACAGCCAACGCCCCGACCACTTCGGCTGCTACGGCTATCACCGCAACACCAGCCCGGCCATCGACAAGATCGCTTCCGAGGGCATCATTTTTGATAAAGTTTACACGCCCGACGCCCCCTGCCTGCCCTCGCGCACGGCCTTTTACTCGGGCCGCTTCGGCATCCAAACCGGTGTGGTCGGCCACGGTGCCACCGCCGCCCAGCCCAAGATTCAGGGGCCGGGGCGGAACTTCCGCGACACCTTCGACGACCAGGGCCTCGCCCGCCAACTCCAGAAGCTCGGCTACCACACGGCGATGATCAGCCCCTTTGGCCAGCGCCACGCCGCCTGGCACTTCTACGCGGGCTTTAACGAAATCCACAACACCGGCGACGGCGGCATGGAGTCCGCCGAGGTCGTCAAGCCTGTCGTAAACAAGTGGATGGCCGACAACGCCGGCAAGGACGACTGGTTCCTGCACATCAACTACTGGGACCCGCACACCCCGTACCGCGTGCCCGAAGACTACGGCGACCCCTTCAAGGACGATCCGCTGCCGGAGTGGCTCGACAACGACGAGGTCATCGCCCGGCACATGAAGGCCGTCGGCCCGCACACGATGCAGGAGATCAACATGTACCACAGTAATCCCTCGCCGGAATACCCGCGCCATCCCGGCAAGATCACCGACCGCACCTCCCTGCGCCGGATGATCGACGGCTATGACACTGGAGTGAAGTACGTGGACGATCAGGTCGCCAGCATCGTCGAGCATCTGAAAAAGGCCGGCGTCTATGACGACACCGTGATCATCATTTCCGCCGACCACGGCGAGAATCAGGGCGAGCTTGCCATCTATGGCGAGCACGGCACCGCCGACGACGGCACCTGCCATATCCCGCTCATCATCAAGTATCCCGGCGGCCCTCAGGGCGTGCGCAACTCCAAGCTGCACTACAACCTCGACTTGGCCCCCACCCTGATGGACCTCCTCGGCGGTGAAAAACAGCCCCTGTGGGACGGCGAATCCTTCGCCGACGCGATCACCGAAGGCGTTGATGTCGGTCGCGACGAGGTCACGATCAGCCAGTGCTGCCACGTCTGCCAGCGCTCCGTGCGCTGGGACAAGTGGCTGTACATGCGCACCTACCACGACGGTTTCCACCTCTTCCCGCAGGAAATGCTCTATGACCTGGAGTCCGACCCGCACGAGCAGAACAACCTCGCCGAGGCCCATCCGGAGCTGTGCCGCGAAGGCCAGTGGCGCCTCTCGCGCTGGCACGACGCCCAGATGCAGAAGATGGCCCTCAACAGCAACGACGTGACGGACCCGCTGTGGACCGTCATCCGCGAAGGCGGCCCCTTCCACGCCCGTATCTCCGACGGCACCGTCCCCGGCCAGCCCAACGGCGGGGTCAAAGGCCTCGAAGTTTACCTCAAGCACCTGGAAGACACCGGTCGCAAGGAAAGCGCCGATGAACTGCGTACGAAGTATGCCGAGCGCATCGCCCGTGCTTCTCATGGCGCCGCCCCCAAGCTGCAAAAGGCCTGAGCGAACGCTTCACGTTTAATTGTCCAAAGCCCCCGGTTCGCCGGGGGCTTTTTTTTTGCAGGCAAAGGGGTAGTCGTGGGATGTTTGGCCAAGCACGACATTTTCCGAAGCAGCCGAAACAATCTCCGGTGCCATCCTGAGCGAGCGGAGCGAGTCGAAGGATCTCCCGGTGAGGATTTTTACGAGATCGTCCAGCAGGCCGCACGTGGAGATCCTTCGACGCGTCCGCAAGCGGACTTGCTCAGGATGACAACGGGCAGAGGCACGAGTTGACAAGCCAGACAGCCCCGCTGCGGGTCCGGGCTGCGGCAAGCCTGATAACTAACCCCGCCCCCCCTCAGCCCAGAGCGGACTCGCGAAGCTGGCGCGGGGAGCGACCGAAAGCGCGGCGCACGACCTTGTTAAAATGCTGGAGGTCGGGCAGGCCGACTTCGCAGGCCACAACCTTGACCGGCAGGTCCGAGTGGATGAGCAATTCGCGGGCGCGGTCAGTGCGCAGCTTGCGCAGCCAGGCCTGCGGGGTGAGCCCGGTGTGGCGCTTGAGCACACGGATAAACTGGTTGTGCGAGACCTGGCAGCGGCGGGCCAGCTCGGCCACGCTCGGGCAGGCGGACATCTCCTGCTGGCAGATGCGCGCCGCCTCCTCGATCAACCGGTGGTGTGCCGAGCGTTCGCCGGGGAAACGTTCCACCTGTGCCAGCCCAAAGAGCACGTCCCACAGGCGCACATCGGTGCGCAGGGGCTCCTCGGCCCGCAGCCCGACCACTTCGGCCAGGCGCTCGCGCAGGGCGTCCAAACGCGCCTCTGCCGGAAAGAAACGCGCCCGCAGCCGAGTTGCCGAGCGGGGCACTTTTAAGCGGAAGTGCGTGTACAGGTGCTCCGAACGCCCCCGGTACACGTAGGTCACCGGCACGCCCGCCGGGATGAGCGAAACCGACCCCGGATGCAGGGCAAAGCACTCCCCGCCGACCAGAAGCTCGCCCTCGTAGCCATAAAAGTGCAGTGCCCAGCAGTCGCGCAGCAGAAAGCTCTCGCGCTCGACGTACTGGCCGTGCACGGAGTAGCTCAGCCGCACGACTTCGGGCGGACGGGCCAGGCAATCCCACCAGACAGGCGATTCGCTCATGGTGAATATATACCACCAAGGCCCCCATATCGACAAGCGTTTATCCTTTTATCCTGTGTGAACGGACGGCAGGCTTTTTTCACCATGTCCACACCGCTTCGTTTCCGCCAGATTCACCTGGATTTCCATACGTCGGGCGCCATCGACCAGATCGGCTCGCGCTTCGACAAGAAGGCCTACCAGGAGATGCTCCAGCAAGCCGCCGTCAACTCCATCACGACGTTCGCCACCTGCCACCACGGCTGGAGCTACTACGACACGAAAATCGGCCAGCGCCACCCCGGCCTGAAGTACGACCTGCTGCGCGCGCAGTTCGACGCGTGCAAGGAGATCGACATCAACGTGCCCATTTACCTCACAGCCGGGGTCCACAACGTCATGGCCGAGGAGCACCCCGAGTGGCGCATGGTGACTCCCGAGGGCAGCTACGCGGGCTGGACCGGCTCCCCGCTCAAGCCGGGCTTCAAGTGCATGAGCTTCCACTCTCCCTACCTCGACTACCTGTGCGAGCAGGTGCGGGAAGTGGTAAAACTTTTCCCCGAGGCCGACGGCATCTTTCTGGACATCATCAGCCAGTACGAGGACTGCTCGCAGTGGGCGCTCGCGCACATGAAGGAAAAGGGCCTCGACCCGACCAAGCCCGAGGACCGGCTCCAGAGCAAGGTGGACGCGCTCTTCAAATACTACCAGCGCGTGACCGAGGCTGTCCGCTCGATCGACCCGCAGATGCGCATCTTCCACAACAGCGGACACATCACCCCCGGCTACCGGAAGATTTTCCCGTACTTCAGCCACCTGGAGCTGGAGAGCCTGCCCACGGGCGGCTGGGGCTACGACCACTTCCCGCTCTCGGCCAAGTACGTCTCCACCCTCGGGGTGGACTTCCTCGGGATGACGGGCAAGTTCCACTCGACCTGGGGCGAGTTCGGCGGGTTCAAGTCGCCCAACGCCCTGCGCTACGAGTGCTGCGCCATGCTCGCCTACGGCTCCAAGTGCAGCATCGGCGACCAGCTCCACCCCACCGGCCAGCTTGACGCCAGCACGTACGGAATCATCGGCGAGGCCTACCGCGACGTGGAGCGCAAGGAGGCTTACGTCCAGGGCGCGGTCAACGTGGCCGACGTCGCCCTGCTCAGCAGCGTCTCCACCCGCGCCGACGACGCCTTCAGCGGAGCCGGGCACCGCGACACGGCGTCCGACACCGGCGCGGCCCGCGTGCTGCTGGAAGAACATATCCTCTTTGACGTGATCGACACGGAGGCGGACTTTTCCCCCTACAAGCTGCTTGTCCTGCCCGACGACGTCAGCGTCGGCCCCGAGCTGGAGGCCAAGCTCCAGGCGTACCTCTCCGGCGGCGGTAAGCTTTTCCTCTCCGGCGACAGCGGTGTCGATCCCGAGCGGGGCATGCTCTTCGATGTGGGCGGCGAAGTCGCCGAGACCTCGGAGTTTCTGCCCGACTACATCCTGCCCGTGGAGGGCCTGCGGGCGGACTTCGTCGAGAGCCCGATGGTCATGTACGCCAAGAGCCGCCGCCTCAAGGCCACCGACGGCGAAGCCCTCGGCGAGGTATACGACCCGTACTTCAACCGCACCTGGGACCACTTCTGCAGCCACCAGCACGCCCCCGCGCGCCCCGAGCCCTCCGGCTACACCCTGGGCACGCACAAGGGTAACGTGCTCTACCTGGCGCACCCGGTTTTCTCGATCTACCGCACCTTCGGCCAAGTCGCCCTGCGCCAGATCGTCGGGCGCGCCCTGCGCCGGCTGCTCGACTCGGACGAGACCCTGAGCCTTTCCGGCCTGCCCTCAACCGGACGGGTCACACTCACCCGCCAGGCGGACGAGAACCGCCACATCCTGCACCTGCTTTACGCCAACACCGTCAACCGCGGCGGCGCCACCAGCCTGCACGGCGGTAATATCGCGGGCATGCAGATGTCCTACGAGGTTATTGAAGAACTGACCTCGCTGACTGATATCGACGTGTGCCTGAAGTTGGACGAGCCCGTCTCCGCCGTGAGCCTCGCCCCCGAGGGCGAAACCGTGGACTTCGAGCAGGCCGACGGCATGCTCAAGCTGCGCGTCCCGCGCCTCCAGTGCCACCAGATGGTCGTTCTGCAACATTGAGTGAAAAGCGCTTCGGGGGCGGTCCACCGCCCCCGGAGACACCTCTCCGAACGCCGCCACGCAGGGGCGGAAATCACTGACCAAACCTGAGCTCAGGACAGGCAGCGCTGCTGCATGAGCGCCTTTCCCCGCCTCAGCGCCTCCCTCAGAGAGGTAGGCCTCAGCAGAATTAGCAACTTGCAAAATATTTTGTATTGCAAAAATGCCCACGTTTGCAATTTATGGAGAAACCTTGAGCACAACCAAGTTGAAAGACATCGCCGATGCAGCCGGCGTCTCGATAGGAACCGTCTCCCGCGCCCTGCGCGGCAAGACCAAAGGCCACTGGGCCAGTTCGGCCGAGCAGGTGGAGCGTATCTTGGAGCTGGCCAAGCAGATGAACTACCAGCCCAACAAGGCGGCCCAGGTCATGCGCACCCAGCGCACCTACCAGATCGGCGTCATCTCCAGCGAGTTCTACAACCCCCACACCAGCCGCACGCTCCAGATGCTCGGCGAGGAGCTCTCTAAGCGCGGCTACGGCCTGCTGCTCAAGCTCATCCCCGGCGACAAGGAAGCCCTCGCCCATGAGGTACGGATTTTTTCGCGAAACCTGATCGACGGCGTGCTCAACCACCACCCGCTGCTCGGGGGCGACGAAGCCGAACGCCTGATCGAAAATATCCCGGTCGTCACCCTTGACCGCTCCCCGCAGTATTCGCCCGCTGTCATGGACATGGACGGGGGTACCAAGCTCGGACTCCAGCACCTCTGGGACCTTGGGCATCGCAAAATCGCCCTGGTCGCCGGGAGCAAGGATAAGCCCCGCGGTCGCCGCTACACGGCTTACAAGGCCTTTTATGCCGGCAAGCGCGTCAAAGCCTCTCCGGACTGGATTTTCCAGTACGGCTGGACGTATGAGGACGGCGAGGCCGCCGTCGAGCCCTTCCTGGCCACCGGCTGCACCGCCTGCCTGGCCGGCAACGACCTGCTGGCCGTGGCCCTGTGCTCGGGCGTGCGCCTGAAGGGCTATGAAGTGCCGCGCGACTTTTCCATCGTCTCGATGGACGATACCATGCTGACCAGCATCAACCGCCCGCAACTGACCTCGATCCATCCGCCCTCGCGCGAGTTGATCCAGCTTTCTGTGGCCGGGCTCATCGCCAAAATCGAGGGCACCGAGCCGCCGGAATTCCGGCGAATCATGCCGACCCTTATCGTCCGCGAGAGCACAGCTGCCCTCGCCAAGGCCTGACGCCGATCAACCCCCATCGCCAAAGCGTTTCCGCTTCCACCCGCAGTAGCGAGGGAAGGCGCGATGTGGTCACTCATACGACTCCGGCCTTTTAAGGTCTGGACCGATTGCTGGCGGCTGCCCTTTTACAGCCGTCATCTTGTATTTACCCGACAGAGCAGACGCAATCTGCCTCACAGGCTTCATTGTTTATTTACAGTACAGTCAATCAATGAGTAAATGGCTGTCAGAATTCCAAATATCCGGCGTAACGTAAAAATTTCGCTAAAGCCATAAAGGAAAGGAGCGATTATATTCACTAGCGACCACCGGGGGGGATCTCTTTCTGCAATAGAGGAGACCTCATTGATAGTCGCGTAACACGGAATAAAACCACCCGCAGCCACTCCATACTGTAAACGACCAACCTGACCCAATGACCACCAATCCCGAACGGACGCCTGTGCGCATTGTTGTTGTCGATGGCCACGAAATTGTCCGCCGCGGCCTCGAACACTTGCTCGACGCCTGTGACGACATGACTATCGTCGATTCCGTTCCCGACCTGAGCCGTGCCCGGGACTCCGTCCAGAGCAGCCGGCCCGATGTCGTCGTGGTGGACATGGTCCTGCCCGACGGCAGGGGCTATGAGTTGATCCCCTGGGTGAAAAAGCACCACCCCCGTTGCGCTGTAGTCTGCCTGGATTCGCAGAACAACCAGCAGATGATCCATGAGACCATTTCCAGCGGCATCGACGGGCTCATTCCGAAAAACTCTGACAGCGCGACCATCATTGAAACGATCCGCCGGACCGCCCGGGGAGAGTGCTACGTGGACAGCGATATCCTTTTATCCGCCTTTCACCATAGCCAGCCCGGCTCCAGCCCGCTGGATATTCTTTCGCAGCAGGAGTCGCGCGTGCTCACACACATGGCCGAGGGCATGACCAACCGCGAGATCGCCGGGCGCATGGGCCTGAGCGAGAAAACGGTCAAGAACTACAGCTCGCACATGATGGCCAAGCTCGGCGTCACCCGCCGCACAGAGGCCGCCGCCCTCTACTGGAAGCACGCCAACAAGGCCGAACGCATCTAGAGCAGGGCAACTCCAGGCTTTCATCGGCGCAACTCCTGCGCTAGGCTGGGGTTCATCTTACCAGCCGTATGAAGTTCCCTGCCTCCCTCCGAACCGCCGCCCTCGTCCTGCTCCCGCTGTTGACGGCGCTTCCCGCCGCCCGGGGCGACCTCGTGATCCGCTACGGCGAGATCAACAATCCCGCGATTTTCGGCGTTCTGTTCCCCAACGACCTGTCCTTTTACGGGCGCGCCGACATGGTGTACGCCATTTCCATCCAACAGTACCAGACCGGCCCGTACCTGGTGACCGAGATGGTGGTGGACATCGGCGGAGTGGCCTCACAGTTCCGCGTGTACGCGACCGAGCCCTTCGACGAGGCGGCGCTCAAGTCCAAGCTGCCCGCGCAGACCCCCAAGGCCATCACCCAGCAGCAGGGGGTCCCCCCCGCCGTGCAAAAGCTGCGCGACCGCGCCCAGCAGACTGCCGACCCGACCGAGACCGGCCTCGTGGTCAAGGACTACCCGGTCGCCACGCATGCCAAAACCATCGAGTATCGCCTGGGCTCAGCCAAGGATGTGCACGACCTGTATGAGGCGATGATGGACATCTACATCCGCAATGGCCGCGAGGCCGTCGTCAGCCGCCGCGAGAGCGTCAACGACTCCGAAGAGGTCAAGCAGGTCATCAGTCGCCTCGGCGGCACGCTGTTTGTGTTTGAGTGAAGCGGGGGGGGGCGCAGAGCCCGGTCAACCTACCTGTGGCGGACGGGTATTCCTCTCAATGGCAACCTGGCATAGAGCGGATTGCGCCTCGAGCCTGAGTTTGCGTCCTTTGGCCTGCCCGGACGACCAGCCCGCAAGTCCAGCAATGATTCCGCAAAACAGCCCCGAGGAGACGATAGCTTCGCTACCTATAACCATGCAAGAATCCTCGTTGGCCACCGCGGGGAAAAGCATAAAAACCGCACCCGCAATTCCCCCGACAAGGGCGTAAACAAATGCTGTCCGCAAAGCCAAACCTCTGGCTTGTCTGTAAAGCAGTTCCGCTTCTTTGATAATAACCGATTCGTCGTAGAGCACAGCCATGGCGGGGATATAGGGTTCGATACAACCAGTGTTGCCCGAGGCAAAAACCGTTAGGCGATACCAAAAGAATTCCGCCTGCACATGTCAACGCCGGTCATTTTAAATCACAATCATCGCAAATAGGCCAAGCAACTGACTTAAATCTATGTTCAGCAATCCCGCCACCACCTCCGCTTTTCCCTTGTCGCCGGGCGGGCAACGCGCACATTAGCAGGCATGTGCTGGTGGCGCTTTAGCCGCGGGCTTGCCCCCGTGTTTTTCCTCATCCTGTGCGCGTGCGAGCTCGCGGCGCAGGCCTCGTTCCGCAATGGCGGACTGGTCATCCCGCTTCAGCCCTCGGACGAGGACGTCAACCCCGCGCTCGACGTGAGCGATATGGCCGCCGTGCGCGCCCTCTCCCCGAACGCCAAGCACCCGACCATCCCGCCGCAAACGCTGGAACGCTTCGGCGAGTACATGGCCGGGCTTTGCCAGGACTACGGGCTGCCCGGCATGGCGTTCGCCATCGTGCAGGACGGCGACGTCGTCCTCCAGCAAACCCTCGGCTACGCCAATGTCAAAACCGGCGAACGTCTGACCGAGCACACGCGCTTCAACGCCGGGCCCGCCACCCAGGCGCTCACATCCCTGCTCGCCGCCACGCTGGAAGGGCCGCGTTTCACCTACGACAAGCCCGCCCAGAAGCTCTGGCCGCGCTTCCACATGAGCGCCTCCGAGATATCCGGGGAGGTCACTATCCGCCAGCTCCTGACCATGACTGCGGGCATCCCCGACTACACGGACGACATCCTCGACCCGGCCTGGGCGCGCCCCGAGGACGTGCTGGCCGTCATCGCGCAGGCCCCCGTCATCGCCAACCCCGGCCAGCGCTTCAATGTAAGCCAGGTCAGTATCGCCGCCGCCGGCTACCTCCTACCCCGCGCCGCCGGCAAGGAGGGCGAGTTTTACGAGGACTATACCGAAACCGTACAGGAGAAGCTCTTCGCCCCCATCGGCATGACGGACTCGACTTTTTCGCTCGCCGCCGCGCAGGCCTCCGGCCAGATGGCCAGCGCCCACCAGTCCGCCGACCGGGGCCGCTACGACCCGACCGGGTTCTGGCAACCCGAGCAGAACGCCTTCGCCCCCGCCATCGGCCTGAAAACCAGCCTCGCGGACATGACCCGCTGGCTCATCACCGAGCTGAACATGGGCAAGACCCCCAACGGCCAGCAGATCGCCGACCCCGTCAGCGTCCGCGAACGCTGGCAACCCGCCCGCACCGAGGACAGCCGCAACTTTGGCATGGGCTGGAGCCGCCGCTACTACCGTAGCGTGGAAATTATTGGCACTATGGGCAGTTACGACCGCCATAGTGCCGCCATGGGCATATTCCCCGGCTACCGCACGGGCTTCGTCGCCCTCGTCAACGCGGACAGCCCCGACGCACTAAAAGTCCTCTCCGAGCTCCCCCTCGGCGTGGCCGAGATGCTCCAGGCCTCCGAGCGCCAGGCGGGGAACTGACCTGAGCCGCTGAAAACGACCTGAGCGCTCACAAGAGCTTAAACGGCGTGGCACCGATGGGTCCGCCATCGCTTACCCCCAGCAAAAGCCCGTTGTCATCCTGAGCAAGTCCGCTCGCGGACGCGTCGAAGGATCTCCCCGCACGGCCTTGCCGAACGCCCCCGTAAAAATCCGCCCCCGGAGATCCTTCGACTCGCTGCGCTCGCTCAGGATGACAACAGGTTGAAGGGACCCGGCTTGCGTGATGAATGCTCCTGCCGCAGCAGCGTAAAAAAAGTCCGCCCAGCCGGACCAAACCCACTGTTTCATTGACCTTGGCGGAAAATCTGCTTTGTTGGATTGTTTGAATCCATTCCGGTCATGACCGTTGAAATCCTCAAAAGTAAAATCCTTCGGGCAGAAGTCACCGAAGCCGAAGCCGACTATGAAGGCAGCCTCGCCATTGACGGTGCCCTCATGGAACGCATCGGCCTGCTGCCCTACGAAAAAATCCTGGTCGGCAACATCACCAACGGCGAACGGCTCGAAACCTACGCTATCGAGGCCCCCCACGGCTCCGGCACCTTTGCCCTCAACGGCGCTGCCGCCCACCGCGGCAAGCCCGGCGACCTGCTGGTGATCATGAACTTCGCGCACGTGTCGTACGAGGAGGCCAAGACCTGGAAACCCCGCGTCATCGTGATGGCCGACCACAACCGCACCATCATCAAGGAGCGCGGCCCTGACGGGGAAACCGGCGAGCCCTTCCGCGTGGCCGCCTGCCAGTCCGCCTCCTAAAAATCGTGAAAACGCCCTTCCCGGGCGTTTTCGTTTTTTTGCGACCGCAAACTCTGTTGACGGCGGCGCGGATTCTGTTTCGCTAATCACTTTTCCCATGAGCTACAAACTGTATATTCCCGGTCCGGTCCAGGTGTCGGAAAAAACCTATCGCGCCATGACGACTCCCGTCGTCGGGCACCGCAGCAAGGACTTCGTGGCGCTGTTCCAGTCCATCCAACCCGGACTCCAGCAGCTCTTTTACACGCAGGACCCGGTGTACCTGAGCACCAGCAGCGCCTGGGGCGTGATGGAAGGCTCCCTGCGCAACGTGGTGAAGAAAAAGGTCCTCAACTGCTGCTCGGGCGCGTTTTCGGACAAGTGGTACGACGTCGCCCTGCGCTGCGGCCTCCAGGCCAAGGAACTCAAGGCCGAGTGGGGCACCCCGATCGACCCCGAGGAAGTCCGCAAGGAACTCGCCACCGGCGACTACGACGCCATCACCATCATCCACAACGAGACCTCCACCGGCACGATGAATCCCATCGAGGAGATCGCCGCCGTGCTCAAGGAGTTTCCGGATGTGATTTCGATCGTGGACACGGTCAGCTCCTTCTCGGCCATGAAGATCGACAAGGACGCACTCGGCCTGGACGTGATGCTCACCGGCACCCAGAAGGCCCTCGCCGTCCCCCCTGGCATGGCCCTGCTCTCGGTCTCGAAGAAGGCCCTGGAGCGCGCCAAGACCATCGAAGGCCGCGGCTACTATTTCGACTTCCTCGAATTCCAGAGCAACTACGAGAAGGGCATGACCCCGAGCACGCCGGTCATTCCGCTCATCTACGCACTCAAGAGCAAGCTGGAGGATATTTTTGAGGAAGGGCTGGAAAACCGCTACGCCCGCCACCAGCGCCTCAACCAGACCGTCCGCGCCTGGATCGCCAAGAACGGCATGGAGCTGCTGCCCCCGCCCGAATACGGCTCGGTCACGCTCAACTGTATCAAGAACCTGCGCGAAATCGACCTGCCCAAGCTCAACGAAGCCCTCAAGAGCCGCTACAGCTGCGTCATCGACGGCGGCTACGGCAAGCTCAAGGGCAAGGCCTTCCGCATCTCCAACATGGGCGACGAGACCGACGAAACCATCGGCGAGCTCCTCTCCGCGCTGGATACCCTCCTGCCCGAATTCGCGGCCAAGTAAACCAGACCGGGGTGCATCATTTCCCCCTTTGTGCCCAATCCTGTTCGCGGGATTGGGCATTTTATTGCTTGCCATAGCCCCTGCCTTACCGCTTCCCTGCCTGACTTTCAGCCACTTTCCATCTACATGAAAACCCTTGTCATAGCGGAGAAACCCAGCGTCGCCGGCGACCTAGCCCGTGTTCTCGGTCGCATCCCCCGTAAAGGCGACCACTACGAAAACGACGAGTACATCATCGACTCCGCCGTCGGTCACCTCGTCGAGCTGATCATGCCCGAGGACATCAGCGCCGACTATAAGCGCTGGACCCTCAAGACCCTCCCCATCGTGCCGAAGACCTTCAAGCTCCGGCCCATCGACAAAACCAAGAAGAAATTTCAGGAGCTGAAGAAGCACATCGCCCGCGACGACGTGGGCATGATCGTCAACGCCTGTGACGCCGGGCGCGAGGGTGAGCTCATCTTTACCTATATCATGGAGCTGGCCAAGGCCGGTAAGAAGGAAACCCGCCGCCTGTGGATGTCCTCCATGACCCCTCAGGCCATCCGCGACGCCTTCTCGAACCTGCGCTCCGCCGAGGAGATGCAGCCCCTGCAGGACGCCGCCCGCTCCCGCTCCGAGGCCGACTGGCTCATCGGCATCAACGGCACCCGCGGGGCCACCGTGCAGTTCGGCCGCCGCGGCGGCACCGCCGCCACCGTGGGCCGCGTCCAGACCCCCACCCTCACCCTCGTGTATGAGCGTGAGTGCGAGATCCGCAACTTTGTCCCGCGCACCTACTGGCGCCTGCTGGCGGACTTCGGCATCCACGCCGGTTCCTACGCCGGGGTTTACCAGAAGCCGGGCTTCAAGAAGGGCGACGACGAGCACGACCGCGCTGACCGCCTCTGGGAAAAGGAGCAGGCCGAACAGATCCTGCGCGAGGTCCAGGCCGCCGGCACCGCCGCCGTGACCGAGGAAAAGAAGCGCAGCAAGCAGGCCGCGCCCCGCCTCTACGACCTGACCACCCTCCAGCGCGAGGCCAACACCCGCTTCGGCTTCCCCGCCGGGATGACGCTCAACATCGCCCAGTCCCTTTACGAGAAGCACAAGATGATCACCTACCCGCGTACCGACTCGCGGGCCCTGCCCGAGGACTACGGCCACACCGTGCGCGACACGCTGGCCAGCCTCCCCGAGCCCTACGCCGTCCACGCCGAGAAGGTCCTCGGTAACGACTGGGTTCACACCGGCAACAAGCGCATCTTTAATAACAAGCAGGTCAGCGATCACTTCGCCATCATCCCGACCAACACCTCCCCGAAGAAACTGCAGGAGAAGGAGCAGAAGATCTACGACATGATCACGCGCCGCTTCATCTCGACCTTCTTCCCCTCCGCCGAGTACGACGTGACCACCCGCATGAGCGAGCTCGCCGGGCACGCCTTCAAGACCGAGGGCAAGGTCCTGGCCTTCGCCGGCTGGCTCGAGGTTTACGGCAAGGAAGGCAACGGCGACGACACCCTCGCCCCCCTTTCTCCCGAAGACAACTCCACCGCTTCCCTTCAGGAGGCCCGGATGGAGGAAGACCAGACCCGCCCGCCCCCGCGCTACAACGAAGCCACCCTCCTGGCCGCGATGGAAGGTGCGGGCAAGTTCGTCGAGGACGAGGAACTGCGCGAGGCCATGAAGGAGCGCGGCCTGGGCACCCCGGCCACCCGTGCCGCCACCATCGACCACCTGGTCAAGGAGCGTTACATCGAGCGTGAGGGCCGCGAGCTGCACCCGACCCACAAGGCCGAAGACCTCGTTAAATTCCTGCGCACTTTCAAGATCGACGCCCTCACCCGCCCCGAGCTGACCGGCGAGTGGGAACACAAGCTGCGCCAGATCGAGGAGGGCGAGCTCTCCCGCGAGGCCTTCATGAAGGGCATCGTCTCCATGACTGAGGAGATGATCGGCAACCTCAACGCCCCGCCCCCGGCCAAGGAAACCCACCTGCGCTCCCACACCGACGGCACCCCGCTGATGGAGGACCACCGCGCGTGGTACTCGCAGGAGTCCATCGACGTGAACGGGCGGGCCATTCCGAAAATTTCCGTCAACAAGGTCGTTGGCAACCGCAAGCTCACCCCCGACGAAGTCGAGACCCTGCTCGCCAAGGGCGAGATAGGCCCGCTCGACGGCTTCAAGTCGCGCATGGGCAAGGCCTTCTCCGCCGTGCTCAAGCTCACCCAGAAGGACAACGGCTCCTTCCGCGTCGAGTTCGACTTCGGCGACAGCGGTGAGAACAACACCGACGAGGACCTCGACCTCTCGCAGTTCCCCGTCGTGGGCAATTCCCCGGTGGACAACACCCCCGTGCACGAAACGCCCAACGCCTACATCTCCGAGGGCAAGGACGCCAAGGGTCGCCCGACCTTCCGCATGAGCCGCAACATGCTGGGCAAGCCCCTCGTGCCCGAACAGGTACACAAGCTCCTCACCGCCCGCAAGACGGACCTCATCACCGGCTTCCGCTCGAACCGCACCAAGCGCCTCTTCGACGCCTTCCTCCTCCTCCAGGACGACGGCGGCATCAAGTTCGAGTTCCCCCCGCGCCCGGCCAAAAAGGCCGCGAAAAAAGCCGCCCGCGACGCCAACGGGCAGGCCCCGGACGCCCAGCAAAACTGAGCGCCCAGCGAACCGGAAGGTCCTTTATGCTGAAAATTCCCTCAGGCGATTTCCAGGGCGTCATCTTCGACTGCGACGGCACCCTGGCCGACTCCATGCCCGTGCACTACCGCGCGTGGGTCGAGGCGTTCAAGCTCCACCACGCGAAGTTCGACTTCCCCTGGGAGCTGTTCTACTCCATGGCCGGGACCGGTCTGGAGGACTCCGTCGTCATGCTCAACGAGCGCTTCGGCGACACCCTCGACCCGAAGGCCACCGTCAAGACCCAGATGGACATGCTTGACCAGCTCCACGCCACGGTCACCCCCATCGTCGAGGTCGTCGGGCTCGCCCGCGAGTACGCCGCCGAGGGCAAAAAAGTTTCCGTCTCCTCCGGGGGCACCTACCGTCACGTCCACGAGACCCTCCGCCACATCGGCGTGCACGATCTTTTCCCGGTCATCATCACCCGCGAGGACTACGCCCACAGCAAGCCCGCTCCGGACTGCTTCCTGCTCGCCGCCGAGCGCATGGGCGTCCCCCCGGAGACGTGCCTCGTTTTCGAGGACAGCCTCCTCGGCATCGAAGGCGCCAAGCGCGCCGGTATGGCCTCCGTCTACGTCCAACCCGAGATTTACTCCAAGGGCGCCGGGATTTAAGAGCTGGTCACAGAGCACACAGAGGAGGCACAGAGAGCACAGAAATGTGGTGTGCCTCTTTTATCTTCTCTCATGACTTATTCTTAATCGTGAGAAAGAAGTGCACGGTTAACATCAGCAATAGAGCTGACTTCCTCAATGCGCTCTGTGCCTCCTCTGTGTGCTCTGTGACCAGCCTCTCCCCGCCCCCTGCCTCAGGGCAGCCAGGGGAACTGGCTGAAGTCGGGCTTGCGCTTCTCCACGTAGGCGCGGCGTCCTTCGTCGCCCTGCTCGGTCAGGTAATAGAGGAGCGTGGCGTTACCGGCGAGTTCCTGCAGGCCCTGCTGGCCGTCCACGTCGGCGTTGAACGCGCTCTTGAGGCAGCGGATGGAGAGCGGGCTGTGCTGCATGATCTCACGCCCCCACTGCACGCCCTCCTCCTGGAGCCGGTCCACGGGAACGACTTCGTTGACAAGGCCCATTTCCTTCGCCTGCTGGGCGTTGTATTGGCGGCACAAATACCAAATCTCGCGGGCCTTTTTCTGGCCGACGATTCTAGCGAGGTAGCTGGAGCCGAACCCGCCGTCGAAGCTGCCCACCTTCGGCCCGGTCTGGCCGAAGACGGCGTTGTCCGCGGCGATGGTCAGGTCGCAAACCACGTGCAGCACGTGCCCGCCGCCGATGGCGTACCCGGCCACCAGCGCGATGACGACCTTCGGCATCGAGCGAATGAGCTTTTGCAGATCGAGCACGTTAAGACGCGGCACGCCATCCTTGCCCTGATAGCCGCCAGCCTGATGGCCGCGGATTTTCTGGTCCCCGCCCGCGCAAAAGGCGTACTTGCCGTCGGTCTGCGGGTTGGCACCGGTGAGCAGCACCACGCCCACGCGCGGGTCTTCACGCGCGTCGGTAAAGGCCGTGATCATCTCGGTCACCGTGTCCGGGGTAAAGGCGTTGCGCCGGTGCGGACGATTGATCGTCACGCGGGCGATACCCTCGCCCTCCAGCTTCTCGTAAATGATCTCTTCAAAATCCCTGACCTTGGTCCAATTCATCGGGCGAGCGTGGCATACGCGCCCGGCTTTGACAAGCCAAGCGCGGCACGATCTACACACAGTCCGCGGCGCAGGATCACGAGCTCACGACTGCCCTTACTCTCCCCCGCTCGACTCAGGCGCATTCGGAGAATTCGACGGTGAAGGTGTATCCGCCGAACGGGCGGCTTTTTTGCGGGGACGACGGGCGGCGCGTTTGCGCGGAGCTGCCAGTTTTCCTTCCGACTCTTTAGCGGCGCTTTTCGCGAGCGGTTGGGCATCCGGTTTCGTGTCAGCGCGTTTGCTGTCCGCAGAGGGCTCCGCCTTGTCAGCGGCAGACTTTGTATGATCAGCGGTTGGCTGCGTACGCTCGGCGCCCGCGTCGGGCTTCGCGGCGGCAGCGCCGCCCTTCCCGCGTGAACGTCGACGTGAGCGAGATTTCTTCCGAGGGGAAGACTCGGCGACTTCCGAGCCCGGTTCGGCCTCGCGGGGTGAAGTCCGCGAACGGGTAGCGGCAGCATCCTCCGCTGAACGATCCGTACCCTTCGCCGACGGACCATTTCTTCTCTGTCGGCTATCCCGGTCCCTTTGTGCCGGACGCGCATCCTTGGCAGCCGCCTCCGAACCGCCTCCAAGAATCTCCTTACGCATGGGCACATCGTCGGTGGAGTCGGTCACGACCTCGATGATGCGTAGCCCCTGTTTCGGCAACTGGCTAACGAGCCGATCGAACTCGGGCCAGTCCTTTGGCTTCACGTATTCGATGTCGTGGGCGGCGGCGAGTTTCTCAAAATCCACCCGCTGCGGGGTGGCAAAGAACTCCTCGAAGGGCGGATCGAAGCGCGAGATGGCGAGGTTTTCGAAAATGCGCCCCCCACCGTTGTTGATCAAAATGACGGTCAGGCTGCCGCGCAGGCGCGGGGCGGAGAGCAGGCCGTTGCTGTCATGGAGAAAGGCGAGATCGCCCGTTACGAGGACGGCGGGTTTGCCGCCGTGAGCCAAGCCGAGAGCGGTCGAGAGCGTACCGTCAATGCCGTTCGCCCCACGGTTGGCGTGGACGGCGGTGCCGCGCTCCGAGGGCGTCCAGAACATCTCCGCGTCGCGCACGGGCATGCTCGCGGCGATGAGGACCGGCGTACCGCTCGGCAAACGACGCGACAGCAGCCACGGGATCTTGCCCTCAAAAAAGGTCTCGCAGGCGCGTAGTTGTTTTTGGATACGATCGGCCTCGGCGCGGTCTTTTTTGATCCAACTCTCGGCGTAGCGACTCAGCGGCACGGGACGCATGTCGAGCTCATCGGTGAAGACATCGTCGCCCAGCCGCAGGTGTGTGGCGCGGGCGTGTACGCTGTCGAGATTGCGGTACGAGCCGTCGATAACGAGCGTGTCCGCCTCCGACTCCGCCAGCCAGGATCGCAAAATCTTACTCGTGGGCAGGTCGCCAAACTGGAGCACGAAGTCCGGGCGCTGCTTGTCGGCCCAGTCGCGGTCGCGCAGGAGCGCGTGGTAGTTCGTCACCAGCGGGGCCTCCGTCGGGGCGTGCGCGCGCAGGGGCGAGAGCACGTCGGCCAGCACCGGCCAGCCGAGCTGCCGTGCCATTCCGAAGACCGTCTCAGAGTAGGCGAGCGGGTTCTCCACCCGCGTGCATCCGGCCACGATGAGGCCGCGCTCGTGCGGTTCCAGCGTGTCGAGCTGGGCCACTGTGCCGGAAATCTGCGGCGGGCACAGCCCGTCGAGAAACTTTTCCAGGTCGAAGTTTTTCGGCAAAAACGGCCCGTCGCTGGCTACGGGTGCGAGCGGGTCGCGGAAGGGGACGTTGAGGTGGACGGGGCCGGGCAGCGGCGTCAGGCTGCGGCGCACGGCGTGGCGGAGCGTTTGGCGCAGATAGCGCAGGCGGTCGGCGGCGGGCAGCGCAAGCTCGTGTTCCCAGACCGCGTAGGAGCCGTAGATTTTCCGCTGGTCGATGGTCTGCCCGGAGGCGCAGTCGCGCATCTCCGGCGGGCGGTCGGCGGTGAGTACAAGCAGCGGCAGGCCGCTCATCTGAGCCTCGATCACGGCGGGCAGGTAGTTGGCGGCGGCGGTGCCGGAGGTGCACACCAGCACGACCGGTTGGCCCGTGCGGCGGGCGAGCCCGAGCGCGAAGAAACCCGCCGAGCGCTCGTCGAGCACGGGGATGGCCTCGATCTCCGCGCTGGTGGCGAAGCCGAGTGTGAGCGGTGCCGAGCGCGAGCCGGGCGAGATGACCGCGTGGCGCACGCCGAGCCGGGCGAGGATTTCGGCCACGAGGCCGCCCCAAAAAACATTCAGATTTGCCAGGCAGAGTTTATCCATGGTGTCAGTGGCTTGCGCTCCCATCAGTCCCGCGCACGACGGCGCAGCGCTGATTTCACACAAGCTCTTTCAAGATTAGCGGGAAAAATTTCAGCGGAGCGTATCAAGCATGGCCCGCAGTTTCAAATCCGTTTCCACCTGCTCACGGTCCGGATCAGACCCCTCGACGATGCCCACTTCAAATGCCACCGTCTCGGTGAAGGAATGGAAAGGCGACGTTATCTTCCTGCACGAGATCGTTCCGGGCGCAGCCGACCGGTCCTACGGTATTCAGGTGGCCAAGCTGGCGGGTCTGCCGGTATCCGTCGTCGAACGCTCCAAGCAGGTGCTTAGCCAGCTGGAAGAGCAGGACCGCCGCTCGCCGGCTGAGAGCCTGATCGATGAACTGCCGCTTTTCGCCAGCCTGACCGCGCCTGCGCCCAGCGCTCCGGCAGGGTTTGCGGAACCCGATCCCATCTCGATCGCTCTCGAGGCAATCAATCCGGATGACATGACCCCGCGCGAAGCGCTGGAAGCGCTGTACCGGCTGAAGACGTTGCGGATGACCCCGGACGACTAGTTGTCAGGTT
>JAUTCS010000021.1 GCA_030673825.1 Verrucomicrobiota bacterium JB024 | reverse complement strand
CGAACTCAGCGCCGTGGTCGACGCCCCCACCTACCTGCCCCTGCCCACCAGCCCGGTGGGCCAGCGCGTCGCCCAACTGGCCCTCACCGACACCGGCCTCGCCCTCACCACCGCGGACCTGGCCGCCGGCGCCGCCACCTCCGTGCGCACCCTCAGCCGCCTCTTTCCCGCCGAAACCGGCCTCACCTTCCGCGCCTGGCGCCAACGGGCGCGCATCGTCCGGGCCATCGACCATCTGGCGCGGGGCAAGACCATTGCGCAGGCGGCGGGGCTGGCCGGGTTCAGCAGCACGGCGGCGTTTTCCTATGCGTTCCGGCAGGTGACCGGGGGGACGCCTTCGGGGTTTATGGGGGGATGAGCTTTGCTAGCGCTAGTTCTGCTTGGCGTCGGGCATCAAGCCGTCCAGCGCCTCGAAAATACCGTCCACCACCGTGTCCCGGCCGGCGAACAGCGCTTCCGGTCCACCGCCGTGCAAGCTGCTGAATGGGGGTTCATAGAGTGCCGAGGGCGCCATCACGCCCCGTGAGGTGAGCTGTTCGATGATCATTTCCACGAAGCGGATCTGGGGAGCGGTGAGGCTGGTGTCGTCCAGGAAGCGGGCGAAGGCCTGCTTGGCGGTGGCTTCGTCCATGCCCACCAGGCTGCGAACGAAGTGCGCCAGGGACGGCGCTTCGGTGCGCTCCAGCAGATCGGACAGCAGCGTTCTGCCGTCGTCCTCGCCGAGGCTGGCGAGCATGCTTTCCAGGGCTTCCAGGTCACTGGCGGTGAGCGGCCGGTTGGTTCTCAAGCGGTGGATCACGATGTTGTCCAGGTGGTTGCGCAGGTACTCCCGGACTTTCTTCTCGTACTGCACGCTGGTCATCCTCGGCAGCGGCAGCACGGCGCCATCGCGCACCCCCATGATCTCGTCCCTTAAATCCGTGTACACCCCCTTGCGCCGTTTCTTGTCCAGAAACGGCACCACACCGCGCAGGCGCAGCCGCATTTCTTCCAGGGTGGGCACGTCCATGCCATCCCAGAAGGCCGGATCCTGCAGTGCCTGCAGGTATTCCAGTTGCCGGGCGACGGCGGGAATGCTGGTTTTCTCTTCCAGCATGGCGGCGATCTCCATCACCCGCTTGCGATAGCGTTCAAAGGCCGCCTGGTCGGCGGTGAGCACGGCAAGCTGAAGACGCAAGGCGGTGAGATCGAACATCCGGGAGGCGACGTCGTCGTACTCCAGCTCCGTGGGCAGGGTCGCCACCTCGGCGCTCAACAGCCGCTGATCGTCCTCGCTCAGCCGGTCCCAACTCTTCCGGTCCCGGAAATGATCCACGGCTTGCCGCTTCATGCGCACGATAAAGTTATCCGGGTTCATGGCCGCCACTTCACCATAAAGCGTCTCGGTGGTATTGCCGGCCACCTTGGCCTCTGGGTCGGCCTCCGGGGACTGCTGCAACAGCCCCAGCAGATTTACCCGGGCACGGAAGACACGAACACTGAGCGGCTCGCTGCCGCCAGCCTCGATGCCTTCCGGGTTCTCGTTGAAGAAATCGAAGTTGTAGCAGAAATCGAAAATACGGAAATCCGCCTTATCCTCGCCGGGGCCAAAGAGATCCGGGCACAGCCGCGTGCCCCGCCCGATCATTTGCCAGAACTTGATCTTGGAATACACCGGCTTGAAGAACACCAGGTTCACCACCTCCGGCACGTCGATGCCGGTGTCCAGCATGTCCACGGAAATGGCGATATGGGGCGCCTTGTCTTTCTGGGAGAAATCGTCAATCAACGACTGGACGTATTTGACCTGGTAGGAAATCACCCGGGCGAACTGGCCCGCGTGTTTCGGGTAGTGGTGATTGAAACGCTTCTCGATAAAGTCCGCGTGAGCCTGGTTGCGGGCGAAGATAATGGTCTTGCCGAGGCGGTCGCCACCCTCCACCTTATGGCCGTGCTCCATAAGGTGCTTGAGACCCTTGTCCACGGTGTCCTTGTTGAACAGCCAGTTGTTCAGGGCGGTGGCGTTCACCTGCTCGGGTATCAGGGTGCCTTCGGGCACATTGTCACCCCACTCCAGGGATTCCCACTGAGTCTTTTCGTCCTCGGTCAGGTCGTCGTAGCGGATACCTTCCCGGGGAAAGCGCAGATCCACTTGCTGCACCTTCGGTGGCACCAGGTAGCCATCGCTGACCGCCTTGCCCAGCTCATAGGCGTCCGTGGGCACGCCCTGTTCCAGATCGAACAGGTCATAGGTGTTCTTGTCCACCTGCTCCCGGGGCGTGGCGGTCAGCCCGAACAGCATGGCGTCGAAATAGCTGAAAATCGCCCGGTAGCGCTGGTACACCGAGCGGTGAGCTTCGTCGATGATGATCAGATCGAAGTGCCCCACCCCGAACCGGGCTTCGTCGGTATCGGAACCCAGGTTGGCGTCAATCAGGCCCATCATGGTCGGATAGGTACACACATACACCCGGCCCTCGGTGTCCTTCTCGGTGACCAGGTTCACCGGGCTGGATTCCGGCAAGTGGACCTTGAAAGCATTCACCGCCTGATTCACCAGCGACACCCGGTCCGCCAGGAACAGGGCGCGCTTGACCCAGTTGGCCCGTTGCAGCACATCCACCAGGGCAATGGCGGTACGGGTCTTGCCGGTGCCGGTGGCCATCACCAGCAGGGCCTTGCGCTGGGCGTTCTTGAGCTGCTCGAAAATACTGCCGATGGCGCGCTTCTGGTAATAGCGCTCAACAATGTCGGTATTGATGGCGGCCACATCCAGGGGCTTGCGGCTGTCCCGGCGGCGGATCAGGCGGGTAAGCTCGTCCTTCTTGTAGAAGCCCGCCACTTCTCGGGGCGGATAGGCCTGATCATCCCATAGCCAGGTGTCATAGCCGTTGGTGAAGAAGATCAGCGGCCGCTGACCGTGCATTGCCTCCAGGCAGTCCGCATAAAGCTTGGCCTGCTGTTTACCAACCGTGGCGTCCACGGTGGTTTTCTTGGCCTCCACCAGCGCCAGTGGCTTGCCATCGTCGTCCCAGAGCACATAGTCCACATAGCCAATGCCCTTGTTGTTGGGCATGCCAGTGACTTCATATTCCCGGTCCTGCTTTTTATCCAGCGGCCAGCCGGCCCGGTGCAGCTCCAGATCGATCAGGTAGCGGCGGGTCTCCGCCTCGGTGTAATCGTGGCTGTCCGGCACCTGCTCCCGGGCCTGACGCAGGGCCGCCAACTCCTGGCGCAGGGCCTGCAGCTCCTGATCCAGGGCGTCGCGCTCTTTTTGCTGCTTGAGGGCCGCCTCATGCTGGGCGGCGAGCTCTTTCTCCAGGGCCTCCAACTCAGCCCTAGGCACCACCTTGTCCGTATCCAGCGGTTGCGGCACCCGATCATCCCGCCAGGCCGCGCCCTCCCGGGAGGCGCCGGGCGCGTAGGTCCGCACCAGCCAATAACAGACATGGTGCAGCTCCTTCACCACCTGCATGGCCTGCCGGGACTCGATCGGCTTGGTCTGGTGGACCGCGATATTGCCCACCTTCTGGATCACCCGGGCCTTCTGAAACACCGCCTCCGGCAGCAGGTTCATAAAGGTGGGTTCATGCAGCAGCGCCCCCAGCTTGTTGTCGTAGGGCATGCGCAGGCTGGCATCGTGGCGATACAGCCAGTGAACCGCCGCCTCCAGCGCGAAGCGTGCGTGGAAGCAGGCGGCGCGGGGATCACCGAGAATATGGCCTTCCGCCCGGCTGGCGGCCTGACTCAGTTCCTTGAAGTCGTTGGGCAGGAAGGCGAAGTTGGTCATAGTCCGTTATAACTCCATAGAGAACGTTTCTCTCTGAAGGGAACCCATCAAAAGATCCAACTCCTCCAGGTGATTTCGGAGCAATGCCTTTTGGCGCTCTACTCCCTCAACAAACTTAGCGAATTGATTCTGCAGCTCGATCGGGGGAACTATCATAATGAAAGATTTCATAATCCCAGTATTTAGATTTGGTTGAGTTCCCGAAGGAGCCATTCGCCTGAAGTGCAGAGTAATTTGATTGAGAGCCTTAAGAAAAAAAAGCTTGTTCAGCAAGTCATCGGAAAACTGGTCAAATGCCAGCCATCCATCGTGAATTGCACCTTTGACTTTGAGAATTCTGGCAAAGCCAAGGCTAACTCCCGAGTTTGCGAATACAAAACTCCCTTCTTCCAGAAAAGTCGTTTTTGATAGGCCCTCTTCCGTGATTTTCTCAGCACAGGAAGATATATAAATATCATCACCGCTTCGCGTCGCGTCACCAATTTTTATCCAGTTGACACTACCACCAAGATATTTATCAATAGGCCTAGGAGATCCTCCTCGCCGAATCCTCATCATTTCACCCAAAGGTCGGGCCTGCCAATTTTTAGGATTGGAGACAGGATCACCAAAGAGATCGAGAAAGGCGGATTGCAGGAGCACATCGAGTTGGGCAAGGGACTCGCGGCGCTTGGCCCGCAGCGCGTCCGCCGCATCCAGAATTTTCGCAATGCGTTTCTGTTCTTCAAGTGCAGGAAGCGGCACGCGGATTTCCTTAAGCTTTGCCTTGTTCAGGGTATTCCCCATAGCCGCTCTGTCCGAGGTCCCCATCAGATCTATCGTTTTTAATGCCCAATAAAGATAGTTTAAATCTAGTACTTTCTGATCTTTGATTGGAAGAGACGCAATAGCTTCATTGGTGTACATCTCTTTTTCGGTTATACCCACTTTCCCAATGCTTAACTTGTAACTGAGAACCAAAGTGCGCTTCGGCACAATCTTGATTCCACTTGCATCTACCCCTGCATCGGTAATTTTTTCCTTGGTTTTTCGAAGATAACGCCCCTGATTCATATCAGCAATTGATAGCCACGGGTGTAATCCATTCCAATAGGCTGGCTTTGAACGAGACGGCGTCTTTCCAATATTAATCTCACATAGCTCTTCAAGCCTTCGGCTTGGATATCTATTCTGTGCCATCATCGAATCATCTTCTCCAACTCAATGCGACTCTGAGTAATTTCTTCTTCGAGCTTCGCCAACCGCTCCAAAATCACCTGCGGCGCCTCATACTCCACCGCCTCATACTCCACTTCCTTGTAACGGTTGATCGACAGGTCATAGTCGTTGCCGGCGATTTCCTCGCGGGGCACCAGGAAGCTCTTTTCAGTGCGCTTGCGTTCGCTTTCGTTCTCCCGATTTTGCCAGCGGGCGAGCAGGTCCGGCAGATCGCTCTTGTCCGGCTGCGGGGTGCGTTTGTCGTCCAGGGAGAAGCCGTCGGCCTCCATCTTGTAGAACCAGACGTTGTCGGTGCCGCCAGAGTTGGTCTTGGTGAACAACAGGATGGCGGTGGAGACCCCGGCGTAGGGCTTGAAGACCCCGGAGGGCATCGAGATCACCCCGTCCAGCTTCTGTTCTTCCACCAGCATTTTGCGCAGGCTTTTGTGGGCCTTGGAGGAGCCGAACAGCACGCCGTCGGGGACGATCACCGCCGCCCGGCCGCCGGTTTGCAGCAGGCGCAGGAACAAGGCCAGGAACAGCAGTTCGGTTTTCTTGGTTTTGACCGTTTGCAGCAGGTCCTTGGCGGTGGATTCATAGTCCAGGCTGCCGGCAAACGGCGGATTGGCCAGGATCAGGGAGTATTTCTCTTCGTCCAGGTCGTCCGCCTGGGCCAGGGAATCCTTGTAGCCGATGTCCGGGTTTTCCACGCCGTGAAGCAGCATGTTCATGCTGCCGATGCGCAGCATGGTGCTGTCGAAGTCGTAGCCGTGGAAGGTGCCCTCGTTAAAGCGGCGGCGGGCCTCGTCGTTTTTGTAGATGGCGTCGCTGTGGTGCTGCTGGATATATTCAGAGGCCGCCACCAGGAAACCGGCGGTGCCGCAGGCCGGGTCGCAGATCACATCCTTGGGGGTGGGCGCGGTCATATCCACCATCAGCTTGATGATATGGCGCGGAGTGCGGAATTGGCCGTTCTGGCCGGCGCTGGCGATCTTGCCGAGCATGTATTCGTACAGGTCGCCCTTGGTGTCCGCGTCACTCATGTCAATACTGTCGAGCTGATCCACCACGTTGGACAGAACGCGGGGAGTGGGCATCATAAAGAGTGCGTCCTTCATGTGGTGGGTGTAGGTACTGCCGCCCTCCCCGTCTTCCTCGCCTTTGTTGCCCAGGGTTTTGATAAACGGGAACACCTGATCCCGCACGGTGTTGAACATGTCCTCCGGGGCGAAGTCCTTGAAGCGGGACCAGCGCAGATGGTCCTGGTCGGGGCCGAACACCGGGTTTTCGATGGGCTTGCTGAAGCGCTGCGCCTTGTTCTCCTGGCGGGTGTGTATCTCATCCAGCCGCTTGATGAACAGCAGATAGGTGAGCTGCTCGATCACGGACAGCGGGTTGGAGACGCCGCCGGACCACATGGTGTCCCAGATTTTATCGACCCTGGATTTAAGTTCGCCGGTGATCATGGGGTTGCTGTTATTCCTCGTTGAAGTAATCGCTGTCGATGTGTTTGACGTCAAAGGTTTCCTTGGTGGCCACGCCCAGGTTGTACTGGATCATCAGCCTGGCCAGTTCCTGGCCGTCGATGAGCACGATCTTCTTCTCGATCATGCCCACGTACTGGCGGGCGTCGCCGCTGAATTTGGAGGCGGTGATAAAGACGCCCTTGCGGGCCCGCTGCATGTCCAGGGCGCCGGCGAAGGCCTGCACGTCCGGGCGGCCCACCACCTTGTCGGTATAGCGCTTGGCTTGCAGATAGATCACATCCAGGCCGAGCGGGTCTTCCTTGATGATGCCGTCGATGCCGCCGTCGCTGGTGTAGCGGGTGGCCTGGCCGGCGTCTTCCCGGGAGCCGCCATAGCCCATCGCCAGCATCAGATCCACCACCAGCTTTTCGAAGAAGGCCGGCGTGGCCGCGATGATGGTGTCCAGCAGCTCGTCGGCCAGGGAGTCCATCAGTGAGGTGTGGGCCCGCTGAAGCTGCTCGTCCGGGGTGTCGCTGACGTCGTTGTCCGCCAGCTCCGCCTTGGGCTGGGTGGGGGTGTGGGTATGGAATTCCAGGAATTCCGGGTACTTCTTCAGGTAGCGTACGGTAATGCGCTCCGGGCATTTCCCCATGGCCTGCCGGCCCCGGTCGGTAATCCGGATCAGCCCCCGTTGCGGGATGGTCAGCAGGCCCGCCTTCTTCATGTAGGTGCGCGCCCAGCCCACCCGGTTTTTAATGTAGGTTTGTTTGCCGGAGGGCAGCCGCCGCGCCCGCTCTTCGTCGGTAAGCTGGAAGTGGTCGCAGACCTCCTCCAGCACCCGGGCCATGGCCTTGGGCTGGCCGTCCTGAATAGAGAGCAGCACCGGCCGCATGACGGTTTGGAAATCGGGTATGGTCATAAAGCCCCCACTTATAATTCTTTCGCGGCACCAGCGGACATTCAGTAGCCCGCTTCCTTCTGATGGCGCACCGCCAACACATACACCGCATCGTCACCGGGCCGGTAGCGGTAAAGCGCCACATAACCGGCTTTGCCGAAAGGAATCATCAACTCCCGCAGTTCCGGCATCTCGTCGTCGGGACGG
>JAUTCS010000020.1 GCA_030673825.1 Verrucomicrobiota bacterium JB024 | reverse complement strand
CCGGGCGTGCCAACACACGTTCCCCCCCGCCGGGGGGGGGGGGGGGGCCCCGCCCCCCCCCCGGGGGGCGGGCCCCCCCGCCCGGGGGGGCGGGGGGGGGGGCCCCCCCGCCCCCGCCGGACCGACTTTGAAGCCTTCACTGGCACAGGGCCCGCCATTAAACAATCCGAAATGACCGGGCTCGTTTTTTCCTGGTGGCGACCCAGTTTTGATACTTGAGCATCAGCGATTGCGTGAACCAGTTTCACTGGTTCACGCAATCGCTGACACGATGCTGCAAGCATCGAAAGTGCAGGCTTTGCCTGCTGCGGGTCTGGGCTGCATAAGCCCAGAATAAAAAAAACAATCCCCTAAATCTCCCATGACTCGAGTGATCATCATCCGCCACGGCGAGACCGAGTGGAACCTGCAAGCCCGCTACCAGGGCCAGCACAACTCGCCGTTGACTGCGCGGGGAGTGGCCCAGGCCGAGGCCGTGGGCCAACGCTTGGCCGGGGTGCGGCTGGATGCTATTATTTCCAGCGACCTCCAGCGGGCCGTCGATACGGCGGACCGGATTGCCGCCCCGCATGCGGACGTGACGCGCTTCACGGACGCACGGTTGCGCGAACGCGACTTCGGCAAGCTTACGGCCATGACGAAGGCCGAGGCCTTGGAAAAGTACCCGGAGGAGGAAAAGAGCTACCTCAGCCACGACCCGGACTACCGCATTCCCGGCGGCGAGAGTCTGCGCGACGTGTACGACCGCACCGCCGCCGCGCTCGACGAGTGGGCCGCCCGCTACGACAACCGGACCCTCTGCGTGGTCACGCACGGCGGCGCGCTTGGGCAGTTCCTGCGCTACGTGCTGGGCATCCCGCTCAATCACAAACGCGCCTACAAGTTCGTCAACTGCGCCTACACGGAGTTTTCGTGGGAAGCGGGCCACTGGCTCCTGCACACCTGGGGCGACACCCACCACCTCGCCGCCCTCGGGGCCGAAGACGACATCCGCTGAGGCCTGGCAAATCCAGTGCCCGCAAAGAATTGCGCCCCCATCCACCCCTTTCGTCTTGTCATCGGCGTGTAACACGCCATCGTGTCTTCTTTCTGCTGCTCCCGTAGTTCAATGGATAGAATGTCGGTTTCCGGTACCGAAGATTCGGGTTCGACTCCCGGCGGGAGTACCAGCTTTAAAAAGTTGGTAATCAAGTGCTTAGTTGCGATTTTGCTTCTGTTTTTCACTCCGGCTTGAGGTGCAAAATCTGCAAGAGTTGACAAGATTTTCTGTCAACTTATTGTCAACTTTTCTGGATGATTCCTGCGTTTTTCTGTCGAGTTGTTGTTGGTGCGGTAGATTCATGTCTGGATGGAATTGATCTTGTCAATCCTCACGGTTCATAGCTATACATGTTTATGCCTAGTCGTGATACGGTAATTAATGTCCTCCTTGCTTCTCCTTCCGATGTTAACGAAGAAAGGAAGGCAACTTACGCGGTAGTGGATGAGTTGAATCGGAGGCTTGGGAGAGGGTTGGGCATTCGTCTCGAATTAATCGCGTTTGAGAAAAATATAGTGCCTGGTGTTGGAGAGTATCCTCAGGCTGTTATAAACAAGCAAATTGGCGACGATTATGACGCAATCATAGCCGTTTTTTGGTCTAAGGTCGGGAGCCCAACTAAAGATTATGGATCGGGTACAATTGAAGAACTTGAGCGAGCATATTCTAGATATGAGAAGGGTGACGGCGTTATCGATATAATGGTTTACTTTAAGGACGAAGCTATTGCTCCGTCCAAGATAGTTGGTTCAGATATTGATGCTATACTAAAGCTTAAAAGCTATTTGTCTGATAAAGGGGTTTTGTATAATGAGTTCAAGTCTACTGAAGATTATGAAGTTGTTATTCGAAATGCTCTCACTGCGCTGATACTTAAGTGGAATGGTTATGATGGATCGGCCGTTGAAGATTCAAGTGGGGTAGATGGAGGTTTGTTGATGGGGGAACGTGCTCAGTCTGGTGATTCGCTTAGTATTTACTCTGAGGAAAATGATGATGACTATGGTGTTTTTGATTACTTAGAAATATATATGGATTCCATGGAGTCGATGACTGCTTCGTGGATTGCTATTTCCGGTGCAACAAGTGAATTTGGCGATAGAATTCGTAAAAGGAGCCGTGATATTGATGAGGTAAGATTTCGGAATGAGCCGAATGCAGTCAGACAAATTAAGGCGTTACTTAATCAGTCGTGCTTGGATATGGATATGTTTTCTGATGTTCTTGAGACTAATGTGTCTATATCCGGAAAGTTTCGCGAGGCTGCTTTTTCGTCTATGAGTAAAGCATTATCTATCTCTTCTGAGTTGGAGACTGATAGGGAGGATGTTGTTAAGTTGGAGGCTGCGATGGTCGAGATTAAGACGACAGCAAAAACTACAACTGATAAGATCGTTGGGTTTAGGAATGTTGTTCAATCATTTCCGAGAGCAACCTTACGGCTAAATAAGGCTAAGCGGCGCACTGTAGCGGCTTTGGAGGGGGTTATTAATGAGATGAATACGACGGTCGGAGCAATTGATAGCATCTTGCAGCTCATCGAAGAGATTAAGGCTAGTAAAAATATTTGAACTTCACGATATGGCCTCGGCCAGGGTTTATCGCATCTCTCATCCTCGGACGCCTTTTCAGGTTTATTTGGCCGTACCCGGTCGCAAGCCCTATCGGAAGCATTTCAAGACCGAAGAGGCCGCCAAGGCGCATTGCCGGGATCTCAACCGCAAAGTGTCCAAGGAGGGCGCGGAAGGCGTGTATTTCGGGGAATTGGCGCGGTCCGAGTATGCGGCAGCCATGCGGATTTTAGAGCCTCACGGTGTGGGGATTGCCGAGGCGGCAAAGTTCTTCGATGCGCATCATGCCTTGGGGAGCAAGGTCGAGTGTGTGGACGCTCTCGAAGAGTTTTTGCAGGAAAAGCACGACGCCAACCGCAGCCGCCGCACCATCGAAAACATTTCCTACCGCGTCCGGGCCTTTCTGGACACCGTTTGCCCGGTGTTCCTGACGGATATTACACGGGTGAACCTGCGGGAGTACATTTACCGCAAGGGCGTAAAGCCTCAAACCCGGCTCAACGATTACCGGGCCTTTCAGAACTGGTTCAACTGGTGTCGCAAGCGCGGATACCTCACAACGGATTTACTGGATGGCCTGGACTCCCCGGTTGTCGAGGGTAGGCGAGTGGCCGTCCTGACGCCTGAGCAGGCTCACGCCCTCATGAAAGCGGCTATCGAGTACGAGCCCGAAGGCCGCACAAAGGGCATCCTCGCCCGTAACATCGCAATCCGCCTGTACGCGGGCCTCCGTAGCTCCGAACTCCAAGCCCTCCGCGAAGAGGATATCCTCCCCGACATTATCCGGGTCGGTGCCGGTAAGCTCCGGGGCCGTCGAGCCGTCCGCGTGGTTCCGATCCTGCCACCCCTGCGGGCCGTGCTCGATTCACATCCGAATGTGCCCCTCTGGCCGTCCAATTACCAAAAGCTTTTCAAAGAGGTTATCAAACTGGCCGATCTGCGCGGCATCTACTCCCAGGACATTTGCCGCCATAGCTGGATCTCCTACCGCCTCGCCCAAATCAAAGACGAAAACCAAATCGCCCGCGAAGCCGGAAACTCCCCGGACGTCATCTATCGCCACTATTGGCAGCTATCGACGGCGGATGAGGCAACTCTGTACTTTCAATCTAAATAATGATCAATTGATGCCTAAGGCCATCTAGTCGTTTGTAGTGATATTTGCATTGCAACTCGTATGTGATTGATGTAGGCGATTATAGGCTGCTCTACATGTCCGATGTTGCCAGCCTCAATTCGGACAAAAGGATTATTCTACAAAGATTGCTTGATATGGAAACTGCTGAATGGGTAAGACGGATTATAAATGACGCATCGCGGTTGAAGCGAGACGCTACTAAGTGGAGGAAGCCTTATCAGGAAAAATCAGTTTTAAAATCTGAGGTAGAGTCATTGTTGAAAGCTGGATGGACTGTAGACAGAGAGTTAAAAATTAAGACGAAACTTCAACGGCCTTGGTCTCATGCTGAAACTCTTAAAAATAAGGTGTGGTATTTGTTGTTTCTTCTAGGTTACCCTGAAATTGGAGACCGAGAGAACATAGAAGTAAAATTAAACCCAAAGGAAGGTGGGGCTTACTGGAAGCCTGTTGATGCTTTTGCTAAAGACGATGAAACGGTCGTTGTGGCAACTTGTGTGTCGTCTGCTCGGATAGTAAAGAAAAGCCTACATAGAGATATTGGAGACTTTTCTGCAATTAAAGGTCTTATTGCTAATTCTATAAAAAAGCACTATGGGGATGGTTTTAAGCCTAAGATAATATGGATAATGTTTACTCATAATATTGCGATATTAAGCCAGGACAGAGAGTTGGCGAATAGCTCAAATATTAATATCGTCACGGAGAAGGAGTTGAGGTATTATATACAAATAGCAGATCATCTTAGATCTGCGGCCCGCTTTCAATTCCATGCTGAGTTTTTGAAGGGGCAAAAGATTCATGAGATGGAAAATGTTCGGGTTCCTGCTGTAAAGGGAAGGGTTGGTGGTCGAACATTCTATTCTTTTGTTTCTACTCCTAAGCAAATGTTGAAAATTACATTTGTGAACCACCGTTCGTTAAATGATCCGGCAGGGGCTCCAACGTATCAACGATTAGTGTCTAGGACTAGGCTTAGGCAAATCTCGAATTTTATATTAGGAGGTGGGTATTTTCCATCTAATATACTTATAAACTTTTCGACAAGGTGCAGGTTTGAGAAAATAGCTAATGATGATGAAAATAATGTAACTTTTGGGAATCTATATCTTCCGTCTAAATATAGGTCGGCATGGATAATTGATGGTCAGCATCGGCTTTATGGATATGCGCCTCTGTCTGATAAGTACATGAACCAAAATATAATGGTGGTGGCTTTTGAGTGCTTGGATAAGATAAACGAGGCTAATTTATTTGTAACAATTAACCATGAGCAAAAGCCTGTGCCTAAGACTTTGCTAGATGATTTGGAGGGTGAGTTGAAGTGGGGGTCGGATAAGCCGTCTGAGCGAGTTGGTGCGATTGCTGCCAGGCTGATAGGTGTTTTAAATAATGACATTGCTGAGCCATTGTATGGCCGTGTGACTCAGCAAGGTATTGTCCCGACTGAAAAAACATGTTTAACCGTGCCAGCTTTAAAGGATGGGTTGAGGCGGTCGGGACTAATCGGTGAAGTGACGCTTCGTGGCGAAGAGTATATAAAAGGGCCACTGTGTGGTAACGATGATTCTGCTACGCTTGAACGGGCTAGGTTTGTTCTAAATAATTATTTTCAATTGCTTGTGAGTGCAAATTCTCATCAATGGAGTATTGGGCGTGGGGGGTATTTGTGCACGAACGTATCTGTTCAGGGATACCTCCTGCTTTTGGGGGAGTTGATTAAGTATGCAGAGGCTAACAAGGGGATTGTCTCTCTGGATCTGGAGCCTGCTGATTTATTGTCAGAAGTGGAAGATTATATAGATCCTGTCTTAAAGTGGATTGGGGGAGCTGGTCCTTCTAAGATGCAGGGCAAGTTCAAGGTTCAATTTGGTTCAGGCGGACCGAAGGAGTATTTTTATCGCCTTTGTGAGATAGTTCGAGGTGAGTTTTCTGATTTCTTGCCGGAAGGAATGACCGAGTGGGTTGATGAGCAATCTGAGGAGCGTATCTTGGATGCGGATAGGAAACTGAAGGAACTAAATATTCAAGTTCAGAAGGCAATATTTGACACATTCAAAGATGTGTATGGGGACATGTATTGGGATAAGGGCGTTACGGATAAGGATATTCGGGTTAGTGCCTACAGTAAATCCCAGGATGAGTCTTCTGAAAAGCGATTGCCATTGGAGAATTATTTGGATTTTATTGAGTATAAAAAGATCGTTTCAAATAAGCAAAATTGGCCACTCCTTAAAGATGTATTCGATATCCCTCTTCCCGGTGATAAGGGAACTTCTAAGAATGTAAGATGGATGGATAGGATAAATGAGCTTAGGAGAATTCCTGCTCATGCTACTGAAAGTAGGGGATATAAAGTAGTTGATTTTGAATTCATAGATTTTATATATGAAGAATTTATGAAGC
The DNA here is from genome assembly GCA_030673825.1 of Verrucomicrobiota bacterium JB024. Lineage (GTDB taxonomy): Bacteria > Verrucomicrobiota > Verrucomicrobiia > Opitutales > Cerasicoccaceae > Ruficoccus. The sequence goes on along the minus strand of JAUTCS010000020.1, from coordinate 62,036 downwards.
GAATTAAATGAATTATATAAATGTTTTTAAATGAAACCTTTTTTGAAGTGGGCCGGAGGGAAGAGATGGTTGGTTTCTCGGTATTCAAATTTTCTGTGTGACGATGCAAGAAGGCATATCGAGCCTTTTCTGGGGAGTGGGGCAGTGTTTTTTTATGCTAATCCTAAATGTGCAGTGTTGAGTGATGTTAATGAGGAGCTAATCTGTGCATATATTCAATTGAAGAAAAATGCCAGTTCTGTTCGTGATGCGTTGTCTATTCATCATGAGAGGCATAGCTCTGAATACTATTATAAGGTTAGGTCGAAATGTCCGATTGATCCCGTCGAAAGAGCGGCGCGTTTTATATATTTAAATAGAACCTGCTTTAATGGCCTTTATCGGGTCAATCTTAAGGGCGTTTTTAATGTTCCCAAGGGGACAAAGACTCAGGTTGTGTATGATGATGAGGATTTTGATGGATACACAAATGCTCTTAAAGGAGCAAAACTGACGTCGTGTGATTTTTCTGATACTATATCGATAGCAGGTGAAGGCGATTTTCTATATGTTGATCCTCCATACACGGTTAAGCATAATAATAATAACTTTTTGAAATATAATGAACGTATATTTTCATGGTCAGATCAAAAACGCCTTGTAGAGTGTCTGGCTGATGCCGCGAAGCGTGGTGCTAAGATTCTCGTGTCTAATGCTGACCACAAGTGTATATGGGATTTGTATAGATCAAATATGTGGAATATAACCTCCGTTGAGCGATGTAGTGTTCTTGCATCTTCATCGAAGTATAGGAGGAACACCACAGAGGTGGTAATATCTAATTACCTTGATGTGAGTGGAAATGTCGTGGATACTCGCTTTTAATCCTTTGATAGCGAATAGCTAATTCATTTGTGATTTTTCGTGGGCTTTTCTCTTTGGTCTAGCGCACGATGCCTTGCCTCTGCCTGAGTACGTCTCTCTTGCGATGCATTATGTCGTTAAGCTCTAATGCGGCAGTGATTGTCGTATACAGCCCAATGGGTGCTATAAGAATGCTCACCCCCTGTATTGCCCAAAGTATTCTGATGTTGTCCTCTAGTACGGTACTTTCCCACCATACGGGGACTATGGCGGCGATAGTTAGGCCGATTGCTCGGAGAATGAAAGGGGTGGCAAGTAGAACGATCCCCGCTTTGAGGTCACCTTTCGCGCTCCTGCTCTCCTCTGGCGCGTAGTAAGCTATTTCTGATAAGTCGTTCATTTGCTTTATCGGTTTGGGGCTTGGATCTGTTGATTTCTTATGGACGGCATAAGAAGCAGTTGATTTAAAATAAGAATGATTCCTTTTCCTAAGTTTGATTTATAACTTTGTATCATTGATGTGGTGTATGAGATGAATGAATATGTTGGTAGTGTCGGCTTCCAGTGTTACTTGGATGAACCGGGTTTGATAGAGCCCGATACTTTTCCCTTGGTGCCTTCGAGGTAGATTTCTGGCAACTCGGATTCCGGTATCAGTTTGAACGGGAGTTTTATTTCTCCGTTCTCATTCCAATACGCCAGAACGCTTTCAAGACACTTACGGCTTAAATCGGCAGGGCTGATACCGGTTTTATTGTAGAGATCCTCTAGTTCATCCCGCATCGAATCAGTGATGCGGACGTTTATGCGGTTATTGAGGCTCTCTCTCATTAGGGTATTTTTGAACATACTACATTTTTAGCAAAATTCATATTGACTACAAAGGAAGCAATGGTTCCTATGGTTCTCATGCCGCAACCATGGCGCCACACGAAACTAGCAAAAGACCTCGGGGTAGATCCCCGGACGGTCAAGGCGCGCATCCGTGAAGGCCTCATCCGGGCCAAGCCCTTCGGCACTCTCTACCTGATCGAACCCGACGAGGTTCGGCGCATCAAGAAAGTGGGCTGCTCCGCCCGTCACCTCCGTCATGCCTGAGTTAGCCATACCCCGTCACCTTTCGCTTTCGCCTGATGACTTTGTCGATGTGGCGATAAGCCTTTATCTGGATCGATTGGTCAAGGTGGCTCGTTCTTGCTACGGGGACTACGAAGACGATGAGCTAACGCCGAGCACGTTTGAGCATGAGTGTGGCGAAGCGGGTATCGATCCGGGGGCTACGTATACGTTCTTCGATACGCTCTCTCATTGGCTGGAGCATTTCGACGATGGCGAAACCGATCATCTATTGCTTTACCGGGACCGTCTTCGTGCCATGCAGGGATATTCGACAGGAGGGCTTAATTGATGGGCTTCCCGGCTAAGCAGTATCCCCGGCTCTCGGTTCGCCTGACACAGTCAGATTACGGACGCCTTGACCGCCTCCGGTCTGCCTACGCTCTGCCCACCCGTTCAGCCGCGCTCAAGCGTGCTCTCCGCATCGCCGTTGCCTATCAGTTCGAAGACCCTGAATCCTTGATTGATCAGACTTCCTCCGATTCCTCCACACGGCCTTTCGTCATTCGCCTGAACCCTTCCGAGCGTTCCCGTCTGCATAAACTGTGGAGCCGGTACACGATGGAGCCGGGTTACAAGCTGCGTTGTGCTCTGCGACTAGCCGCCCTCCGTAAGGGGGTCGTGTATGACAAGTCTTTCCTGACTGCCCCCGTTCGCCATGTCTGAGAGCAAGCAAACAGTAGTCCAGGTGCTCCGGCAGGCGTATTCAGCGATTGAACGCGATATCAAGTCCCGAAACCTCTGGAATCCACCTTCTGAAGGGGACGCCAAGCGAATTCAAGTCTGTGTCGTCGGTCTGTTCACTTTCAATTTAGTGGAAGCGTTTTTGCGTACCCACGCCACCGAGCATTTCCCCGAAGACGGGGACGATAAAACAGTAGAGATGGCGGTTACAAATGGGCCGGGGGCTTCTTCTCCCCCGGCCCTCCCGATTTCAAACGAAAAGGAGGCCCCGGCGAGCGGCAACTCAATCCGGGGCCTGTGTTGTCGAAACAACAAACGAAAGGACCTTCCATAATGGCGGGTCGCGGCATCCTGACAAGCCCGAAGCTCAACCGGTCGCAACGGTTTGATCCGGTGCGCTACGTTGAGCGCAAAAGCGAGCAGGCCTCTTGCATGTCCCGGCTTCACGGGATGTTCGAGGATCTCGACCGGGCGCATGGTATCGATCCGTCTTTGCCCATTGAGGAAAAGCGTAAGCTCCTCCATCAGCGTAACCGGCTTGACCGGCGTATGAGAGAAAGGGGCATTGGCCCGTACCGGCCCAAGCCTAAAGAGGAAGATCCTTTCTGCCTCGACGAAATCCGCCTGGCTTACCTGCGTGAGATGCTGGACGAATCCGGCGATACCCCGGATATATCGCCCGTCGTGCTCACCCGCTACGAGCCGCCGAACTGGTTCAGCGACTACGGGGCACACCTCAAGGTCAAGGATCTGGAAAAGAAGGGCATCCCCGATTTGCGTGACAGCCGGGCCATCACGGTAACGATGGACCCGAAGCGTTACCCCGATCCTGAAACGGCTTACGAGATCGGCAAACGCCATATGCGGCAGTTCCTTTACGACCTGCGCGGGCATCTGGTCCGTAGCGTGTCGCGCTGGTCCCCGAAAAAGCGGCTCAAGCGCAAGGATATCCCGTATTGCTGGAAACTGGAGTTCCACGTCTCCGGCTGGCCGCATTGGCATATCGTGCTGCTGTGGCGTAAGCCCATCGACCTGTTCAAGGTCAACGAATTTTGGGGCAAGGGCCGTACCCATGTCCAGCGCATCAAAGGCGAAACCTTCAAATACCTGTTCAAGTACGTGACCAAATCGGCCACGCTTCCCGAGTGGGTTTTGCAGCGTCAGCGCATCCGTATCTTTCAAGCCTCCCGAGGCTTTTACACTTGCGGCCCCACCGCTAGCCGTCCCCCCGGCGGAAAACAGAAAAAGCGCAAGGTAGACGATTCCCTTACGCTGGGTGAGAAAATAGTGCGGTGGGGCCGTACTGTGACTTTCCGCTGTGACCTCAAGTCGAGCCGCCGTTACCGCGTGATCCTTGAGGACGATTTCACAGACATTCTCGTCGAAGAGGCGAGAGAACAACTCTCGGGCAACCCGCATGTGAAAATTCGCGGTGCCCATGAAATAAAAACAACAAACGAAAGAGTAATCAAATGGCTGAACAAGCTAAACCTAACGGCAACGGGTCTCAACTAGATCCCTGGGCATTCTCGGGGAAAGTCGGTGTACAGGGCTTTTGCCTGAACACCGAGACTGTGGCGGGCACTTCCCGGCAGGGGAAGCCCTATCACCTGCAAAAAACCACTCTCCTGTGCGGTAAACAGGTCGTGGTTATCACCGATGCCAAGCGCGGTGACGGCCCGATCCCCGAAGTTCCGAAGGAAGGGCAGTCCTGCCGCTTTACCATCGAGCCGTCGATGGAAGACAAGGGCATCCTGAACCTGAACGGAAGGATGCTTGAAGGGTAGGGCAGGCGGGGCCGCATCGCCCTCCAGCCCGCTTGCGGGCTGGGGGGCGGTCGGCCCGCCCCCTTTCCTTGTTAAGGGGCAACATAACTGTCAATGGACAGTCCGCCCCTGTGCTAACCGAAGCTCGTACGCGAATCTATCAACACAGGAAACGTCCATGGATTTTGAAAATCTTTTAATCGAAATAGATGCGGTTGCTCAGCACGTCACCGTACATGTTGACAAGTCTGAAACGCTCATGAGGGGGCTTAACACCCCTCTTCTTTTGGCGGCCTTGTGCGTCCCTCTCGAATGGGAAGTTCATATCCGCCCCTCATTGGACCGCTAGTGGTAGTCGTTATGGAATACGAATCACCCTTCCAAGTCTTCTTCCATTACTACTGGGTCTGCTTGGTTTTCCATATCGCGGTCTATTACTCGCTAAAGCCGTTTTTGGCCTTCGGACTCATAAGGTTTTGGTCCGGCCAGAAGTAAACAAACACAAACGAAAGGAACATATCATGTATCAGATGAATGCAGAATACGGGGTGGCGAAGCGTGAGCCGTCCTTTTTCGAACGCACGGCGGTAGCCTGTCGCGAGCGAGCGGGGACCGTTGGCCATGTGGCCAAGCGCTACGGTAAGCGGGCGCTCATTGCTGGTGGGGCTGCTGTCGGGCTTTCCAGCAGCGCCATGGCGCAGGTGACGCTGCCTGAGCCGCTGGGTGAAGGTGTCAGCCTCGCCGATTATGTCACGGTCGCCATCACCGGCCTGGGCACGATCATGATCGCCGTTGTCGGCGGTTACTTCGCCTTCAAGCTGATCCAGCTCGGCATGCGCAAGGCGGGTAAGATTGGCGGCTAGCATCGTCGTTTAACTGGGTGGCGGGGTTAATCCCCCGTCACCTTTTTGTGTATGAGAACGCCATGACAGAAGTTGAAGCACTGATCCAGATAAGCGGGCAACTGGAAACGCTGAAAGTAATCGGCACCGCCATTCTTACCGGCACCGCCTTTATTGGGGCGGGCCTGTCATGGTTTATGATCCGATTGATGATGCGGGAAAGGGATTTTTGATGAAACGCCTGCTTTCTCTATTTTTATTGTGTGTCTTAACCGTCGCGAGTACTGCGCATGCAGAGAATGGCATAAGATACCGTTTTTCTGGTGGTTCTTCTACGGTGAATATGGGTGTTGCCCATTTCTTTGATAGCATTTGGCCGCTTCGTCCTTATACGAGTGGTTACTCCACCCTTCTTTATTTAGTGAGGGACGCTGACGGTAATGAAATCGCTACATTAAGCCTCAAAAGCGGTGATTTCGGTGGCCTCGATTTATCAACGGATAGTGACGGCAGCGGGATTCCTGACGAATTGGAAGATGCGCTCTATGACTCTGGATATACTGACGCGCCTTCCGGCACATACGGACAAAGCGATTATTCAAAAGACTCGGACGGAGACGGGATTTCAGATGGGATGGAAAACCTTGCCGGAACCGATCCGAATGATGCCGATGATGTGCCTACGGATACCGATGGAGACGGCGCTCCGGACACTGTAGATTTCTATCCCGAAGATCCAAAGTATGGGATGAATTCAGACGATTGGGCCGCATACGAGCAGTTAGACGGCCCGGGCGATGTGGATGGGGACGGCATTGCTAACAGTGAAGATACCGACATTGACGGAGACGGCATTCTTAATCAAGACGAGCTTCATTTTGGCTCGGACCCGACAAATCCCAATAATGCGTTGCCCGATTCAGACGGAGACGGTGCTTCGGATGCCTATGAAGAGTGGGCCGGAACCGGTCCTTATAATCCTGACTCTCACCCCTACGAAACCGATGACGGCGCAATCCATGCTGAAGACTATACCGACATAAGCGCAGATACTGACGGGGATGGCGTTTCGGACTATTTTGAAAGCTATTACGGGGCCGATCCGAATGACTCCAGTTCGACCCCGACTGATTCCGACTATGACGGATACCCGGACGCTGCCGAATCTGAGGCCGGATCAGACCCTAATAACTCCTGGTCAATTCCGGGTGGAGCTTCTGGCAACGGTTCAAGTGGCGGTGGTGGTTCAGGCGGTAGCGGTGGTGGTGAAGGGAGTAGTCCATGGACACCTGACCCCAATTACAATCCCGGCTCGGGTTCCTACGAAGACAACCCGAATTCTCCCGGTGATGACGACGACGAAGCACCTGAGGATCAGGAAGACAGTACGATAACGGATGATGAGGTAGCAGCAGCAGTTCAACAGGCCATCCAAGCCAGTAAGGGAAGCATTGCTGATGCGGTAGCCGCTGGCGTGTGGGATGCTCAACAGAATTTGGATGATGAGGTAGCCCAGGGCATCTATAAATCGATGGACTACATCGAAACTGCGGTGGGTCGTGCGCTGGAAAATACTCTAGGCGATATGAGTGAGGACATAGCCGAAGCAGTCAGCGAAGGCGTGAGCAACGGGGTTTCCGATGGCATCAATGAAGCATTCTCCGAATCTGAGTATCCCGAAGAGTTCGATGTAGAGTTAGGCCTCTATGAAGGCTTTGAAGGGGACGCACAGGCCTTGACCGATGCAACAGGAATGGGGGCGCTGATCGAAGACTTAACACCCACTGGGCAAGGCGGCGGTGAGTTCGAAATCGTCGTTCCGCATGCCATCCGGGGTATTGCCTCCACGCAAGATACCGTCATCGGCACCGATGAAGACTTTACGTGGCATTTGGATTTCACCCCGGATGAAAACGACGCCTTTGGAACAGAGCTAATGCTCTTGCGTGATTTTATCCGGGCGCTGCTGGCGGTGTTCATGATTTGGGTATTCGCCCGAAGCGTTCGCAAGACCGTGTTTAACGTAACCTAGGAGGCAATATGTGGGATTGGTTAAAAAAAGTAGGTGGATGGATTCTTGACGCTCTCAAGCACTTCGTGGATTGGCTGCTGGAAAAGGCGTCTGATCTGGTTGAACCATTCATGGAAGCACTGCTTTCGGCTATGCCTGAAAGCGTCCAGCAAGGGGCCGAGCTTCTAAAACCTTACGTCAACATGGTCAATTACTGGATTCCGTTGGATTTGGCTATCGTCCTGATAACGGCCTATCTCGGGATTTGGGTAAGCACCTTTATTGTCCGTACCATCGTTAAAATCATTCCTACCGTTGGGTAGCGTAGTTGAATAATGAATACGGTTGCTTACCTGACGACTGCGCCGATGGGCGGCTATAAGAGTTATACTCGCGGGCCGTCCTTCGTCATGGACGAATGGCTCCCTCAGCATGACGGCGTACTCTACACGACGATCCCGCTCAACGTGGATGAAATCGTAATCGAGGCCGGGAAGCGGCTCAACATGGACGAGGCAACCGTGCGCTCGCGTATTCAGGTGCTCCCGCGTGAAACGGTGGACAAGTGGACCGAAGACGATGGGGTAAGCGGGCCGTGGGAAATGGACTACCAAAAGTTGAAGGGGGCGCATCTTCAATTCGATGAGTTCCACCACTACGCCCCGCGCACCGGCGAAGTCGAGCGGCGGCGGCTCTGGCGTGAATGGATTGCCGAAATCCGCCATGAGGGTGCAACGATTGAGTTTCTGACGCAGGACATTGACGCCATGGATGATCGTATCTTGCGCATGATCGCCCTGCGTAAGGAGCTGGTTAATCAGGAGACCGAGCGAGACCCGTATTTTCATATCCCCCTGGGCGATTGGTACGAACTGAAGGCAAAGTTGTTCGGGTACTGGTCCCCCTGCATTTGGGAAATCGAGAAACGCAAGGTTGACCGCAAGTGGGTCAGTACCGGCTTTCAGCGTCGGGTGTATCCAAAACCTCGATACTATGAGCTTTACGACTCGTACTCAAAGCCCCATCGCAGACAGCGCGAAGAAGCGCAGGAAGACGGCGAAGAGGAGACCACCGAGCAGGCGGGTAGTTCGCGCAACAAAAAGCAGTGGGAACGCCGTAGCTGGCCTTCCTTGTTGCGCTGGTTCTTCGCCCGTAACTGGTTTTCTGTCAGTAGCCGACTGGCGGCCTTCCTCATCATCATGTGGCTGTGCTTCGGCGGCGGGGGCGTGTGGGCTATCGGCAAAGTGATGGCCTTTACAAAGTCGATCCCGGCCCATGCGGCAGGGAAGATCACCGGGGATACGCCGGGCGAAGATTCGCCCCCAGCCGATAAGCCTACGCAACCGTTAGCGGCTAATGCCAAGACACCGGAGAAGCCCGAAGCCCAACGGCTGATCGAGCTAAACCCGGTCATGCTCACGACGGATTTCAAGAAGGAAGGCAAACGGGAGTACCACGTCCAGGACCTGCTGAAGGTCGTGATGGAACGTGAGCTACTTTATGCCGAAATCGACGCGCTCAACGACAGAATCCGCATCCTCGAAAACGAAGCGGCCAAGCTGACTATGATCGGCAAGCGCCAGGACGGAAACCTCTATGCGGTCTTTGAAAGCGGTCGCTGGTACAAGATCGGTGAAACTCTGGAAGAAAGCGGTTACTATGGAAAGAAGATCAAGAAAATCGATTGGTGGGAAGGTGCTCTTACTCTGCATACTGGCGAGCGTGTCTTTGTTGACCGGGTGCCAGACGACGAAGAAAGACGATCTTCTCTTGGGACAGCCGCAATGGAAGCATTTTATCCAAAGGGCGGAGGAAAGTAGACGCCAGCTACTCGGAGATCCAAAGGAGGGCGTTAGCTGTTCCTATCAGGTTGAGGGGATGGCCGTGGGGGCCTTCATGCGGCGCTTTGCTGCCGACACCGGACTTTCCGTCGTCTGGGCCGAATCGCTCGATGACAAGCTAATCTCGCTCTCGGTCGATCAGGTGCAGCCGCGTGATGTCCTCTTGGTCCTCTCTCGCCGCTTGGGCTGCGACTTGGCCGAGTACGGCAGCCTCTTCTATCTTGGGGACCCGGAGAAGACGGACAGAACCGTTTTCGTGGGCCGCATCTACCGGGCCGAGTCCGACGAGATTCAAAGCCTGCTCAACGCCATCAAAACCGAACAGGGCACAATCACGTACTTTGATGACGGCTCGCTTATCCTCGTGGACAAGATCGAGGCGGTCTTGAAATTGCGCGGCCTGCTCGACTCTCTTAAGGAAATCGATTCGCCGCTGTGGGTGGTCCAGTTCTATATCTCGCAAGAGAATGTCCAGGACTCGCGGGAAATCGGGGTGGACGTCACCGATGATATCAGCATCGCCGCTTCCCTGGCCAACGGTGATTTTACCTCGCTCCTGCGCATGGATATTACGGCCACCTTTCAGGCCGAGATTTCGCGCTCCGAGGTGGAGTTGGTCGCGCAACCGCTCATGTTCCTGCGCGACGGTAAGACCTCCAGCATTCAGAAAGTGGAGTCGATCCCGGTCCCGCAGTACACCACGACCGAAACCGGCTCCGTCACGATCAGCGGTTACGACATCATGGATGTCGGCTTTCAACTCAACGTCGGGGTGCGTGACTGGGGCGGCGGCAAGTGCGCTCTGGAATACAATCTCCAAATGGGCGACGTCATCGGCTACGTGAATGATTCGGTGCCGATTGAGGCCAAAGATTCCCTGCAGGGAGAAACCGTCGTGGAAAGCGGCGGCGTCTACCTCCTCGGGGCCTTCCAGCGCCATATCCGGGAAAGCCAGAACTCCGGCAAGCTCTTCGCCACCAGCCATTCAGCCGGTGACCGTACCGCCATCCTCCGCGTCTGGGCAAAGGTCATCAGGATCTAAAGAAACTCGTTGCGATTTGGGTGACTTCTGGTAAATTTAGGCCATGATTACTGAAGCGGATATCAAGGAACTTACTCTAAATGAAAAGCTTAGAGTAATGGAAATGCTTTGGGGCACGATGGACAAGAACCCCGAAAGCGCCGCGATCCCTTCATGGCACGAGGATGCACTCAAAGAAACCGAAATGAGACGGCAGGCCGGGCTTGAAGAGCCTGTCGATTGGGACGCGGCAAAGCAAAAGCTGCTTAACCGATGACGCCCAAAATTTTACCCTCGGGCATTGCAGATTTGGAGAATGCCAGGGATTTTTATGACGCTCAGGAATTGGGGGTTGGCACTTACTTCTTGGAATGCGCATTTTCCGAGATTGAATCACTCCGGCTGTACGCTGGAATCCACGGGCAGAGATACGGGCATCACTGCGTTTTCGTCTCCCGCTTTCCCTACGTCATATACTATAAAATGGAACAGGGAATCCCTGTCGTGTATCGCGTTCTTGATTGCCGAAGCGATCCCAAAAAGCACAGGAAAGCGTTACGCTGATCAGGCCGATTAATAGGCCAGCGGGAGTACTTCTTTGTCGATTTGAGGGCCTTTCTCGTCGCGAGCCTTACGCAGGTCGTATTCGTGCTGAATATTGAGCCAGAACGTATCTGATTGGCCGAAGAACCGGCCGAGCCGTAATGAAACCTCTGCATTGATACCCTGACGGCCTTTGATGATGGCGGTAACGTGGGAAGCGGTTATTCCCGTACGGCGGGCAAGCTCGGCCTGCGAGATATTCATCTCGTCGAGGATGTCTTTTAGAAGCGCGCCGGGAACCGGGTCGGGGATTCTCTGGCTCATGGCCCGTATCTCGTGCTACTGCGCTTTGCGCTCTCGGATGAGTTCGTACGAGACTTTGCCGTCGAGAACGCCTTGTGCGGAAATATGTTCGTCAATTTCCGGCCACCAGATAGCGCTACCGTCCCCGAATTGAGTCCATTTCTCGCGTTGGGCCGGGGAAGCATCCCTTAAACGGGGGAACCACGCAAAAGGGGCGGATATGGTGCGCCCGTCTTCGAGTTCGAAGGTGAACCGGTCCTCGCCAATAACGACATTGGCGACGATGGGTTCACTCTCCGAAGTGGAGATTCCAGGCCTTTCGGATGTCGTCTTCATGGTCTTTGGCAATGCGGATGATTTCGTTGAGTTCGTGCTCTCTGAATTTGCCGGTTTTGGCAAATTCCCAAGTATCGATCCACAATTTAGCGGTTTTTCCCTGTTTTGCAATGTGGATGTGTACAGGCTCGCCGTAGTCGGAACTGAAAAAGGCGAACATGTAGCCTCGGTGGAAAAGGATCGTAGGCATGGTATTGGCGGTTGTCTCTCCGGTGATAGAAACCGGAGAGAATGACCGAAGGGCAAGATTAATCCTGAAACATCAGAGTTTGGCCGGGGAGGTCGGCAGGGTGGGGCGCTGCCTGCTTCTCTTTGACGTGGTACCAGTGGGTAATGAATTTGTGCTGGGTCATTTCCTCGACTTCGACGGATTTGACGACTTCGAGCCGGGGGAAGTTCTTGAAAACGTAATCGGCCCACCATTCGGCGTAAGCCTTGGTCGTGGGGATCGAGGGCATTTCGACCGGCATTTCTAGGGTGCTGATCCAGTAGCGGTGTACGGTCTTGAGGTGTTTCCGGGGCTGAGCGGTGGTCGTAGTCATTGGAATGGTCCTTTCGTGTTCGGCTTCCTTCATTGAAAGCCTAGCCATTCCTGCCTAGCGGCGAGCGAAGCTCATAGCGGCCCGCAGCGAGGGCACGCAGTGCCCCTGTCAAGGTGGAGCCCGGCCCGATTCAGAGCACAGGAATAGCGGTCGGGCGTCGAAAAGGTTCCTGTGCTCAGGGCCGGGACTACCTTGACAGGTTCGAGTGTAGGGCAGGCACACTCTCTCCTCTGCTGGGCAGAGGCTAGGCTTTCAAACATACCGCTTTAGCGCAGACCCCGGACGGCTGTAAGCCGTCATTTCGACAGCCTTTTTTGGGATGATGCTCCGTTTGGGGGCGACTAAGCTTGATGTCCCTCATACAGTCTGCCATTATATTTTAAAAAGCTAAAATGTATGAGTGATGACATGAACCCATTTCTTTCGTTTATACTAGCTGCCATTCCTCCGGTAGTTGATGCTGTATATAGATATAATAAGAAGAAGGTTCGATTGCCTTTGGAAAGTGATATTGAATATGCAATATCCTCGCATTTAAAGGAGTGTAATAACTGGGCTAGGCAAATAACGTTTTTCGGAATGAGTACGCCTATTGATGTAGATTGTAATACTATACCATTACATTTACAAACAACTCCAAGAAGGTTTAGGCGTATTAATAGTAGCTCGTGTGTGAGAAATGAATCATTTTTGATTGAGGATCGAGAAAGCTTTTTGCTATTAGGTGATCCCGGAGCAGGAAAAACTACTACTATAAAAAGATTGTTTACAAGCTTATTGAGAGAGTCTCGGTCAGATAAAGACTCATATTCATGCCCGATATTGGTGAGGATAAGGGATCTTGGAAATCGAGAGACCGTTGTTAAGAGACTTCTTGTTATTATGGGATTTGCATCTTTTGTAGATGGAATGAAGGATGTGAGTTTGGATGATTTTAAGCGTGCCTTAGTATGTGGCATGCCAGCATCCGATTTGGCAGCGGAGTTTTTGGAAAGACTTAATTGCGTTTTATTCGTGGATGGGCTGGACGAATCAACTGCTGAAAATAGGCGTGTTTATATTGATGAAATTGAAGAACTCTCGCACAAAATCTCTACCTCAAAGATTGTAGCAACATGTCGGAGTGGAGATTATGTTAATGTTGTCGAAGGGTTTAGCGTGCTCGAGATTATGCCTCTTGATGCGTCTCAAATTGATGAAATTGCGGAATCTTGGCTTGGAGATGATTACGTGACTTTTAATCGGGAAATTGACCGTCTTCCATATAATGACTTGGCAGATAGGCCTCTGATACTTACGCAACTCCTTTTCTTATTTAAAAATGATGGTAGCTTCCCGGAGCAGCCATCAAGTATCTATCAGAGAATAGTTAGCCTTTTGCTTCGGGATTGGGATTCAACCAGACGGATAAAAAGAGCATCAAAGTACGCATTCTTTACTCCAGATAAAAAAGCATTGTTTTTATCTGCTATATCGTTCTATATGACTTTTGAGTATAGACAAAGAGTCTTGGTTAAATCAGAATTTTTGAAGATATATAGTTCGGTATGTGAGGATTTTGGATTGCCTTTAGAGGATGGTGTTCTTGTTGCGCAAGAGATTGAGTCGCATACTGGTCTTATTGTTCATTCTGGTTTTGATAATATAGAATTTTCTCACCTATCTATACAAGAGTATCTTTGCGCAGACTATATTGTGAAGTCTCCTTTTACTGAAACTGTTCGTGAATATTTTACCAGCTATCCAGAGGTGCTAGCGTTGGCTGTTTCTATATCTTCAACACCATCAGAATGGATTGCTAATTTAGTTTTAAATTTGGGGTTTCGTGATGTTGTATATAGGTCGAAAGTCGATTTGGCAGTGGCAACATTCCTGAGGCGTTTAATGTTGGAGAGGCCGTATTTTAAATCCTGTGATAGACTCGGATTGGCATTTCTTGTGTTGGCCGAGGCAATGGAGGACCTCGAGAATGATATACTGATGGAATGGATGAAGTCTATCCCTGTTGGGAGTTCGATCGCATCAGTGTTTAGGCTTTATGCTATCGATAAGGATGCGAGTCGTGCTTCAGATATGTATGTGTTGAGGATGCAATGTAGCCAATTTAAGGAAAAGAGTTACGCTGGGGCTAGAAATCTAAGTGTAAGGAAAAATATTATAAACTTTATACTCTCTGAACAAGAAGCTTCGATTGATTGGCTTGATAAAGATGGTCTTACGTATCCCTTTAAGCTGGGTGCTCGGAAGCGACCGATATGGTCTAGGGATGCTTGAGTGTTGGAAATGAAGTTTTTCGATTCTATCAACTATGTCTTTTTGTGTTTTTAAGCCGTTGTTATTCAGCATGATGTAATGGTTTCCGGTACCGAAGATTCGGGTTCGACTCCCGGCGGGAGTACCAGCGGTAAGGTCTTGATGATCAAGTGATACGCTGGTTCTGTAACGTTTTGCCAAAATGCGTATAACTGCGCGAAATAGCGCGTTTTTCGCGAAAATAACAAGATACAAGATCGCGTCTGCGCACCCCAATCGTCCAAGAGTCATCCGGTTAAACGTGTGTGTGGGGTGTTGACCGTCACTCTTACTCAAGAGGCTGGCGGGGGGCGCCTTGTCTTATCCACTGAGTGACTATTGCCAGTTCTTCCGGGGTCATCTGGGGCTTCTTGGCGGGTGGCATATGCTTGTCGTCTGCTAATGGGAGGACCACACGGCTGATGACGAGGCTGGAGGCAACATCGCCGGGTACAATGCCCGGGCCGGACAATCCGCCATCCAGCAATCCTGCGTAGCTATCCATGATAAGCTCGCCCTTGTTATAGGCTGCTTTGTGGCACGAATTACATTTTGCTTCGAAAATGGGTACGATGGCGTGCTCATAGGTCAGGTTGTCGTCTGTCACCGTTACTTTTTCGGTTGAAACATGACGCCAAGGCAGGTGTCCGCTCAGATAAGTCTCTCCATGGGTAATGGCAGCCCCCAGATGGCTGGCCCATATCAAGACACCGCAGGTCAGGAGGAGGGTGGCACGGTAGAGGACTGGCCAGATTGCGCCAGTCGTGTAGGTCGGCAGGCAGCGGATTCCCAGTGCCGCAATTGACAGCACCGCCGTTGCTATCCCCCATCGCAGGTGCTCGTTGAGCAGGACGCCAGCCATGCTTTCGCCCTTGTCCAGAAGCAGTCCCAGTACCATTGCTGCGACGGCGGTTAATGCTCCCAGGAAAAGCGGCATTCGACTGGCAAACTGAATCCTGCCCCGGCTGACCATTCCCAGTGATTCCATAAAGGCCGTTAAAAGCAGTATCCCGATGGGCAGGTGTACGGCCATCGGGTGAAAGTGCCCCACGAATATTGTCCATTCGTTGTTCCCTGATAGGAGGCCCAATAGCACGATTGGGCTGAGGGCAAGCGGTATCAGCAGTAGCGTGCGTTTCGAGTTCGCGGGTTCAGTTGGCGCTTTGCGGCTCGCGTACGTCGCCTGCTTGTTTGCCGTTGTAGGCATAGAAGTCTTGAATAGGTTCATGAATACGGCTTGGTGGCACGTTCGCGTTTCCTAGCGCTGGTGATCAGACGAGTCTTTCGGCGTATTATGCCCTTCAGGAGTCGGCTCTTTTCGGATGTTGGTTGCAGCCTCGGCCAGGGCTTGGTCAATCAGCTTGCTGAACTCTTCAAAAGAAGGCGTGCCGGTTCTCATCCTTCCATTGATGATAAAGGTGGGGGTCGAGCTGACCCCGGCCTCTCGGGCTTCGCTGATAGATGCTTGCAGGCCTTTGGCCAGGGCGGGGTCGGCCAGGCTTTGCTGGAAACGAACGGGGTCGAGCCCGAGTTCCTCCGCGTAGGCGGTGGCTTCACTTGGAGTAGGCTTAGGAGAGCGGGTGAAGAGCAACTCTTGGTATTCCCAGAATTTACCCTGTTCTTCGGCGGCTCTGGCGGCCAGGGCCAGTTCGCGAGCGCCCGGATGTCTGTCCAGGGGATAGTCCATAAAGACCCAGCGGATATTTGCTTTGTACTTTTCCCGAATTTGCCGGACCACCTCGTGGCCTTTTCGGCAGGCCGGGCAAAGATAGTCCGAAAACTCTATCACGGTGACCGAGGCGTTAGTGGGGCCGAGCGAGGGGGCGTCTCCGACACGCACACGGGTCAGGGGCAGTGGCGGCTCTTTCAGGAAAATTGCTACCGGATACACTTCCCTGAGCTGCTGACAGTGGTCAAGCAGCAGTTGGTTGGTGTCGCGATTGTGCAGGTATTCGCGGATCTTCGTTTTGACCTCCTGTTCGGGGCCGTCCCAGTTGCCCCACATTCGGTAGAGCCCGGTTTCGTAGTAGTGATCTAGCATGCGGGGTGTTGGAGGCGGAATTTGTCCCCGGATTTTCGCGACCAGCTGATCGAAGCTCAGGCCTTTGTCTCGGGCTTCCTGTTCCAGCAGCAGGTCGTTGACACGGGTTTGCAGGACCGCGTTTTGCATCTGATAAATCTCCTGCCGAAGTTTGTGCAGTGGAGAAACCAGCGGCCGTTCCACATCGGTTACGGTGATGACGTCATCCCCCACGGTTGCCAGCACGCTTTCGGGGGATTGTCCCTGCGCGTCCGCGGGTGTTTTTCCCTGCCCATTGTTGATAAGGAGCCCGCCCGCGACATAAGCAAGGAGGATCATGGCCAGCATTTGCCAGCGCCTGCTCCAGTCAAAATGCAGGAGACACAGCATTATGATCAGCAGAAAATTCGCCGCGCAGAAGACGCAAAAGAAATGATCCTCGACCATAGTCTTGACGAGTACCAGCTCGAAGCCGACCCCGGGCATGACCGTCCAAAACCGCCAGGAGGGCATGCGCAGGCAGAGTAACCCCAGAAAGGCGTAGTAGATGATGCCCAAGGGGGCGATGGGCAACCCCAGCAGGTCGTACCGTGCGGTCTCCCGGCAACCGTCGCCCAGCCATCCGCAGAATGCCGCGACCACGGGGATACGGCCCTCAAGTGCCGATAAAAGGGAGATGGTGAGCCCTGCGCAGATGACCGTTCCGGTGGTTCTGGCATGTTTATGTCGGCAGGGTTTACTCATGTTTCTATTTTTTCGCATGCGGTCCATTCGCCTTGGGTAGCTCATCGAGCGCTCACTCCTGGCGTGCCTGTGTCGTGAATCCGAAGTCGTTAAAGGTTTTTTTGATTTCCGCATTGCCTGGAAAATGCCTCCAGCCCTCCAGCAGAGTTTTTGCCGATTTTTTTCGCTGGTTTTGCAGGATCTCGTTTTCGGCCTTGAGGATATAGGCGAGGGCAGGGGCCTCTTCGCGCTCACACACGGATGCCAGCAGCCGGTCTGAGCGCTCCATGTCCGAGTCGCGCAGGAGAACGGCGAGCTTGAGGGAGGTTTGTATATCGCGGACGACAGTCAGGCAGCGTTCGAACGCCGCGATCGCTCCCTCCCGGTCTCCGGTCTGCGCGCAGGCGAGGCCGACATTGAAGTTGTTGCGGAAGTCGTAGGGATAGACTTCCGCGATCCGCCCCGAGTAGCGCAGGGACTTTTCGAATTCACCGTTCATGCACAGCACGTGCGCGTATTGTTGATTGGCGCGCTGGTCCAGCGGGACCCTTTCGCAGACATCCTCCAGATTATGCATCGCCTCGTTCGTGAACCCTTCATTGTATAGCTGTCGGCACGTCTGGAACTGCCTCTCGAACTGGAGCCTGTCTTTGAAATGGACAAGTACCAACAGGACACAGGCGGCTCCGGTCAGGGTGACAAGCGGGCCGCACAGTCTCCAGGGCCGGAATATTTTGATGTCGGAGGACCTCCGGGGCAGGGCGAAACAGCACAGGCAGGCGAGGGCAAAGTTGTGCAACGGCCAGTTCAGCACGGAACTGGCCAGCGTGTTAACTATCACGCCCACAATCCCCGCGATGCCCGCGAACCGGATCAGCGAGGTGAGTCGGTCTTCGTCGTGGCGGATGAAGTCCATCAGGTTATGCAGGAAAACGCCCAGCAGCCCGAGCAGGATGAACAGTCCGCCCACTCCCAACTCCGTGACGATTTCCAGGTATTCGTTGTGGGCGTAGCGCAGGTTGGTCTTGATCGTATTGAATCGCGTGGGGTAGACCGCGCCGTCGTACTTGGGATACAAGACTTGGAAGTTCCCTTCGGCCACACCGAGCGGTAGGTTATCGCGCGCCATCACGAGGATGTTTTGCCAGTACTTGAGCCGGGTTTGGAAACTGCCGCCAGTGCTGTTCTCACCTGTCGTATCAGCGGTGTTTTCTTGCATAGGCAGGGCGTCTTCAATACGCGGGGAGATTTCCTTCAGCCGGGACTCGAAGCGCCCGTCGTTGATGAATGTACCCGCGAAGAAGACCAGAGCGAAGATGAGGAACTCGGGTCCTCTCTTTACGAGTGGATGGAGTCCCCGTTTACTTTTTTTGAGCTGCCGGAACACAAACACTCCGAGCAGGGTTATTTCGGTCAGCACGGCCAGCCAGGAGGCCCTGGAGAAAGAGTGGAAGATAAACAGCAGCAGGCAAAGCGTCGCGCCTCCGTAAAGCCACTTGCCGCCGCGGCCCTGCGCGCGCATCCACAAAACCACGGAGGCGGGAAATGCGATCATGCAGTAGGAGGCGAGAAAATTTCGGTTCAGGAACGACCAGGCCGGGGCCGCAAAGGTGATGTCGGGCGTGTGGCCACTCACCCAGAGCAGGAGGGCAACCAGTCCGCAGGAAGCCGCCCCCAGTGCCAGCCCTTTCATGATCAGGAGAAACTGGGCGTTACTCAGCCCGAACAGGATCACGATGGGCAGGATTGCGTAGGCGAGTCCGTTTTTGGCGATGTTGGCCAGGGCCAGCTGCGGGTTGACCGCCCATGTCAGGCTGCAAACGGCATAAATCAGGTAAAAAAGATAGATCGCCAGCAGCAGGCTGCCCGGGCGACTCAGGTATAGCTTGAGCGAGGTATCCCGGCGGGGAAAGGAGAACATCCCGGTCAAAACCAGACACAGTCCTACGCCGACCCCCACAGCGGTGAACTTAGGCAAGGTGCTGGCATTGATGATGTTAAAAATCACCAAATGAGGCCCCACAAGCAGCAGAAAGGCTATGATTCCCGCCACATAAACGGCACCAGGAGTGTCCACCTCAAGGCACCCGGGACCTGGGGAGGAAGCCGTCATTTCGGGGCGATGCCTGTCGGTGCATGGTCTCATGGTTCTGGAACTTCATGGATTTGGCCGGAGCTATCCGGGCCACATCTACTGTCTCGCCGGGGAACCCCCTGTGGAGGTGCGGATTATTCCTCTGGGCAGATTCTCCGCAGCATACGTATTTTTTAAAAAGTATAACTGGTTGGATATAAAATCTATGCAGCTCAATTGCTTCGCATGAGGCATTGTTTTCGAAAGCCCTAGATACGAGGCAGCGACCCGATGACTGGCAGATGATCAATCGGTTTTCAACTGGGCTAGACCGCTTGAATCAACCATAATGAGACTGCGTCTCTAAATCATTAACCTACCTTATGGGCGTTGGTAGGCGTTTTGATAATGATACTCAGTCTCGTTTTGCTGTTTGACGCAAGGTCCGCCTGCCCATTGTTATCTGCGTCGATCGTTCACCAGAACCCGCCATATGTACTATTGGTAAATCGGACGATTTAACACTAAATCCTAAAACAGAAAATGAATATGATCGTTTCCAAAAAGGAAAAACGGAACCGGGGTGGCTTCACGCTCCTGGAACTCCTCGTCGTCGTGGCCATTCTGGCCGCTGTCGCCGGTACGGCTTCCATCGCCCTCAAGGACACGGATGCCCGCGCCTCTGCCGCCGCTCACGTCACCATGATGGACGAACTTAACAAGGGCATCCGCACCTACCGCGTCCTCCAGCGCAACGAACTGCCGAGCCGCTTCGACTCGCTGCTGAACACCACGGCTGGCACTGGCGCTGACGGTGACGACCCTGGCTGTCTTGGCTTTGACATCGGAGATGGCTGTGAGATTGGTACTCTTACGGCCGACGTTGAGGCTATTATGGTTGACGGTGGCATCTCTGAGCTGATGTACGTCGATACGACGGCTTTGCCCGAAGGTGCGAATGCAGCCGCCGGACTCGACTGCACTGCCGCCAATATCAAGGCCCTGATTGCCTCGCGGGCTAACGCCGTTGTCGCCGGTAACATTTTCCTCCCCGAGGCTGCCAATGGCTGCGGTGTGGCTGTTGCTCTCGATGGTAGTGATGGCAGTGGCGCCCGGGCTCTGTTCTGGACCGGAGGTACGACCCGCCTGACCGGCCAGCCTGATCCGGCTGACCTCGATAGCGATGGCAACTGGGCGGGCACTACGTCCCTCTACAACGCAGATGGTAACTATGCCTATCTGCTGACCGGCATCGGACCGTCCTGCACGCTCTTCGACGCCAACACCCTCGGAGGCATGACCACCGTGCCGGTTTACCGTCACGTCAAGCCCGACGAGTACAATCGCTTCATCGCCGTGTGGAACGTCGGTACTTACCTCAGCGGCGCTATTGTCGCCGGTGACCAGTGCGAACTGGTGGCGATCGTGGACGGTGCCCTCGACACCAAGGAAGAAGAACTTGGGGAATGGGACGGCACGCGTAACACCATCTAACCCCTTTGGGGAGTGGATCGGGGTAGGATCAGTACCCCGACCCACTTGACATTATTAATGCCAGGTTCGGATCAGGAATCGGTTGAGGCCAGATTTCCTGATTCGAACCTGCATTTTTACATAATCAGAACAAAGCATGTCAATGAAAACCAAAAAGATGAGAACCTCTCCGCTGCTGCTGGGGCTGCTGCTCGCCGTACCATTCTTATTGGCCGGATGCGGTCCCAAAGTGAACGAAATGAAAGCGGGCCTGATCAAGTCCGGTATGCCGGCCGACCAGGCCGAGTGCTACGCCGAGGAAATGAAAGGCATGGACTCGGGCCCGTATAACTACATGGCCAAGCTACTGAACGCGGGCGTGTCCGAGAGCGACGCGATCAACAAGACCCGCCGCAAGTACGGTGCCGACTTCAAGGCCGAAGTCGAGAAAGCGAGGGAAACTTGCGGCGAATAACGTCCATGCGTGCTTTGGCTGGGACAGGTTCCCGCGGCCCCGGTTGCGGCGGCTTTACCCTGCTGGAGCTGCTGGTGGTGGTTTCGATTCTGGCCGTCGTGGCCTTTATCGCCACCGGCACGTTTCGCGGGGCCAGCGAGGATGCCAACGACCGTCTCGTCCTTTCCGAGATGCTGGAGATCGCCAAAGCTGTCCGGCAGTTCAAAGCCGATACCGGTTACTACCCGAAGACCGGCCCCTTCGCGCGGGACGACGAAGGCGGGGAAGTGGCCGAGAGCGTCCTCAACGCAAATTACGGCGTCAGCTCTACGGCTGAGAAGAGCTGGTTCTACTCGCCGGCTAACTTCTACCAGTTGCTCAGCGCGATCAGCCCACTGGCCGGTACCGGTCATCGTCTGGAGAAGTGGGACCCCGAGACCGGGCGTGGCTGGCGCGGCCCCTACCTGCAGGGCTACCAGGACGGCTATGTCAACATCCGCGACAGTATCAATGACGGTACACCGACGGCCGATGGCTACCAGGCCGGCGATCCCTTTTCGGGAAACGCCATTTCTAATATTCCGGGAATCGCCGATCCTTTCGAAGCCAAGCCCAGAAGCGCTGTCATGCAATGGCGGCTTTCGACGGACGGCGCACCACGGGACAAGTGGGGCCGACCTTACCTGCTGCTCAAGGTGGACGGACGCCTGTCAGTCGTGAGCATGGGGCCAGACGGTTTCTACGACCAGGCGGAGCAGTCCGAGGGGCCGGATGACGACATCTACGACATCGTGCTGCCAGTTGAATGATTTTCCAGTGTGCAAGGGAGATAACGCGATGAGATTTACACCGAAAACATTTTTGCTGATCGTACTCGCTACTGTAGTGGCGGGCCTGAGTGGCTGTGGGAAGGCACAGCCGACCGTGGCTGGGCTTTCTCCCTCTGAGAAAGCGGAGGATGCCGCCCGGGCGAACGGCTTTACGCCTGTGGATCTGGACGCGTTCATCGAGCAGGAGAGAGCCGCCGTCCAAGAGCTTGATGGCAAGAAGGTAATTCGGATGGCCGTTCCCGTCAGCTTTGAGGCCCGTCTTAAGCGTCACCCCGAGCAGAAGGAATTGAGCTATATCTATACCGCGCTGGGCATGTCGGGGATCAGCCCGCTACCCGAAGTCGAGCACCGTATGTTCGTCGAGTCCGCAGAGGGTCAGATTATTCCAGTCTATGTCGAGAAGCAGGCCGCCGCCAAAATTACCAAGGAATTACCCGAGGAGACCAGCGCGCGCTTCCTCGGCTACCACGCCTACAGCTATGACAAAGGTCCGGCCATTCTGGTGGTCGATTGCATCCCCCTGACTGGGGCGGGAAAGGATGAGCGATGAGAAAACAGGGGCTGAGAGTGCGCCGGGGCGCGGCAGGGTTCACCCTGCTGGAGCTCATGCTGGTGGTCGTCATCCTGGCCTCCGTGGCCTGGATGATCACGGGCACGGCGACGGACAATATAAGCCAGGTGCGCTACGAGGACACTCGCAACCGCCTTGACGTTATCCGCGAGGCCATTATGGGACCGACCAGCGCCGCCACCATGGCCAAGGGCATCCAGAGCGGCTACATCGTCGATAACGGCCGACTCCCCGAAAATATCGACGCGCTGGTCGAGAGACCTGCGTACGCAAACTACCAGCCTTTCGGCGTCAGTTTGCCTTACTTTGATCCGACTCCCGCTACAGTTTCATCTGCACGGGGCGAGCGGAAAATCAGCAACGCAGGCGGCGATGAAGAAGAGCTTCCCAATGCCGAACACCAACTGATGAAAGGCCACCGCGGAGTTTACCTGCCAGTGTCGTCCGGTGGCTATTTCCGCGATGCCTGGGGGACGAACCGAAGTGTTGACGGAACCGATGCCATTGACTGTCCCACTGTGCCGGGCGGCGCGTCCAACATCGGTAATGATGTCGATACCGAGAACCATGGCTGGTGCGTCAGCCTCTACAACGATGGTTTTTATGCGGACAGCTACGGCATGGACGGTCAATCCGGCGTCTTGTCCACCGACGTGAGCGAAACGCGATACACGTACGAAACGGATATGGCCATGAGCCCGTCAATTGTCGCGGACGATTGGAAGACGAATATTGAGGGGCGGATGACAGTCACGATTAAGAACCGGACTGCCGGCGACCTCGGCTTGAGCGCTTTCAGAGTTTGCCTGCTCATCTTCGTCAATGGTGATGCGGACGAAGGTGGTGCGGTCAACGAGTCATATACCTTAAATCTGTCCGGCAAATATGAGGCACCTGGAAACTGGTGGTGCCTGACCAGCGATACTCTGCCTGGCGTTTCCGTGACAGCGGGCTCAGATCAGGACGTGACCCTTACCTTTACGGATGATCCCGATACCGACACCTACGTTCCGATGGGTGAGCACTTGCTGGTGCTGCTGGATGCCAGCGGGCCGACTCCTGACCTTTCGAGTGTATCGGGAGTCACTGACACGTACGTCACCGCGCGCGTTAAGTTCTACCCGCGTGGTGGGGTGCCGGACCCGGAACTGGAGATACGTTGAGCGGCGTGAAACAGGGAAACGATTTTGACGGAAGAGACGGAGAGAGACTTTACATGAAACGAAAAACCACCACGCGTAAGACCAGCGGCAAGAAGGGCGTCAAGCCTTCGGTGCCGGGTCGGCTGCTCGTCGTTGAGGCGACCGGGTTCGCGTTGTACGGTGTTGTTGCCCGGCGCAGTATTGGCGGTGAGGTGACGTTTGGCGTACCTGTTATGTCCACTGCCACCGAGGTGGACGCTGCCATCGAGGAGGTGCTGGAAAAGCTTCGTGAGCAGGGCGGAAAAAAGCGCCTGCCCCGCAACGCCGTGCTGGTGGCGGCCTCGGCGGCCAGCGAGATTTTACACCTGCCGGTTGATCCCAAAAATCCGCGTCCCAAGGCTCAGATGGCGGAGTTGATCCGTTGGGAGTTCGAGGAGATATATGTTCGCCAGAACGATATCTGGTCGCTGGGGGCGATGCTGCAGGGCCGCGGCTATGTCAGTGCCGAGGAGCGTCATGAAATCGAGGCCTGTGTTACGGCCGGGCGGGAGCGTGGTTCTCTTGTCAACGCCTACCGGGACATGATCAGCCGGGAGCACTTGGACGAGTGCATGAGCCTACAGGAGCCGCTGCTGGCCATGGACGATGATTTGGTCATCGGTTGGAGCCCGCTGCCCGATAATGGTGAGCCTGGGCGCTACGCCTGGTATTGTGCTGGCATGGGCGACGGTCTTCGTGCCCAGTGGGTCCGGGCCTTCCGCCAGCACGGCGTATTTTGCTCATGGATTTACCCGCAGATGGGCGCGAGTCTCCCGTTGGTTGAGGCGGGGAGTGAACGAGCTCTACTGGTGGATATACGCCAGGAGCAGTTCGGGCTGTTTCAGTGTGTGAATGGGGGGCTGGACGCCCTCTCGATCAAGGCGTGCTCTTATGGTACGGCTTCCCCCGACGCGGTGGTCGCGGCTGTTGCGAGGTTCGCCCATGCTGATACCGCCACGGTTTTTATTTCAGCCCCGGAGGAATGCCAGGGGGGCGTGTCGGATGCCATTAATCAAAAGTTCCCCCGGGCGGATGTCCGGGTGCTGGGAGCGGGCTGTGAATGCCCCGCTCCGGTGTGGGCCTCACTACAGGGAGTGGCGAGCCATGCCCTGAAACAGTGTTCGCCTCAGTTGCTGCCACGGATTCAGGCCCAGCCCTCCAAGCCTCCGTTATGGAAGTCTAAGGAATTTTGGCCGTGGGCAATCATTGCCCTGGTGGTAGTGGGTATCATCGCCACGGAAGTATCGAACCGCATGCTCACCGAGCGCAAGGAGTGGGAGCTGGAACTGCTGAATATCGAATACGATCGCCAAATGCAGATCAAAAACGAAGCGAGTAAAACCCAGTCCGAAATCAGAGAACTGACGGAAACTCTCGCGGAAAAGGAAAAAGAGCTTGCGGAAAAACAGCGGCAGATTGAGGCCATCGAAAACGGAATCCTGTACCGTCAGCGGCTGGTGCCCGGGCTGCTGGAAGCGATCAGCAAATCCATCCCGGCCAACGTCATGGTGGACCTGCTGGAGGAGAACGACGGTCGCACCGGTTTTTATATGGAGGGGTGGGCGCTGGAGGATACCTCAGCTCAGCTCTTCGGCAGCCTTCTGAGCGAAAACCTTGCCCAGTGGCATTACAAAGTGGGCGACATCCGGCTCACCCGCGGCAAGGGCCGTTTCGGAGATGACGGCTATGTTTTCAAAATCCAGTTAACCAGGACGACGGGCAAGAAGGGAGCGGGCGATGATCGATAAATGGAGAAAAATGTCAGCCGGCGATCGGCGCAAGTTCCAGATCCTGATCATATTCGGGCTCGTTGGCCTGTATGCTCCCTTCTACATGAAAAGTAGCGGTCAGCTCTTTGAGGCCGAAAAGATGCTCCATCGGCGCGAGGACCGGATAGAAAAACGAGCAAGCCTGGATGGTCTCGGTGCTGACGGGCCAAACGTCCGCACCATCGAGGGCCGAATAGAGGAGGTGGATAAGCGCCTGGAGCAAGTATCGGCGGATTTGGCTGAACTGAATGCAAAGCTGGTCCCGGTGGATAGTAACGAAGCGCAGCAGGAGCTCATGCTGGCAGTCTCGACGCGGGCTGAGCGTACAGGGGTACGCTTGCTGACAATTTCCCGCATAAACGCTGTCTCAATCGACCCCAAAGGGTTGAAGCGGTCCGCAGGCAAGGCGGTTGAGCGACCGGAGATGGAAGTCACAGCGGAGGCTCGATTCGGGGAGTTGTATAACTTCCTCAATGCGCTGGAAACCCTTTCGTACCGTGTCTCGGTCACGAGCCTTAAACTCTATTCCAAGGATTCCAAGACGGGTAATGCCAACCCGACCGGGGAACTCTACATCCAAATGAAAATTTCCCTTTGAAATGAGCGACGACACTGTAACAGAGCGCTTCGAAAATCTTCTGGATACATGCATCCAGATGGGGGCTTCCGATATGCACCTGTCCTGTCACGAACCGGCGAGCTTTCGTATTGACGGTCAACTACGCGGGCACGGGGAGGATGTCTTCGATGCCGACAGCATAGGAGCTATGGCAGCCTCTGTCATGTCACCGCGCCAGCAGAAGGAGTTTGAATCGCGCTGGACCGTCGATCTGGGCTACACGGATGCCCGGGGGAACCGCTTTCGCATAAACTGCTACCGGGAGATGGGCCGGCCCGCCATGGCCGTTCGTTATTTGGATCAGACGATCCTCTCGTTGCAGGAGCTTGCCCTGCCCACTTCCCTGAAGGAGCTGGCCTATCTGCACTCAGGCCTGGTCCTGGTAACCGGCGTTACCGGTAGTGGTAAGTCCACGACATTGGCCGTGCTGTTGGACGAGATTAACCGCAACCGGAACTGTCACATCCTGACGGTGGAGGATCCGGTCGAGTTTGTGCACAAGAACCGCAAGAGCCTCATCCATCATCGTGAAGTTCACACGGATGTACCCTGCTTTGCTGATGCGGTGCGAGCGGGACTGCGGGAAGACCCCGATGTCATTATGGTCGGCGAGATGCGTGACTTGGAGACGATGCAGACGTCCATTATTGCTGCTGAGACCGGGCACCTCGTTTTTTCCACCCTGCACACGGGCACGGCGGTCGGCGCGGTTGAGCGTTTTATTGGAGCCTTTTCCGGCGAAGAGCAGGGGGTCGCCCGCCATCGGTTCTCCATGGTGCTGAGGGCGGTTGTCGCGCAGCAGTTGCTGGTTGGTGCTAATGGCCAGGGCCGTGTGCCAGCGGTTGAACTGCTGAAAATCAACCCAGCCGCTGCTCATATGATTCGCTTATCAAAAACCGAGCAACTCAGAACGCTGATGGAGTCCGGTGCAGAGGCAGGTATGTGGACGCTCGAACAGGATCTGGCCCGGTTGGTCAAACAGGGCAAGATCACCTACGATGTTGCACTCCGCCACAGTAACAATATCGAGAATTTTGAAAGTCTCGCGGGAGCGGTCGGTTTTGAGGGGAGGGCGCATTATGCCGGCCAGTGAAAGCACCTTGGTTGACGCCGGTGTGCGTGTCGGCTTGGTGGAGGCGGACGCCGTTCCTAAGCTTCGCCTGCAGGCTAAGCGTGAGCGGCTGAGCTTTGTGGAAGCTGTAACACGCGCCGGGCGTTTTCCTGCGGCGGCTCTGTATCGTGCGTTGGCGGACACCAGACAGTTGGCTTTTCTCTCGCCAGACGAACTTGAGCCGGATCGTGATGTCCTGGCCACGATGCCACCCCGTATCTGGCAGACACGCCTCATGCTACCGGTGCGAGGTAAGGACGGCTCCCGGTTGCTGGCTCTCTCCGATCCGGATGATTCATTGAGCCTCGAACGGGTCGAGCGGGCTGCCGGCTTGCCTTTCAAGGTGGTGCTGTCCGAGCCGGAAGCACTGCGTAAAGCAATCTCACTGGGACTGATGTCTGACCCGTCCCGGGCTCGCGTACTCGGCCCCGTGGCCGACGTTATCGAGCCACAAGACCCCGTCCAGTTACTGGACGATATTATGAAAGAAGCGTACTTGCGGCGGGCTTCGGATATCCACTTTGAGCCGCAGGAAGAGGGGATGCGCATTCGCTTCCGTGTGGACGGGTGCCTGCAGGAGTACCCGGTGGCCTTGAGCGAGGCGGATGAAGAGGGGTTGGTCAACCGTATCAAGGTTTTGGCGAATCTCGACATCGCCGAGCAGCGTATGGCCCAGGACGGCGCCATGAAGTACCACATCGCCAACTGGAATCTGCCGGAGACGGACATACGTGTGGCTACGATTCCGACGCGCTGGGGAGAGCGGTGCACACTACGTATCCTGGGCGAGGAGACCGGTCAGCTTTCGCTCACCGATCTAGGGATGTCCCCGAAGATGCTTGAGCGCTTCGGGCTGGCCATCAGCCAACCGCACGGGATGATCTTGGTGACGGGTCCTACCGGTAGTGGTAAATCCACTACACTTTATGCAGCTATCCGGCAGCTCCGGGTCAATGAGCTCAATGTGCTGACCGTCGAGGATCCGGTGGAGCAGACGCTGGAAGCTATTACCCAGGTTCAGGTCAGCGGGAAAGTCGGCTTCGCGCAGGCACTGCGTTCGTTCCTGCGTCATGACCCCGATGTTATTCTCGTGGGGGAGATTCGCGACCGTGAGACGGCCGAAATCGGTCTGCGTGCGGCCATGACCGGGCACCTCGTCATGTCCACGCTGCACACAAACGATTCGATCGGGGCGGTGACGCGCCTGGCCGACATCGGCACGGAGCGATATTTGATCGGCTCAACACTGATCGGCGTCCTTGCCCAGCGGCTCGCACGCCGACTCTGTCCGCATTGCCGCCGGAAGCACTCGTGCACGCCAGATGAGGCCCGACTGCTGGGGGTGCCGGAGGACAGCGGGACACAAATCTACGAGCCTGGTGGTTGCTCATTCTGCCTGGGGACGGGATTTCTCGGGCGTATCGGTTTCTTCGAAGCGCTATGGGTGAATCAGGATCTGCGGGTCGCTATCGCCGATGGGGCTGGCGAACGGGAAATTCGCCGGCTTGCCACCGACTACACTACCTTGTGGGAGGACTGCCGCGAAAAGGTGCTCAACGGGGACGTGGCGCTGTCCGAAATTATTCATTTCATACCGGAAGGAGCACGCTGACATGGCACGCTATATCTATATCGGTTTGGACGCCGGGGGCAAGCAGCTCCGGGGACTAGTCGAAGCCGAGAGTGAAAAAATGGCTGTGCGAAACCTACGCGACCAGGCTATTTATGTGCTGGAAATCCGAGAGGGCGACTCTTGGGACAACAAGGGGAATGCCCTGTCGCGGCTACGGCGTTTGTTCGGCTTTTTGAGCCCGCGGCGCTATCTGCCGGTGATGGCCGGAGATTTGATCGTATTCTTTCGACAGCTGACGTTGATGCTGCGCGCCGGCTACACGCTTGTGCAGGCGATGAACGCGACTCGGGGCATGCAGGACAAGCTGCGGCTGGTCCGGGCCATCGATAAAATGACTGAGGCTATCCGGGCCGGAGGTAGCCTCTCGTCCAGCATGACCAAGTGCGGACGCTTGTTCTCGCCGCTGGCTGTCAGTCTGGTCGCCATCGGTGAGCGTAGTGGTAATTTGGATACGATTCTTGGACGGCTGGCAGATAATCTCGAACGCAATAAGGAACTTCGCCGCCAGTTGATGAGCGCCATGTTTTACCCGATGGTGGTCCTGTTGACTTCTTTGGGCGTTGTTGTCGCTATGGTCGTGTGGGTCATCCCGCGTTTTGCCTCCTTTCTGGCGGCGAGAAACGCGACGCTCCCGCGGTCGACACAGATTCTCTTGGATGTATCGAGTTGGGCGCTGGAGTGGGGTAAGTTTATCGGCCCGTTTCTGGGGGGGGCGGCTTTTCTGATTCTGGCCGCCTATACCACGCAGGCTGGGAAACGGATACTGGACCGGGCTATCCTCAACCTGCCCCTGATCGGGAAAGCTGTGCAGTACAGCTCTATGGCTCAGGCCGGGTGGAGCCTTTCCCTGCTTCTGCGCAGTGGGCTTGCCGCCCTGGAGTCGCTCCGCATCAACGCTCAGGCATTGGGAAATCTCGCCATGCGAGATAGCTTTGAGAAGGCGGCAGCCGAGTTGTTGGTGGGGCGAGCTTTATCCAAATCTTTTGAGCAACCTTTTTTCCCTCCGATGGTGCGGCATATGGCCGCGGTAGGGGAGAAGAGCGGTCAGCTCGATACGGTTATGAACGACATGGGGCTGTACTACCAGCGGGAGCTGGAGAGCAAGGTGAAGTTCATGTCCGTGATGATCGAGCCGGTGATGATTCTGATCGTGGGGAGCCTGGTCGGCTATGTGTATTTTTCAATGTTCCAGGCGGTTATGTCCGTCTCCAAGGGGGGAATGTAGTTATGAGAGAGAATCGTTTCATTTGTACAGACAGGCGGGCGCGCATAAACGCCGCGCCCGGCCTGCATCCATTTTTGCGAGTTTATTTCGAAGCTATGAACGGCGTAAGTCTGACGAGCCGGTGGGTCGCCATTGCGGTGCTGACGCTGATTGGCATAGTCGCGGTTGCTCCCGAGTCGAGGGCGGATGTGGCTGAAGCCGGGGAACCCGTTCAGGCTGCCGCCTCGGTCGAGACGACCGTGAGCGCCGACAGCGAGCAGAAGGAGGACGCGCCAAAAGTGCTGAGAGACCCCTTTAACCCTGCGCCGCCTGAGTCTGCCAACTCAAGCGTCGCTGCTGCGCCGTTACGCCCGCGAAAGGAATTTTTCGCGGACCTCGAGTTGAAAGGGATCTTCCTTGCCGAAGGCTACGGGCCGAGCGCGTTGGTCCGAATCGGAGGGGAAAACGTCAGTCAGATTGTCCGGGAAGGGGATCTTGTGACCCCGCGTACACTCGACCGTCGGCGAGGCAATCCCGACAGCAAGGAATACCTGCTCATCGTTAAAATTGAGTCAGACAGCATAACTGTCGCTTCCAAGGAGCGGCCCGATGAAACCGTTACTATCCGCTAAAGCCATGCGATTCGCAAAAACACTTATTCTATTCGCTTCGGTTGTCGTGACCTGCACTGTCTCGGTGGCGGCTGATCAGACACGGTTGGACAAACCTGTAGAATGCCTCAACCTGCGAGAGGAAACAATGGGAGAAGCCATTCGGCTTATCAGTACTTCCTATGGTTTACCGGTGGTCTGTACTCCCGATGCGGCCAAAGTAAGCGTCTCCTGCTACTTTACGCATATAGGTCTGGAGACTGCGCTTCAGGCTCTTTGCCGTGCGCATGATCTCTGGCTCAATGTGAGTCCCGAGGGGGTGCTCATCATATCGACGCTTCAGGAGCACCTCGACTCGGAAAGCTACTACACGAAGGATTACGTCGAGACGATCACGGTGAAGTACCCAACGGTTTATGATGTCGGGGACACTCTTAAGGGCCTTTTTCGGGACCGGATCGTATGGGAGCGTCCTGACGAAGACGCTTATGACCCGATGGACAGGCTTGAACAGGCGATGGACCGCATGGACCTGCTCTCAGCTCGCAGCCAGTTCAGTGTGTCAGACTCCGGATCTTCCAGCAGTAGTTCCAGCAGCTCTTTCGGCTCCAGCAGTAGCGCAAATCGTTCTTCCCGCTCGGGCCGCTCAAACTCTGGCGATACGGATTACGGCTCGGGCGAGGACACCGACCAAATGCAAGCGTTGGCGGAGAATCGCCAGTTTCTCAACAACATGGCTCGCGACCGTATCGAGCGCGGGATCGAGGACGAGCCTCCGCTGGCTCTGGTTTACCTCTCGGCATTGCCGGAGATCAATACACTGTTGATCCGCTCCAGCGACCGAGATGCGGTTCAGTCGGTTAAGCAAGCCATCGAAGAAATGGACAAGCCGCGCGGGCAGGTCTTGCTGAAAGTGACCGTTCTGGCTGTGCAACTCAATGACGACCTCCAGACCGGTGTGGAATGGTTGATCGAGAAAGGCAATTTTAACTCGGGCTTCGCGGACGGGGCCATCGGTACGATCGCGACTAACCTGGCCACCTACACAACCGGGGTGCCGGTATTCGCCTTTGTGTCCGGTGACATGCAGTTCGAGGCCAAGCTGCTGGCCGAAACCAAGAATGTTCGCCAGCTTGCCAATCCGACACTGCTGGTGGCCGACAATGAAGCCGCCAACGTCTTTATCGGTAAGAACGCCAAGTTTCTTGATCAGATCGAACCGGCGCAGGTGGTTGTCAATCAGTCGACGACGACGACGCAGGAGGCGACTCCTGTCTTACAGGATCGTAACGTTGGGCTGTCCCTGCTAATCACACCACGTGTGCATGCTAACCGCACGGTCACCCTGCGTATCCTGCAGGAGCGCTCGGAGGCGGACCCGACGTATCGAGATATCAACTACGGCACGGACCAGAATATACAGGTCCAGGATATCGACCAGGCGGTAGTTGTAAGCACGCTCGTGGCCAAGGACCGTTCGCTGGTCGTGCTCGGCGGTCTCGTGCAGGAGCACACCACGCAGACGGACTCGGGGGTGCCGCTCCTCAGGGACATCCCTCTGTTGGGGATGCTCTTCAGCCAGAAGGAGGAAGAGGTGGTTAACGAAGAACTCATTGTGCTGATCCAGCCTTACGTGCTTGCTATCCCAGGCGAGGAGCATGAGGCCTCCGCCACTGTGCTGGAAGAGCTCGGTGTGGACATGACCACGCCGATCGAGCACCTGAAGAAGGAAAACGAAGAACAGCCGGTGGGACGTTTGCTGGAAAGACAAATGCCCCTCCAGCGCTGAGCGGTCCGCACGAACTTTAAGCCAATTTCACATTCATCCAATTGATGGCACGCAGCATGAAAGATAACACGATGACAATGACTGGTGTTCTCGATCCGGTTCTGGACCGGCTCAATGAGATCGTCCTCGACAAGGAAGAACAGATCAAACTGGCGCTTACCTGCCTGCTGGCACGGGGGCACCTGCTGATTGAGGACTTGCCGGGGCTGGGTAAGACGGTTTTGGCCCACGCGCTTGGGGGCACGCTCGGCTTGGCGTATCAGCGGGTGCAGTTCACCAGTGACCTGCTTCCCGGAGACATCATCGGTTGCTCGGTTTACGACCGCAACAAGGGCGAGTTCGTCTTTACGGATGGGCCGGTGTTCACGCAGTTGCTGCTGGCCGACGAGATCAACCGGGCCACGCCCAAGTGCCAGAGCGCTCTGCTCGAAGCGATGGAGGAGCGCCAGGTCAGCATCGAGGGAAAAGCGCGGGTATTACCCGTCCCGTTTTTTGTCATAGCCACGCAGAATCCTTCCGAGCAGGTGGGGACCTTTCCGCTGCCCGAGTCGCAGTTGGACCGCTTCCTCATGTGCATCTCGATGGGCTACCCGAACCGCGAGGCGGAACTGGAGCTTTTCCGCGGGGTGGACCGGAGGCGCATGCTCGAAGAGCTGGAGCCGATCATGGAACCGTCTGTGCTGGCCAGCCTTCAGCAGGAGGTCGAACGGGTGAGGCTTTCCGATGCTGTGCTCGACTACCTGCACCGCATTCTGGAGCACACCCGCACGTCGGAGACGTTCCATCAGGGGCTGTCCACGCGGGCCGGATTGGGCCTGCTGCGCGCTGCACAGGCCTGGGCGTTTCTGCATGGCGAGGATAAGTTACTGCCTGGCGATATCCAAAAGGTACTGCCGAGCGTGGCGGGGCATCGACTGGTGCCTGCTGCCGGTCGCATGTCCGCGGCCAGGATCGCCGAGGAAATCATTTCAACCGTTGGCGTGGATTGATGGGAACGCTCGTGAAAAGCATGCTCTCGATCCGCCTTTCACTCCGGAGGCAGGAGACGGTGCGCCTGAAGTTACGGACGCGCCTGACGCCGTCGGGATGGGGATTTGTCGGCCTGATCGTGTGCACGTTTTTGATGTCGGTGAACTTCAGCAACAATCTCATCTTTGCCATGACCTTTCTGCTGGCCGGTATCGCCATGGTTGGCTGGTACCACACCCGTATAAATGTGCGTGGGCTGGCACTGGCGGATTGGCGGAGTGAATCCGTTTTCGCCGGGCGCAACGCGGTCTACCGGATGGCCGTAGAGAACCCCTCCAAGGGCAGCCACCACGGGCTGCTTGCCACGGCTCCAGGCAGTGTGCCGGGGGCGGAGCGGCACCTTGCAGGTGGGGAGCAAATGGAGGTGGTGCTGGAGCGTCCGGCTCCCCGGCGAGGACTCCTCAAGCCCGTGCCCGCTCATCTGAGCAGTTGTTTCCCGCTGGGCATTTTTCAGGCACGGGTGTTTACCGGCACGTTGCCGGAGTGTCTGGTCTATCCTGCCCCTGAGGGAGAGGAGCCGATCCCTGAGCATACTTCCGGGCAGCAGGCGCACCTGCTGGCGGAATCGGGTACGTATAAGGACATGCGCCGTTATTCGCCGGGGGACCCGCTTTCGCACATTCACTGGAAGGCGCTGGCGCGCTTCGACGAGCTCTACACGAAGGAGTTTGACGGTGCCCAGGGCAAGCCTGCGCTGTGGCTGTGCTGGGAGGATGTGCGGGCGAGGGCGGTCGAGCAGAAACTTTCCCAGTTGTGTCGTTGGGTGCTGGACGTCCATGCGCAGAGCCGCGAGTACGGACTGGAACTGCCCGGCACGAAGATCGAACCGGCGAGTGACGAGGCGCACCGGCAGCGTTGCCTGCGGGCACTGGCGCTGTACGGCGAGGAGGAGGCCAGGCGATGAACCCGCCCAACCATTACCGCCACTGGGTTCTGCTGACCCTGGTCCTGGCCGCGCTGCCGAGCCTGCTGAGCCTACCGGTTTGGGTGACGGGGATCGCGGTGGCCGGTGGGGTGCTGCACTACGTCATCCCGTTGCGTCGCCGATGGTACGGGCGGGCAGTGTCGGTCCTGCTGCTAGGGGCGACGGCTGTCGGTATTTGGTTCAGCTTCGAGAGTTGGTTCGGAGGTAAATCCGTGCTCAGCTTTTTCATTGCGGTGGTATTCCTGAAGTGGGGCGAGTCGCGCAGCCGTCGCGATTACCTGCTGCTGATTTTCGCGGCGGTCATTTTAGCTGCTGTGGGTGCTCTGTATTGGGAAAACCTCTGGAGCCTCGCTCACATGCTGGTCGTCATCTTTACTCTGACGATCTCGCTGGTGGCGATTCACGGCGACCCGGCAGTGTTGACTCCGAAGTTTCTGCTCCGCCGCGCCGGGCAGTTGTTTCTGCTCGGGTTGCCGGTCATGCTGCTGCTGTTTCTGACCTTCCCGCGCATCCCGGGGCCGCTCTGGGACATCGGGCTGGCCTTTGGGCTGCCGGTCAAGGCCATGATCAGCCGGGACGCCGGTGACTACGGTAAGGCCATGTCGCTCCAGCCGGGGGGCATCTCAAAGGCCAGCCAGGATAACGACAACGTGCTGGTGGCTGAGTTCGAGGGGGCGGTGCCCTTTAAAAGCTCCCTGTACTGGCGCGGTCCGGTGTTCTGGGATTTTGATGGCGTGAACTGGACTCTGCCCGATGACTGGGACGACCGCACCCGGCTGCTGCAGCGGGCCATCCGCTCAAAGCCCGCCCTCGACCGTGAGCTGCGTTGGAAGGCGCACCCGGTGCGCTACACCCTGCGCGTCATGCCCAACGGCGGACGCTGGCTCTACGGGCTGGATGTGCCAGCTGCTCCCGCGCCGGAGGCGTTTATCTCCGACGAGTTTCAGTTGCTGAGTATCCGTGAGATCGACGACCAGGAGCCGAAATTTCCCATGGTCGCCTACCTGGAGTACGGCATCGGCTCGAAGCTGACCGACGAGCAGCGGGAGCGTGGCCTGGCCTGGCCGGAAGGGACGAATCCGCGGCTGCGTGCCCTCGGGCAGGAGTTGGCCGAGACGTACCACGAACCCGACGAGATCGTTTTGCAGGCTTTCAACCTGCTCGCCACTGGAGGTTACCAATTTGACGCGGGCACGATGGTTCCGGCCGGCTCGGATATGCTGGACCGGTATTTCTTCGACGAGAAAAAGGGCGGAGCCGAATACCTGGCCGGGAGCTTCGCCATGCTCATGCGCGCAGCGGGCATTCCGGCCCGCTTGGTCAGCGGCTATCGTGGGGGGACGATTGTCGCCCTGACAAACTTTGTGATCGTGAAGCGAGCTGATGCCCACGCCTGGGTGGAAATCTGGAAAGACGGCGAGGGTTGGAGCCGGGTTGAGCCCAAAGACATTGTCCTGCCGCCGGAAAAGAAAGAAGCGGTGGTGCAGGAAGACGAGCCCAAGGCCGGAAATAACGAGATTGAAGTTCAGCAGGCCGAGGAAGCTGCGCCGCCTCCGGTCAAGCAGACGGTGGCGAAGGACGCGGGCGACAAGTCCCCCGAGAGTCACGAAGGCAAGCGCTGGGACATTCCGAGTTTCGCCTCGCTCTTTGGCGGCTTGCAGAAATGGGTTATCCGCTACGACCCCGACCGTCAGACGGACCTGATGGAAGGGATTGGACTGGAAAAGACCAATTGGCTGGACCTGATGATCGGGGCGGCGCTCGGTGTGCTTGGCTTACTTTGCCTGTACCTGGGCGTGGCCTGGTGGCGCGGTCGCGCACGTACCGACCCGGTGACGGAGGTTTGGGGGCGGTTCTGTCAGCGCCTGAGCAAGCTGGGCCTACCCAAAAGTCCGCAGGAGTGCCCGCGCAATTTTCTGAATCGGGCCAGCCACGAGCGACCCGAGCTGGCCGGAGCGCTCGGTGACGTGATCGGGCGTTATATAGATATTCGTTACGGCGGGACGGCCTCACCCGAGGCAGTTGCCGCCCTCCGGCGACAGGTGGACCGCTTTATCGCGATGACATGAGGACGTTTGCTATGAATACGAGGGTACTCTTTTTACTAGTGTGTGCACTGCTGCCGGCATGGGTTTTTGCCGAGCAGGGGCTGACCGAGGATTACGCACCGGTCGTGCAGGCTATTGTCGAGCGCGGGGACGCTGCGATCGATGCCTACACCCCGGCAAACACGGTGGAGACCGGCAACGAGTTTTCGCGGCTGTACTTCGATATCTTCGAAGGTAGCGGGATGGAGTTTACGCTGAATCTGAAGAACTCATCCCTGCTGCTCAAGATCGAGAGCGGCTTCAGCCTGATGATCAGCCAGAGCATGAGCGGCAAGCCCAAGGAGCAACTCCAGAAATCCTGGGATGGCTTGAAAGGCGACCTCGACTACGCGGTGGTGCATTACTCCAGTGGCGGGGAGATGCCCAGCTTCTGGGGCAAGACTGTCCAGTCCTTTCTGATCCTCTTCCGAGAGGGGATCGAGGCCATGCTGGTGGTGGCCGCCCTCGTGGCCTACCTGCGCCGTTCCGGCTTCTCCGACAAGGTCAAGGTGATCTGGTGGGGCTGCGGGCTGGCGTTGCTGGCCAGTGTGCTGGCCGCGTGGCTCCTCGACAGCGTGATTCAGGCCAGTGGCGCGAACCGCGAGATGCTCGAAGGGGTGACCATGCTGATCGCCGCCATGGTATTGATCTACGTCAGCTATTGGCTGACGGCAAAAAAAGACGCCGACCGCTGGCAGGCTTTTGTGAAGGAGAAGATGGACAAAGCCATCGGTGAGGGGAGCCTTTTTGCGTTGGGCTTTGTCGCCTTTCTCGCTGTCTTTCGGGAAGGGGCCGAAACGATTCTGTTCTATCAGGCGCTCATAGCGGGTTCCTCCGGGCAGCAGAATGCGATCTGGGCCGGGGTCGGACTGGCCACAGTCGGACTTGTGCTCGTGTACGGCGTTGTGCGACTGGCGTCGATTCGCCTGCCGTTGCGGCTGTTTTTCGGGGCTACTGCGGTGCTATTGTTCGCCATGGCTTTCGTCTTCGTCGGGCAGGGTATCCTGGAGTTGCAGGTCGCGGGTCTGATTCACACAACGAGTTTGGAAGGCTGGCCCATGATGAGCCTGTTGGGGATCTTCCCGACCCGGGAAACCATGATCGGCCAAGCGCTCGTGCTGGCAACGATCCCGACCGGATGGTTGTGGCTGAAGTGGAAACGAAGCGGCACCGCGCGGCGACAGAGCCCACAGGAGGCCTGAAGAGAGGATTTTTTTTATTGTGAATAAGGTTAGCTTAACCAAAGCCCCAGGGGCTCTTCTAAGGATTGCGACAGGCTTAACGGGTATTGAGTCTCAGTCTCTTAATGGTAGCATTGTCCGTAGAGGCGGATCCTCGCGATTTGCCAAGGGGGGCTTAGCGACAAGTGCAGACCAACTGCGTCCAGGTCCGGCTGCAATTTCGGTTGTGTACGGGGAGAGCGGTCCGGCGAGGGGTACGGAGAAGGATGTGCCCAAGGTTCCGTTGGCATTCTCGCGCGTGACTCGCACGAGTAAGACGAACCTTTTCCTCAAAGTGATGCGAGAAAGCATAAGCGGCAACCGACTTTTCCGCACAGGCGGATGGCGTAACTTGGCCTTGATGGCGCTGGTCATGCCTGTGTTGCTGGGTGGGGTTTGCCGAGCCCAGCCGACGGAGCCGGAGGTGCTCGCTGCACTGGTCAATGACGCTGCCCAGCCGTGTTTGGCTCAGGTGGCGAACACGGCAGTCCGGCTGGAAGCAGCGGTGAATCAGTTATGCGAGAAACCAGACCTTCAGACCCTTACCCGGGCTCGTGCCGCCTGGACGGAGGCCTATCTCGCGTGGCGACAGGCAGCGCCTTTCCTCTTTGGCCCTGGTAAGAAGCTGGATCGTCTTATCGGCAAGTGGCAGGTCAACGCCGTGGTGCTGGATGCCGCCGTGGAGTCGCCGGACCTGAGCGATCTGCTCAAACAGGTGGAGCAGCGCGGTTATGCAGCCATCGAGTATCTGCTTTTCACTCCCCGGGATGCGGCAGCCGCCACCACACCGGGCCGCTGTGCGCATTTACACTCGTTAACCGCTGAAATTGCCCGCCTGACGTCAGCCATGAAACAAGAGTGGGACGCGACCTACGGGGCGGAGCTTGTCGCCGCCGGAAACGGAGAGCCGTTCCTCATCCCGGCGGATGCGTTGAGCGTCGTCTTTACCCAGACTCTGAACGCGACCGAGCAGATGCTGCGGGACCGCATCAGCGTGCCCAGCGGCTACTTTCAGGATGCGGTCAAGCCTGAGAATCTGGAGGCTTGGCGTAGCGGGAACACCCGGGCAGGTTTGCAGGCCACGCTGGCGGGACTGCGGTTGATCATCACCGGCGGGGGCGATACCAGCGTTGTTACGTTGGTCGCGACGAGGGATGGCCTGGTCGAAAAGCGCAGTCCGGTCCTGGCCAAGGCCATTGTTAAACAGCTCGACAAAATCGATGTCACCCTTGCCGGGTTCGATGGCGATGGTGTGCAGCTGGAAGACGAACTGAAAAAAAATCCCCGGGTGCTGAAGCCGCTCTACCGGCAGTTGCAGACGCTGCAGGACCAATTGGTGGAGGCTTCCCTCGTACTGGAGTTGGATGTCTATTCACCGGCCCCGCAGTCCATGGCGGCAGCCACCCAGTAACCTTTCGTTTTTGAGCCCTTCATTCAGAATTTTAAACCACGCACACAGAATCAACGGAGCGAACATGTCTCGGCGTTTTATCTTACTCATCGGTTTACTCGTACTGATCGTGGCGATTGGCCTCGGGGGGCTCTTTACCTATCGCCACCCCGGTGTGCAGCAATACCTGCGGGGCAGGGCGGCGGAGGCGGTCATGGTGGATTACGTGGATAACGCCGTGCTGAAGACCCTGGAGTTGATTGCTGCCGAGATGGAAGCATTAAATGCCGCCGCTGCGCAGTTGCAGGCTGAACCTACTCAGCAAAACCTGGATGCCGCCGCGCAGGCATGGCTCAAGGCCTATGGCAGTTGGATGCAGGACGTGGCCTTTCAGTTTGGCCCGGCGACGCAGTATGATTACCACAAGCGCCTGGCGACCTGGCCCACAGAAACGGTTCTAGTTGAGCACCTGATCGACGAGATCGAAACCGGTGAACTCACACTTGATGCGCGGACCTTGCGGGAGGAGCACTTCTCGGGGCTGCGCGGGCTCTATACGGCGCAGTACCTGTTGTTCCGTAACGGCCAGCCGCGCAAGGTGGCAACGATGACCCCGGCGGAGCGGGTTTATCTCACTGTGGTTACCGATGCGCTGGTACAGGACAGCATAGACTTCGAGGCAGCCTGGCGGGGCACAGATAACATGCCCAAGGACAAACTGGTCATCCTTGAGGCTGGCGGCTTTAAGCACCATCTGGGGTATGCGTATGAGGTAAAGTATCCCGGCGTTCCTGGCGGTGTCTACGCTTCTGTCTCGGTGACGCTACAGGAGGCCATTCAGGATCTTGGTGGTGCGGTCGAAGACATCATGCCGCAGGTGGGTGAACTGCGCGACAATCTTGAGAAGGCCCCGGATGCCTACTGGGATCGTATTGCGCCCTACGATGATTTGCTCAACCAGGTTAAGAGCTTCGAGAACGGTTACCTCGGCGGAGTCGAAGGCTTCCGCGAGCGGTCTATTTCCGATCTGGTCGCCGAACACGACGAGGCGCTCGACCGCCTCATCCGCATATCCATCGCCCACTGCGAGTACCGGATCAAGGTGGCCCGCGACTCTCAGGATCTCTCTGAAGAAGAACAGGACCTGGCCCTGCGTGTGGTCGAGGGTGAACTGGACAAGCTGAACGCCCGCCTGGCGGCAGCAAACCCCATGGTTGTGCTCGACCCGGCCACCCGCCCGTATGCGGCCTATGTTCAATAAGTCTTAGCAGCAGAACCGATGTGAATTTAGAAGATATTCGACAGTGAACAGGAAGAACGAGATGAAACCTTTTAGACCACGTTCAGCCCATCGCATGCTTCTGGCTGGTGGTGCCTGCGTGATGACGTTTTTGACCCTCAGCCCGATGCTCCATGGCCACAGCGCGGTGAGTGCGATCCCGGACGGTATCCCTGAAGAGTATTTTTCGGGCGGGCGCATGGGGACGGTTTTTAACACGACCACCCGGTGCATGGAGATGCCCGCCCCCGCGGTTGAGGCCGATCCCGAGCTGCTTGAGCAATTTACCGAGGGAGAGGCACTTTTTGACGCGGATTTTGTTATCGATCCTGCAGCGCCCTTTGGCGGGCTGGGACCGCTCTATGTCAACAACTCCTGCCGTAATTGCCACCCGAACTACGGGCGCGGGAGGCGCGTGGAGAGCTTCAGCGAGCAGTTCGGCAACGGGTACACGGTGCTGGTTCATACGCCGGAGGGGAAGCTCGTCGACGGGTACCTGTTTATGCTTCAGCTTTTTGCTGAGCCCCCCTACGAGCCACTGGCCAAAGGTGTGGATATTGAGTGGCGGGAGTTTGTCGATGAGTACGGGAACACCTATCCGGATGGGACTCCCTACAACACGGGAACTCCGCGCGAAGGGACGCTGATTTATCCCCATGCCGACGTGATCGACCCATTACTGCCCCTGCCCGAAGACTACATGGTCAGTCTGGAGGCAACCATCGGGCTTTATGGAACCGGTCTGCTTGATGCTATCCCCGACGAGGACATCATTGCCGTCTACGAGCGGCAGCAGGCCGCGCCCGGCATCATCAAAGGGCAGCACGGCGAATGGATCACCGAGGAGTACGACGGCAAAAGGCACCTGAAGCGGTTCGCCTGGCACAATACCCGTGCTACGCTGATGAACGGTCCCGGCGCCAATGGCATCTGGAACGTTCCGAACATTACCCGTGAGGACCGTCCCGATTTATTTGCCTCGCGCGAATGGATCGACAAGCAGATGGAACTCGGGCACGACACCAGTCGGTTCACCGCACCTCAACCGGTCGAATTGGATGAGAGGGACTTGGAAAACCTGAAGGTGTGGTTCAGCGGTCTGGCTGTGCCTGCCGCCCGCAATTTGAATCATCCGCTTGTCCAGCGCGGCAAGGAATTATTCTACGCGGCCAAGTGCGTGACCTGCCACAACCCCTCATGGACGACCGGTAAGTCCGATGTCATCCCCGGCTACGCCAACCAGAAAATCTGGCCCTACACGGACCTGCTGATGCACGACATGGGCAAGGCCAATTGCATGGCCTGTCACCAGTCTACGGAGACCGTGGGCAAGACTTATACCGTGCCGAGTATCGATGAAATCTCGCCCATCACCGAGGGCTTGCTCAGTGACCGGCGGGAGCGCAACCACGGCATCAAAGCGATGAACCATGGCTTCAGGGATACCTTCCGGACTCCGCCGCTTTGGGGGAGGGGGCTGATGCAGAGCACGGCCGACCATACCGACATGTGGCACGACCTGCGTGCGCGCAGTTTTGAAGAGGCGATTCTCTGGCACTACGGCGAGGGGCTCGAGGCGCGCGAAAGCTTTCGCAACATGTCCAGGGAAGACCGGGAAGCCCTGATTGCATTTTTAAAGTCAATTTAAACCCACCGGGATGGAACGATGGAATATTCACAGAAGACAATCGATGGCGTGAAGCTGGAAGTCTCGCAGTTTTCGAAAAACAAGGTGGACGAACTGCACCTTTTCGCAAAACCCTGCGTGTCAGGAGCTTTTTCCGAACAGATCACGCAGATCGTGCGGGCACGGAAACAGTACCTGGCCGAGATCGGGATACCACCGGGTTCGCTGGTCTTTAGCCGGTACTTTATCAGTGACTATGCGAACCAGGCCGAGGCGTTGGAGTTGATCCAGGCGCTTGACCCAAGTGGCTCAGACCCGTGTGCGGTCTCGATCGTCCAGCAGCCTCCGCTGGGTGCGAACAAGGTCGAGGCCTGGTCTTATGTCATTCACGACCAAAACCAGCAGACGCCACAGATGGAAGCGCTTTCCGAGCACGAGTTGCTGGTGAGGCGCGGTGGATACCGACACTTGTGGAGTTCGCGGCTGGTGTCGAATAACGGCGTGACCGATTCTGCCGGGCAGACGGCGAATATCCTCAAGGCCTACCACAGGCAGCTGGAGGACAAAGGCTTTTCCCTGAAGGACGATTGCCTGCGGACCTGGCTTTTCGTCAAGGACGTGGATTTCAATTACCAGGGAGTGGTTGAGGCGCGCAAAGACTTCTTTGCCGAGCTGGGTATGACGGCGGAGACGCATTACATCGCCAGCACCGGTATCGAAGGCCGGCATGCTAACCCGCGAATGAACGTCATGCTCGATGCCTATTCGGTCGGCGGTCTGGCCCCGGAACAGATCAAGTTTCTGCAGGCCCGGGAAAACCTGAACCCGACCCATGAGTACGGGGTGACCTTTGAGCGCGGGACCAGTGTCGACTTTGGCGACCGACGGCACATTCTCATCTCGGGGACGGCGAGCATCGACAACCGGGGGCAGATCCTCCACCTGAACGATGTCCGAAAACAAACTGCCCGTGCCATCGAGAACATTATCGCCTTACTCGACGATGCGGACGCCTCCATGCAGGATGTGGCGCACATGATCGTCTACCTGCGGGATATCGCGGATACGGCTGATGTGGAGCGTTACATAGAGGAGCATTATCCACACGTTCCGAAGACCTTCGTATGGGCGCCCGTTTGCCGCCCGGGATGGTTAGTCGAAATCGAGTGTATGGCTATCAAGTCGATAAACACTACCTCCTTCTGCAATTTCTGATCCCGTTCCGGTACCGAAGATTCGGGTTCGACTCCCGGCGGGAGTACCAGCTTTTTAGGTGCTGGTAGAGGGGAGCGCATTAAGGACAGTTGCGGAGCTATGGCTCATGTCATGACATTTTCCTGACAAAGGTTTGACCGTGCCATGACGACATGGGCGGGGCTTTCGGGCATAATGGGCGCACACAGCGGGCAATGCCGCCCGGCTGAAATAAACCCAACGCCGATATGAACCTGAAAGCCTTCCTTCCCTGCGCGGCCTTGCTGGCCGCCGGCGGACTGGCGGGCGCGGACTCTGCCCCTGTGGCCGTTCGCGCCGAGCTGGACCGCCCCATCGTCCCCGCCGGTCAGACCGAGCGCGTCGTCATCAAAGTCAGCCTCCTGCCATCCGAAATCGAATCCGGCCGCGCCCGCCCGCCTGTCAATCTCGCCATCGCGCTGGACCGCTCCGGGTCGATGGGCGGGCAAAAGATCGTCCAAGCCCGCGAGGCGGCGCTGGAGGCGCTCAGCCTTTTGGGCGTGCGCGACCGTATCGCGCTGGTGGCCTACGATGACGACGCCACCACGCTGATCGAGACGCAGTATCCGCTGGAGCGCGCGCGGCTTGCCGCCATTATTCGCGGCATCCAGTCCGGCGGTTCGACTGCGTTGTATGCCGGGGTGGGGCAGGCTGCCGCTGAGGTCCGCCGGGGCGCGAGCGAAGGCTCGATTGACCGGATTATCCTGCTCTCCGACGGTCAGGCCAATGTCGGTCCCTCCTCGGTGGACGATTTGCGCGGGCTGGGACGCTCGCTGGCGGGCGAGGACATCTCCGTCAGCACGGTCGGCCTGGGTGCCGGCTTTAACGAAGACCTCATGACCGGCCTGGCCGAGACCGGGCAGGGCAACAGCTACTTCGCTGAAAACGCCCGCGACTTGGCCCGCATTTTCGCGGCGGAGTTGGACGACGTCCTCAATGTCACCGCTACCGGCGTCGAGGTCGTGGTCACTTTCGCGCCGGGCGTGCGGCCTGTCGGGCTGATCGGGCGCGATGGTGAGATCGTTGACGGCGAGGTCCGCTTCACGCTCAACCAGCTCTTTGGCGGTCAGGAGAAGTTCGCGCTCATCGAGGCTGAGGTTCCCGCCGGGGAGGTCGGTCAGAGCCGTGAGTTGGCGCAGGTACGCGTCGGCTACACCGATGCACTGACCGGCGCATCCGCCGAGGGCAACGCGTCTGCGCAGCTCGCCTACAGCGACAGCGTCTCCGAGATCAAGGAGGCGGCGAATGTGCGGATCGTGCGCGACGTGGTGGACAACCGTATCGCCGAGGCCAAGCGCGAGGCTATCGCCCTGAGCGACGCGGGCAAGCACAAGGAAGCCGCCGCGACCTTCCGGGCGCTCAGTGGCCAGATCGTCGAGATGAACGCGCCCTTTGCGGACGCGGATATCGCCCAGCGCTCCGATGAGTTGGCCGAGGAGGCCGTCGGGCTAGAAACCGACAAGCTCACGAACGTTCAGCGCAAGAGCTACTACAACAGCAGCTACCAGACCGTTAACCAACAGAAAGACATCGACTGACCCGCCATGAAAACCCTCCTCACCCTCATCTTCTGCCTGCCGCTCGCGCTGGCTGCGCAGACCTACACCGTGTACGCCGACAAGGCCTGTACCGGAAACATCTCGGTCACCGGCGAGGCGACTGTCTATGTCGTGCCGGATATTATCAAGGTGAACTTCGGTATCGAAACCAAGGACATGGAGCTCGCCGCCTCGCAGGCCAAGAACCGTGCCATCCTCCGGAAGGCTTTGGAGGCCTTTCACCGGCTCGGCAT
The DNA here is from genome assembly GCA_030673825.1 of Verrucomicrobiota bacterium JB024. Classification (GTDB taxonomy): domain Bacteria; phylum Verrucomicrobiota; class Verrucomicrobiia; order Opitutales; family Cerasicoccaceae; genus Ruficoccus. Next base: position 17,252 of record JAUTCS010000020.1, on the reverse strand, counting down.
CGAGGACAGCGACATCAAGACGGACGTTCTCAGCGTAGAGCCCCGTTACGAGTCGGGCCGCTACGAAGCAAACCGGGGCGAGAATGTCTTCCTCGGTTACTATTCGCGCACGGGCTTCGTTGTCACACTCAAGGACAAGGCCCTGCTGGAGCGGGTGGTGGACGCCGGGCTGGCCGTGGGCGTCAACTACGTGCACGGCGTTGAGTTCCAGACCAGCGAGCTGCGCAAGTACCGCGACCAGGCCCGCGAGATGGCCGTTACCGCTGCCCGCGAAAAGGCCGATGCGATGACCGCTACCCTCGGTGTGCGCCTGGGGCCCCCCACCAGTATCAACGAGAACGGCGGCGGCAACTGGTTCTACGCCGGTGGCTCCGGTTGGGGTGGCGCGGGCAGGCGCAGTTACGACAGTCCGACGCAAAATTCCCTCTTCGACGCGGACGGCTCGCAGTCAGCGGGAGAAATCCAACTGGGCAAGATCGCCGTCACGGCCTCGGTCGGGGTGACGTTCCGGACTGTCGCCGTACCGGAGGCGGCCCGTTAAGAAAGATTGCCCGTGCGGGGATTCTCCCTGATAGATGATACCGTGAAAGCGCGCCGACATGTGCTGGCCTGGCTGGGCCTCGTGCTGCCGACCCTGGCGGTCGGCGCGCTCGCGTTCTGGCTGCTGGGGCGCGAGCAGGCGCGCCTCGACGCGCTCGCTCGCGAATCCGCGCGCGCGCAGGCCCGCACCGTGGCGGACAACCTCGACCTCATCATGGCCGAGATCAAGACCGGCGTCATGCAGGCGCTGGAGGCTGCCTCCGGTCCCGGCGATGAGCAGGCCCGCCTGCGCGAGCTGGCCGCGTCGAACCCCTTTGTCGAGACCTTTGCGATCTGGAACCCGGAGAGTGTCAGGGAAACTGAGATGCCAGCCGCTGGTGCCTCGACGGACGCCCCGCAGCTCGTGCGACCCTTTTTGTCCGCGAATGCCACCGCCCCCTGGCAGCCCGAGCCGCCTTCCAGCAAAGAAAAAAAAGCCAGCCAAATGGAAGCAGAAATCGTCGCGCCCGCCGAAGGCGCGGCCCCCGTTGCGGCTGCCGTTCCCTCTGAGGAGGAGCAGGCTCCGCGCACCTATGATCAGGCCAAGGCCAGCCGCCAGAGCATCCGCGAGATTTCCCAGCAGAACGTCCAGGCGCTCAACACGCTGAAAGTTCAGGAAGTGCAGGAGGCCCGGCGGGAAGACGTTCGACAGGCTCCTGCGGCACCAACTGCCTCCGGCGAGCCCTCGGCCTATGTCGCGGCAGCGGACATGGCGGATGTGGCGGTTCAACGGTCGGGAGCGGAAACCGTCGCGGTGGCAGAGGGACACCGCCGGCGGGACGCGCAGTCGGAACTCGCGGGGCAGCTGTCGGAGGAGACCGACGAGCCGCAGGCGTTCCGCTTCTTGGATGCGGACAGTGCCGACGCGCCCGCATTGTCACAGGCGTCGGAGCCGCTGCTTCAGCAGCCCACAGCCTTTGATGAACTTTTCGAGAGCAATGCGCTGGCGCGTTCCGGCTGGATGGAGCGGTCCGATGGTGCGCCGGGCTGGCTGGCGTGGTATCAGCGTGAGCCGGGGGATCGCATCACGGGCGTGGTGCTGAATGTGCCCGCGGTGCTGGAGCAGTTCCAGGGCGCTTTCCCCAAGGGCGAGTATTCGGGGCGCTTGCTAGCACCCGACGGAAGCACTGTGTATGCCCCGCGTTCGAAATATGATTATCTGTCGAGCGAAGTGTATTCGGATATGGATACACTTCCCGTAGGCGAGGAATTGTCCGGCTGGCGGCTCGGCGTGACTGTAGGCTCCGCCTCCGGCGGGCGCGGGTATCTGCTGCTGGGTGGGCTGCTGGTGGCGGCGTTGTGCGCCTCGACGCTGGGGGCGGGGACGCTGCTGCTGCTTCAGGCGCGTCGAGATGCGCGCGAGGCCGCACGCAAGACGACCTTCGTCTCCAACGTCTCCCACGAGTTGCGCACGCCGTTGACGACCATCCGCATGTACGCCGAGATGCTAGAGGAGGGACGTGTCGCCGATACGGACAAGCGTGGCCGCTACCTCGCCACGATTACCGCGGAGACCCAGCGCCTGAGCCGCCTGGTCGACAATGTGCTCGATTTTAGCCGGCTGGAGCAGGGGCGTAAAAAGTACCGCCGCGAGCCGGTGGACATGGCGGAGGTGGTCGCGTCCGTACTGGAGGCTCAGGCCCCGCGTCTGCGCGAGGCGCAGATGGTGGTCGAGTGGGCACCGCCCGTGGTGGCTGTCAAGGTCGAGACCGACCGCGATGCGCTCGGGCAGGTCTTGCTCAACCTCGTGGACAACGCCCTCAAGTACGCCGCCGCCGGCAAGCTCCTGCGCCTCTCACTGACGTCTGACGACCGGCAGGCCCGCCTGCGGGTGGAGGACCGGGGGCCGGGCATTCCGGCGAGGGACCGCGAGCGCGTCTTTAAAGCCTTCCAGCGCCTCGACGAGAGCCTTACCGCCGCCACGCCGGGTTCGGGGCTGGGGCTGTCCATTTGCCGTGGGCTGCTGCGTGACCTGGGCGGAGAAATCGAACTGGTGCCGGGCGAAAAATCCGGCTGCTGTTTTACCATCACCTTACCCCTTGTGAAATCATGAAGCGCCGCCGCATCCTCGTCGCCGAAGACGACGCCAACATCCGCACCGGCCTCGTCGATGTCCTCGAAAGCGAGGGCTACGACGTGCTCGCCGCTAACGAGGGCGCGTCCGCGCTTGCGCTGGCCAAGCAGGGTGGCCTCGACCTGATCTTGCTCGATGTGATGATGCCCGGCCTCAGCGGCTACGATGTTTGCCGGGAAATCCGCCGCCGTGATGCGCGGGTACCAGTCATCATGCTCACCGCCAAGGGCGAGGAGATCGACAAGGTCGTCGGCCTCGAACTGGGCGCGGACGACTACGTGACCAAGCCCTTCGGCGTGCGCGAGCTGCTGGCACGGATCACGGCGGTACTGCGCCGCAGCCACCCGACGGAGGAGTCCGTGCCAGTGACGGAGCCTTTCGCTTTCGGCGTGGTGCGGATTGATCCGAGTCGCATGGAGGCGGTGGTGGGCGGACAAGCCATCGCGCTGACCCCACGCGAGCTGAAACTCGTCCAGCACTTTCACGCGCATCCGGGCGAGGCGCTCAGCCGCGACGCGCTGCTCAACGCCGCCTGGGGTATCGACTACCTCGGGACGACCCGCACGCTGGACCAGCACATGGCTCAGCTGCGCAAAAAGATCGAGCCGGACCCTGCGCACCCGCGCACGCTGCTCACCGTCCACGGCCACGGCTACCGTTACGAGCCCGGCGAGTGAGCGCGGAAATTTGACACAAAAAAACCACAGAGGCGCAAAGACACAGAGAGGAAATCTCCGTGCGCTGGCGCACTCTGTGGTTAGATTTTGAATTTACTGCGCTTTAGCGGGCGAAGGACTTGCGACGCGACGATGCGAAGGACTTCGGGCCGTTCACGCGCTTGCCGCCGGAGGCGGTATGGCCGCGACCGGGACGGTTGGGGCGCTTGCGGTGCTGACCGCCCTTGTTGGCGTTGCGGCCGTCGTCACGGCGCTTGCTGGGATTGCGGTAGCGGATGGCGACCGGCTCGGCGTGGTAAGGATGCTCCGCGTCGATCGGAATGTCCTGGCGGATGAGGCGTCCGATCGCGTTAAGGAGATAAACCTCCTCGGACGAGCAGAACGAAACGGCCAAGCCGCTGGCACCGGCGCGGGCGGTGCGCCCGATGCGGTGCACGTAGCTGTCCGGCTCCATCGGCAGGTCATAGTTGACGACGAGGGTCACGTCTTTCACGTCGATGCCACGGGCGGCCACGTCGGTGGCCACGAGCACGCTGATCTCGCCGTTACGGAAGCGGTTGAGCGCCTTCTGGCGGGCGGCCTGGGTCTTGTTGCCGTGGATGGCGTCGGCGGGGATGCCGTCCTTGCTCAGCTGGGTGGCCAGGCGGTTGGCACCGTGCTTGGTCTTGGTGAAGACCAGACGCAGTTCGGCGGGCTTGCCGTCGCCGTGCTCGCCAAGCATGTGCGTGAGCAGGGCGCGCTTGTTCTCTTGCTGGACGAACAAAATCTTCTGTTCCACCTTTTCCGCCGTGGTGGCGGCGGGGGCGATGCGGATCTCGCGGGGCGAGCGCAGGAGCTTGCCCGCCAGTTCGGCGATCTGCCCGGCCATGGTGGCGGAAAAGAGCAGGGTCTGGCGGTTTTCCGGCAGCTCCTTGGCGATGCGGCGGAGGTCGTGGATGAAGACCATGTCGAGCATGTGGTCGGCCTCGTCGAGGACGAAAGTTTCCACCTCGTCCAGGTCCATGCAGTTTTGCTGGTAAAGGTCGAGGAGGCGTCCGGGCGTGGCCACGAGCACGTCCACGCCGTCCTTGAGGGCGCGTTCCTGCGGGCGCTGGGAGACGCCGCCATAGACGAGACCGACGCTCAGGCGCATGTGCTTGCCGTAGGTCTTGAAACTGTCGGCGATCTGCACGGCCAGTTCGCGGGTCGGTGTGAGGACGAGCGTGCGCACGCTGTAGGGGCGCGGCTTGCGCTTGTCATCGTGCAGGCGCTGCAGGATCGGCAGCGCGAAGGCCGCGGTCTTGCCAGTGCCGGTCTGGGCACAGGCGAGCAGGTCGTGGCCCTCCAGCAGCAGCGGAATGGCGGCGGCCTGGATGGGCGAAGGCGTGGTGTAGCCCTTTTCGGACAAAGCACGCTTAAGGGGCGCCGCCAGGGGCAGCGCCTCGAATGAGGAATCGGTCATAGTGTATTGGGAGCAGCTTTCACGCCGCCGCTCTGGGGCTCGATGAGAATGATGTCTATTTAAACCCGAAACCAATCGCTCACCGTCTTGACCGAATCAGGGAAATGGCAGCCGCGAAGCTTAACGCGTAAAGGCGTGCCAAATCGTAAAGGAGCGGGACGGTGGCAGCTTTCGCCCCGGCGTGCAAGGAAAATAAACGCCCCGTTTACGCCTCGTCGGGGGCAAGATGCGAGGCCACGAAGGAATCCAGGAAGAGCTGGATGAAGTGGAACAGCAGGCACGGGACCATGGCGAGGGCGTTGTCGGCGGCGATGATGGTGATCACGCTGATGGCGACCGGGAGCGTTTTTTGCGAGGCCATGAAGAGCAAGGTATTGCGTTCGGCACGCGGGAGACGCAGTAGCAGCGCGGCACCCAGGCCTAGCACCAGCAAGGCCAGGTGAATGAGCAGCGAGGCTCCGCCCAGCAGCGGGTAGCTGTGGGTGGGGATCTCTCCCAGCATGTCCCGTGAGACCGCGAAGGCCGCGTACACGGTCATGATCACGCAGGTTGAGGGGACGTAATCCAGCAGGGGGATGCGCCCGACCCGGTCGCCAAAAGCCCGTTTGAGCACGAAGCCCGCCGCGAACGGCAGCAGGACCAACTGGATCAGCTTGAGCAGGAGTGCACCCGCTGAGATGTCCACTTCACCGCCGGACTCCAGCGTGAGCGTGAGCATGAGGGGTAGGGTGAAGATGCCCAGCAGGTTCAGCCCGATCGTCATGAGCAGCGCCCAGGCGCGGTTGCCGCCGCTGATCTCGGCCATGACGATGCCCGAGGAGAGCGTGACCGGCACCGCCGACATCACGACCAGCCCCGTGGCCATGAGCGGACCGGTGTCGAACAGACGCGCCGTCCACATCCCCAGGTACGGGCCGAGAAAGAGCGAAATGCCCGCGCACAGGACAAAGGCCAGCAGAAAGCTTTTGTTCAGCCGCGTGTCCGCCACTTTGAACTCCCAGCCGTTGACCAGAAAGATGATGATGACGAAGCCCGCGATCATGTGGGCGCGGTTGAGCAGGATGCCCGGGCCGGGCACCAGCAGCGCGGCCACGATGGAGAGCACGAGCCCGACCGGGAGGAAAAGTTTTTTCACGCTCATGCGTCGGTTTCGTTTGCGGCTTGTTCGGCGGCAAGCTTGAGCATGAGCTTTCGACCGTGGTCGATGTGTTCTTGCAGCAGGCGCACGGCGGCGGGCTTGTCCCCCTTGCGGATGGCGCGGACGATTTGTAGTCGTTCTTTGGATACACCCTTCAGCGGCGCTTGGCCGTAGGTGCGCCAGAAACGCATGGGACGGGTACGGGTAAGCAACTGCCGGGCGAACTCGCGCAACGGGCGGTTCGGGCAGGCCCCGACGATGAGCGCGTGCAGCTCGTCGTCGGCCTGGAGCGAGGTCTCCTCCGTCAGCGGGCCGCGCAGGTTTTTTTCCAGCCGGGCCAGCTCCGTGTCTGGAATGTGCTCAAAGCCCTGTTCCAGCGCGAGCGCTTCGACCCAGATGCGGCACTGAAAAAGCTCGGCCAGCTCGGCGGGATCGAAGCCTTTGACGAAGCAGCCGCGGCGCGGCAGGCGGTCCACCAAGCCATCCCGGTGCAGCCGCATGAGCGCCTCGCGGGCGGGCGTGCGGCTGACCCCGAGCTCCACGCAGATGCTCTCCTCGGTCAGCTTCGCACCCGCCGGGCGTACGCCCCGGACGATCTCGTCGAGCAGGTGGTTGTACACATGCTCGGGCAGAGAGAGGAATTGCGGTTTCATGGTGCGAAGCGGGGTGGTCGTTTCTTTTCTCTCCAGATGGGCGCCCGGCGTCCAGTCTCAAACTTGATGGTGCGAAAGGAGATAAGCCTGTTCGATTCCTGCTTGCGAGGGAGGCGCGATTTCTCCGAGAAGGCAGTGGGACCGCTTGCGCCGGGCAGTTGTCGTGACTAGAGTGATGGAGATGAGTACCGACTCGCGATTTGACGCCACCATCGAGCGTTTCACCGGCTTTGGCGCGCACTATGATCAGGTGCGTCCCGAGCCTCCCCGCCGACTGGCGGAGTTGCTGGGCGGCATTGCCCGTTGTCCGCGTCCCGCGCTGGTTGTGGACTTGGGCAGCGGCACGGGCTTGGCCTCCCGGTACTGGGCCCGGCACGCGGAGAAGGTGATCGGCATCGAGCCGACCGCCTCCATGCGCGAGCAGGCCCAGGCCGACGGTGGCGCGAATATCGAATACCGGGAGGGGTACTCGCACGCGACAGGGCTGCCCGACGGCTGCGCGGATCTCGTTGTATGCTCGCAGGCGCTGCACTGGATGGACCCGCAGGCAACCTTTGCTGAGGCCCGGCGCATCCTGCGCGAGGGGGGCGTCTTCGCCGCCTGTGACTATGACTGGCCGCCTGCGACCCTCTACTGGGAAGCGGACGCCGCCTATGTCGGCTGCCAGCAGCGAGCCGAGCGCCTGGAGCGCGAGCGGGGGATCGCCGCGCGTCTGCACCGCTGGGACAAGGCCGGGCACCTCGGGCGGATGCGAGAGTCTAACTGCTTTCGCCATGTACGGGAGTGCCTGCTGCACCACCGCGATACGGGGACAGCCGATCGCGTGGCCGGACTGCTCATGAGCCAGGGCTCGGTGCAGACGCTGCTCAAGGAAGGCGTGACGGAGGACGAACTCGGGATCGGGGAACTGCGTGCGACGGTCCGGCGGGCCTTCGACGGTGAAGCGGTCCCGTGGTTCTGGAGTGCCCGTGTGCGGCTCGGGGTCAAGTGAGCGGCAGGACAGAGCCCCGCCCCCGGCAGGGGCGGTATTGATTATTAACTGCTCCCTGAAAATCGCTAGAGCAGGTCCGCCAGCGAGTTGCCGAAGCTCTGGTTCTGGCGCGGGGGGCGGGGGCCGTTATTGCCGCGGTTGTTACCGCCGGGGCGCGGACCGTTGTGGCGGGGACCGCCGCGATTGTCGCGGGGAGCGCCGGGGCGGTTTTCGCGGTTGCCGGAACCGGCGCGTTGGTGGGGCTTGCCGCCCTCGCGTTGGGTACGCATGGACAAGGCGATGCGCTTGCGGGCGGCATCGACTTCCAGCACGGTAACGAGCACCTTCTGGTGAACCTTGACCACGTCGGCGGGGTCCTCGACAAACTTGTCCGCCAGCTCGCTGATGTGGACGAGCCCGTCCTGGTGCACGCCGATGTCTACGAAGGCGCCGAAGGCCGCCACGTTGGTCACGATACCGGGCAGTTGCAGCCCTTCCTTCAGGTCGGAAATCTCGTTCACGCCGTCGGCGAAGCTGAACGCCTCGAACTGCTCGCGCGGGTCGCGGCCGGGCTTGGAAAGCTCCTGCTGGATGTCCTGCAGGGTGGGCAGGCCGACCTCGTCGCTGATGTATTTGTTTAAGTCGATGCGGCGGCGGGCGGAGTCGCTGGTCAGCAGCTCGGAGACGGTGCACCCGGCGTTCGTGGCCATGCGTTCGACCAGTTCATAGCGCTCGGGGTGGACGGCGGAGCTGTCCAGCGGGTGCTCACCGCCCTGGATACGGAGGAAGCCCGCGCACTGCTCGAAGCTTTTCGGGCCCATACCGGAGACTTTTAGCAAATCCTTGCGCGAGCGGAAGGGGCCGCTCTGGGTGCGGGCGGTGACGATGTTCTCCGCCAGGCGGGTGTTGAGCCCGGAGACGTATTTGAGGAGCTGCTTGCTGGCGGTGTTGACCTCGACGCCGACGGAGTTCACGCAGCTCACGACCACGTCGTCGAGGCTGTCCTTGAGCTTGATCTGATCGACATCGTGCTGGTACTGGCCCACGCCGATGCTCTTGGGGTCGAGCTTGACCAGCTCGGCCAGCGGGTCCATCAGGCGGCGGCCGATGCTGACCGCGCCACGCACGGTCACGTCCTTGTCCGGGAACTCTTCTCGCGCCACCTCGGAGGCCGAGTAGATGGACGCGCCGCTCTCGTTGACCATGACCACGGCGATGGAGGCGGGCAGCCCGCACTTGCGGACAAAGGCCTCGGTCTCGCGGCTGGCGGTGCCGTTACCGATGGCGATGGCCTGGATGTTAAACTGGTGGCACAGGGCCATCACGGTCTGGCGGGCCTCTTCGTCCTTATAGCCGCCCATGCCGGGGTAGATGACGGTGTCGTGCATGAGCTCGCCCTGTGCGCCGAGGACGACGGTCTTGCAGCCGGTGCGGAAGCCCGGGTCGATGGCGAGGACGCGCTTCTGGCCCAGCGGGGAGGCCAGCAGGAGCTCGCGCAGGTTGTCCATGAAGACCTTGATGGCCTGCTCGTCGGCCTTTTTCTTGGAGGCCAGGCGCATGTCGGTCTCCATGGCGGGGCCGAGGAGGCGCTTGAAGGAGTCCTCCACGGCGAGAGAAACCTGCTCTCCGGCGGGGCCGTTACCGGTGAGGAAGCGGCGCTTCATGAGCGAGGTGGCCCGCTCGTCCTCGACCGCGATGCGGAAGTACAAAAATCCCTCGGTGGAGCCGCGGCGGACGGCCAGCAGGCGGTGGGAGGGGATCTGCGAGAGCGGCTCGGAGTAGTCGAAGTAGTCCTTGTACTTGGCGCCTTTCTCCTCCATCTCGAACATCACCTTGGAGGTGAGGATGGCTTCCTTTTCAAAAACGGTACGCATCTCGGCGCGCATCTCGGTGTCGTCGCTGAAGCGCTCGGCCAGGATGTCGCGGGCGCCCTTGAGCGCCTCCTCGGCGGTGGGGACGGCCTTGTCCTCCTCCTCGGACTCGAGCACGAATTTCGCGGCTTCTTCGTCCACGGAGCCGTTCTGGTTTTCGAAGATGAAGTCGGCCAGCGGGGTGAGGCCCTTTTCCTGCGCGATCATGGCGCGGGTGCGGCGCTTCGGGCGGTAGGGCTGGTAAATGTCCTCCAGGCGCGAGACGGTCTGGGCGGCGTCGATCTGGGCACGCAGCAGGTCGGTCATGAGCTTGCGCTCGTCGAGGGATTTGACGATGGACTCGCGGCGCTGATCGAGGGCCTTGAGCTCGCCGAGGCGGTCACGGATCGACGTGATCTGGACCTCGTCGAGCTGGCCGGTGGCCTCCTTACGGTAGCGGGCGATGAAGGGGACGGTCGCGCCTTCGTCGAGGAGTTTGGCCGTGGCCGTGATCTGGCCGGGGGCGAGTTTGAGTTCTTCCGAAAGTTTGGAGAGGTGAGATGCTTCCATGGGAAAAAGCCGAAAAGTGAGGCACAAAGCCCGGGAGTTGGCAAAGCATTTTCCCCCGGCGGGGACGTCCGAAGCATGAACCCCCGTTTTAGACAGGCCTTTTTCCAGAATGGACATCTGAAAGCGGTTGCCAGACGGGCCGGAACGGCGTGGGATTATCGGGATGAAGACGTTCCGTTGCGCGGTTTTCGCGCTCATCCTGACCACCCTGGCCGCCTGCGCGCAGTCCATTCTGTTCGTGGGCAACAGCTTCACCTTTGTGCCCAAGGACTACGGGGCAGGGACGGTGAACGACCTGCACGGCAAGGCCACCGGGGGCATCCCGGCGATTTTCAAGGAATTGGCCGAGGATTTGGGGGAGAATCCGCGGGTCAGCTCCGAGCTGTCCGGCGGCAAGACCCTGGAGTGGCACTTCACCAACCACGCGGAGAAAATCTACCGGCCCTGGGACATCGTTGTGCTTCAGGAGTACAGCTCGCGTCCGCTCGTCACGCCCGCTGGCGGCGGCAATGCCAACAACCGCGCCGCGTTTTTCGAGTACGCGGAAAAGCTCGTCGAGCTCGTGCGCGCGAAGAATCCCGAGGTGAAGGTTTACTTTTACGAGACCTGGGCCCGGCCCAACCTCGTGCTGAAGGGCTTTTTCGCCAACATCACGGACATGCAGGCCGAGTTGACGGAGGCTTACTCCGAGGCCACGGACAAGTTCTCGGCGGCGGGGATGTTCCCCGTGGGCGAGGCGTTCATGGAGGCGGTCGCGCAGGGTGTTTCTGACGACCCCTCCACGCCCGAGACTGAGGGCTCGATCTGCGTCTGGGGGCCGGACAAGTACCACCAGAGCAAGTATGGCGCGTACTTGTCCGCGCTCGTCATGATCCGCACGATTTACGAAGCCGACACGCGCGATATCTCCGTGGGCGAGGGCAGCGCGGCAGCCGGATTGGGGCTCGACCCCGAGGCGGCGCAAGCCCTCCAGCAGATCGCCTACGAGATGGTGCCGGTGGGGAAGTAGCCGGTTTTCAAAGGGCGGCGGCGGGGCCGTTCGCCTGTATGATCCGTCCGCTATATCTTTTTAGGCTCGAAGCCCGGTTGCTCCGTCTGGACAATCGGGCTTTTCCTTTTCCCCCTGCCAACGACCACCCGAACAAAACGCACATGCTGAAGTTTTACGCCTACAAGGGCTGCGGTACCTGCCGCAAGGCCAAGAAGTTTCTCGACGAAAAGGGCATCGCCTACGAGGAGATCGCCATCCGCGAGACCCCGCCGCAGGCGGGCGAGTTCGAGACCATGCTGGCTGCCTACGACGGCGAGCTGCGCAAGCTCTTCAACACCTCCGGCGGCGACTACAAGGCGCTTGGCATGAAGGACAAGCTTCCCGGCCTGTGCACGGAGGAGGCGTGCGAGCTGCTCGGCTCCAATGGCAATCTCGTCAAGCGGCCTTTTCTCATCGGCGATGGCGTCGCGCTGGTCGGCTTCGACGAGGCCCGTTGGGGCGAGGCGCTCGGGCGCTAGGGCGCCCCACCGGAAAGGCTGTGTCGGTGCTGTTTGTTAACCTGCCTGTCCGTCGATTTCCTCCACGAGGCGCTTGAGCCGGACGAGAGCCCGCTCGCCCTGAGGCTTGCCCGCCAGCATGACGAAGCGGATGAGCCATCTTACGAACCAGGGAATGAGCCGGTCAGGCAGCACCACGGTCTGCTTCAGGCGGATGCCCCGGCGTACCGGGGTGAGGTCGAAAATGGCCCGCGTGCCCTCCACAGGAACCTCCGGCGTGTCATTGACCAATTCCCAGACGAGCCGGTATGGGGCCGGTGCTCCGCGATGCGTTGGAGAAACCAGCGCTCTTGGCCTGCGATACCGGTAGCAGACGCGGTAGGTCGAGCCGAGACCATGGGTGGGGCTTGCGGGTGGCTCGGTGGCGATGACTTTGGGGTTCCATTCGCGCATCAGCGTCGGGTCCTCCAGAAAGAGCCAGAGAGCTTCCGGGCGGGCCCGGATGGTGACAGATTCACGCAGTTGCATGATGGTCGTGTTGTTTGCCGGGCAATCTGGAGGAGGCGCGGGCCTTGGCCATCTTTTTGAGACAGGGTTATCAGCGGGTACCGCCTTTGGATAAAAGAAATGCCCGCCCGGCTCGTGGCCGGGCGGGCATCTGTGTGTCTTGCTTCTGTGTGTGCCGTGGAAGCTAAAGTTTCGCTCAGGCGTGGGCGGCGCAGCAGCCGGTCACCTGCGGCAGGCCCCACTCGTTGTAAAGCCGACGGCACGCGTCCACCGCGACGCGGACCTTTTCGCGGGTTTCGGCGGAGACGGGTGTTTTCGGGACGCCGGGGTTGAGGCCACGGGCTTCCATCCCGGCCGCCACATCGAAGGGGAAGGGGACCTTGGCAATGATGTCGATAACGGCGTTCATGCGGGCCAGCGGCTCGGCCATGGCGGCCTTGTCTCCGGCCTCACAGGCATCGTAGAGCGCCTTCATGATCTCAGGAATGAAGTTCGGAAGGCCGCCGATGTGGCCACGGGCGCCGATCTCAAAGGCTTCGGGCAGGCGTCGGTCGGCGGCGGAAAACAAAGTAAAAGCTTTTTGCTGACTGAGAGCAGCAAGCTCCTGGTGGTAGCCAAACTCGGCTCCGCTCTGCTTGATGCCGAACATCTGCGCCTGGTCTGCGAAGGCGGCGATCACGGCCGGATCGAGCCGGTTGTTCGTCACTTCCGGGTAATTGTAGAGGCACACCGGCAGCTCGATCCTGGCGGCGGCCTGCAGGAGAAACTCCAGTACGTCGGCGGGCGTGAGCTTGAAGAACGACGGGGGCATGAGGGCGACGCCATCGGCCCCGACCGTTTTGGCGTGCGCGGCCAGCTCGATCACATTCTCGATGCGGGTGTCGCTGACATTGACGACCACAGCCAGCGGGCGGGCCAGCTCGGCCACCGCGCTGATCAGCTCCTTGCGCTGGGGGATGCTCAGCCGGGTGAACTCTCCCGTGCTGCCCAGGGCGATGACGCCATCCAGGCCGCACTCGCGCTGGAAGGCGAGGTGCGTGGCGAGGGCCTCGCGGTCGATGCAGCCGTCGGCCTTGACCGGCGTCCACTGTGCGTTGATCAGACCCCGGCGGGGTGGTTGCTTGCTGCTTTGGCTCATGAGATCGTCTTGCTTCGGGGCTCCGGAGGGGCAGTGCGTGCCAGCGGCGGAGCGAATTTATAGGTGCTAAAGAAAAAAGGTTTTAGCAATGTCGCGCTGATCTGACTGTTTGTCAATGACAGAATGTGGAAATCGGAGAGATTGCCGAACGGAACAGTGGCAGCCGACCTCAAGCAGGGTAGGACCTATGAAAAAACCGGACTATGCCTGGCCGACGGAGGCGCGGGGGCTGGGGTTGCCGGGCATGACGACATCGGTCTTGCGCGAGCGGCGCTGATGAATGAGGTCGAGAAGGAGACGGACGGCCTCGGCTCCTTGCTCGCGCGGGTCGGCCCCTACCGTTGCCAGCGGTGGATCGAAGAGGGAGGAAAAGTTATAGTCCCCGGCGGCGACGACGGCGACATCATCGGGGATGGTCAGTCCGGCCTGCTTGATGGCGTGATAGGCGCCCAAGGCCATGCCGTCGGTGACGGCGTAGAGCCCGTCGATGCGTTTCCCGCCGTCGAAAAACCGGGCCATGGCCTCGGCGGCGGCGGACTCGGTCAGGGTGCCGGCCACGATCTCGTGCACGGGTGCGCCGAGGCGCTCGGAGACCTGCCGCATAAAGCTGCTGGTGCGGTTGTCGATGACCTGGGTGACGGGGCTGCCGTGGAGCACGGCGAGGCGTTTGCGTCCCGCGTCGACGAGCATGTCTGCGGCGCTGGCGCCGATCTCGGGCTCCTCGTACACGTGGGCGTAGCCGGGGGTGGCGCGGTTGACCAGCACGACCGGGTAGGGGAGCTGGTTGCGCTGGAGAAAGTGGTCGTCCTTCGGGGTGGTGTTGGTGATGATCGCGGCGTTGAAATGGCTGCCGGCGAGCAGGCCGGGAACCGAGCCCAGGTCGCCTGCCGGGAACATCTCGATCGTGACCGTGTAGTGATAGGGGCTGCCCTCCTTGCGTTCCTGATCGACGCTGGTGCGGATGGCCTTGATGATATTGTTGACCAGCGTGAGGGGGGCTTCGTAGCTGGTGATGACGGCGAGTGTGACGGTGTTGAGGGATTCGCTGCCGCTGCGCAGGCGTCGGGCGTTGATATTGGGCATGTAGCCCAGCCGGGCGGCGGTCTCGCGGACCTTGGCCACGGTGGCGGGCGAGATGCGGCGCTCGACGTGCTTGTTGTTGAGCACGCTGGAAACCGAGCCGATGGTCAGCCCGGCCTCTTCGGCGATACGCCGGACCGTCACTCTGCCTTTGCCTGTATTCTCGTTCGTCATAATCGCTCAGCCCGTTGAGGGGTAGGGGCTGCTTGTTTTGCAAATTTTATTAAAAACGTGCCCAAGGCAAACTTTCTGTCACATGGTCGGAGGCTGTCGCTGCCGGGATCATTTTCTGGAAAGATCCCGGCGGGCGAAGCCGTCCGCTGCGAGGGGTCAGGCCCCGGCCATCAGTTTGCGATAGGCGAGGAAATCCTTGTGCATGCGGTAAAAGACCTGGTACTTGGTGTCGTGATAGCGGGCGACCGCGCCCTTGGTCGGCTCGATGGTCTTGCCGGGGGCGTTCATGGCGTTCATGGCGTCGAGGACGGACTTGTGCGCGCCCGAGGCGACCGAGCCCAGGACGGCCCCGCCGAGCAGGACGGCCTCGGGCTCCTGCGGGAGCACGAGCGTGCAGCCGGTGATGTCCGCGTGCTCGCGCATGAAGACCCGGTTCTTGGTTCCACCGCCACAGATGAAGATGGTCTTGATGGCGTAGCCCTTCTTGTTGAGCTCGTCGAGGATGTGGCGCGTGCCGTAGGCGACGGCCTGGACGGCGGCCAGGTACTGGCGGGCGAGGTCGTCGCGGGTGGCGGAGAGGGAGAGGCCGCTGATCATGCCCTTTAGGGTCGGATCGGCGCGGGGCGAGCGGTTGCCGTGGAAGTCGGGCTGGATGTGCAGTTCGCGGGTGATCTCGGACGGGAAGCGGCGCCCCTCGGCTTTGGCCAGGGCGTCGATGTGGTCGTTGAGCATGGCGAAGATGCTGCCGCCGGTTTTGTCGGCTTCGGCTTGCAGTGCGGCTGCCGCTGGGTGGTTGAAAATCACGTGGTCCAGCAGCGCGCCGACGGCGGACTGGCCGCCCTCGGTCAGCCACAGGCCGGGGATCATGGCCGAGTAGTAGGGGCCCCAGACGCCCTTGATGTAGCGGGGTTCGGGGGAGGCGGCCATGTGGCACGAAGAGGTGCCGCCGATCAGGGCGAGGCGCTTGCTCATGGCGGCGGGGCCGACCTTTTGCTTGCCCAGGCGGGCGCCGAGCAGGCCGAGGCCGCCGGCGTGCGCGTCGATGATGGAGACGCCGACGGGCGTTCCCGCGGCCAGGCCGAGGTCCTTCGCCGCCTGCGCGGTCAGGCCGGAGCCGATGGGCTCGCCCATGGGGCGCACGCGGGTGCCGATGCGCTTAAAGCCTTCCTTCACAAAGTCGCCCAACCCGATGGCGTCGAAGTAGCCCTTGTCCCAGCCCGCGCCGTCCAGGCCCTTGTGGCCGAGGTAGGTCCACTTGCACACGAGCGAGCAGAGCGAGCGGGTGGTGTCGCCGGTGGCGCGGTAGGTCAGGTAGTCCGGGAGGTCAAAAAAGTGCGCGGTGCGCTTCCAGGCTTTGGCTAGGTTTTCCTTTACCCACAGAAGCTTGGGGGTCTGCATCTCGGGGGAGATGACGCCGCCGACGTAGCGCAGGACGGCGTGCTTGCCGGCGTTGATGCGGGCGGTCTGGCCGAGGGCGCGGTGGTCCATCCAGACGATGACGTTTTGCTCGTCGCTGCCGGTGGGGCTGAGGGAGACGGGCTTACCGTCGGCGTCCACGGCCACGAGCGAGCAGGTGGCGTCGAAGCCGATCCCGGCGACTTGCTCGGGCTTGACCCCGGCCTGCTTGAGCGCGGTGCGGGTGGACCAGCAGCAGGCCTCCCAGATCGCTTCCGAGGACTGCTCGACGAAGTCCTCCCTGGGCTTCCACATCGGGATGTCCTTTTTGGCCGTGGCGAGCATCTCGCCCTGAGCGGTAAAGAGCCCGGCGCGCGCGCTGCCGGTGCCCACATCGATACCTAAAAACAAGGGTGCTGGGGTCTTCATGGGATGGAATCCCCAGCTCAGCAGTATTTTTAGCCTTTCGCAATAATGTTTTAGCGGGAAATTTTTCAGACCGATAGACCGTGTCACACCGCGTGTTGGCCAAGTGGCGAGAACTCGGAGCCGCCGGGAAAATATCCACACGCAGGATGAATTCCGGGTGGGCCGCTCTCGGATTACAAATACTCGGGCAGCCGGTGCGGGTCGAAGGCCGGTTGAAACGCACGTGGGGCGCGACCATCGCTGGCCACGCAGGCCGGGAAGGGCGGGGTGTGCTCGTTGGCGCGGTGGATGGTGGTCGTGCGCGTGCGGGAGATCAGGTGGTCGAGCAGACGCGCGGTGCCCTCGGCCACAACTTCGCGGTGGGCCGGATCGTGGTAGAGGTTGCGTTGTTCGTCGGGATCGTCCCCAAGGTGATAAAGCTCCCCGTAAGGCGCGTCCGGGAGTTGCCCCTCGGGATAATGAACGAGTCGCCACTGGTCCCAGCGCAGCGAGCGGCTGAGCGGGTTTTCCGTGACCGCGCAGGTGCGGGGGGAGTCGCCGCCGCTCAACAGCGGGGAGAAATCCTCCCCGTCGGCGTCCTCCATAGCCGGGAGTCCGGCCAGCGCGAGGCAAGTCGGCACGACGTCGATCAACTCAACGAAGCCCGAACTGGTCGGCGCGGCGGGGGCGATGCCGGGGGCGCGGACGATCATCGGCACGCGACAGACGGCCTCGGAGCAGATGCCGGGCGCTTTCTCCATCTGCCCAAAGAGCCCATGGTAGGCGCCGTGGTCGCTGGTGAAGATGATGATCGTGTTGTCCGCCTGGCCGGTGGCCTCAAGTGCGGCCAAGAGGCGGCCGAAGACGTCGTCGATCTGGCTGACGCAGGCCAGCGTGCCGCGCCAGCAGCGCAGCACGGCGTCGGCAAAGCTCTCGCCGGGCTGACCGTAATCCCAGGCGTACTTGCGCCACTCGCTCCAGCGGTGGCGGAAAGGCGCGGGCCGTCCGGTGGGCTCGGTGTCCCAGTGCGGGGTCAGCTCGCGCAGGTCTTTGTAAAGGTCCCAGAACGCCTGCTGGGGCAGGAGCGGGTGGTGCGGCTTTTGGAAGCAC
>JAUTCS010000019.1 GCA_030673825.1 Verrucomicrobiota bacterium JB024 | reverse complement strand
CAAATTTATTTGCGGGGGGGGCCCCTCTTTTTTTTTGTGGGGGCCGGGGGTTTGGTTACCCCCCTACTTTTTTGACCCCCCACCCCCCGATACGATGCGCAGCATCGAAAGTGCAGGCTATGCCTGCCGCGGGTCTGGGCTGCGTAAGCCCAGAAAAAAACGCATCCTCCACATCCAGGCTTGTCGCGGGGGCGGTGGTGGTTTGCGCTGAGGGGCTTTATGGCGACGACGCATTTACCCATCGAGGCCCTGCGGGCGGACCTGGTCAAGGCGCTGAGCGCGGGCAACCGCGCGGTACTGGCTGCGCCCACCGGCTCGGGTAAATCGACCCAGGTGCCGCAGATGCTGGTGGACGAGGGGCTCGTGCCGGAGGGGCGCGAGGTCATCGTGATGCAGCCGCGGCGGCTGGCCGCCCGGATGCTGGCCCGCCGCGTGGCCGACGAGCGCGGGGCCCAGCTTGGGGGCGAGGTCGGGTTCCACATCCGCTTCGACCGGGTCTTCGGCGCGCAGACGCGGATCAAGTTCGTGACCGAGGGCATCCTGCTGCGCATGATGTTGACCGATCCGGAGCTCAAGGGCGTCGGCGCGATCGTCTTTGACGAGTTCCACGAGCGCCACCTGCACGGCGACCTCGGGATCGCCCTCGTGCGGCGCTTGCAGGAGACAGCCCGCCCGGACCTGCTCATGGTCGTGATGTCCGCCACGCTGGAGACAGCCCAGCTCTCCGGGTACCTCGGGGGCTGCCCGATCCTGGAGGCGCAGGGACGGCTTTTCCCCATCGAGATCCAGTACGCCGGAGCCGGGGCGGAGGCCATCGTCTGGGAGCAGGCGGCGAAGCAGGCCGCCCGGCTCGCCCAGGAAATGCCGGAGGGGGATTTTCTCATCTTCATGCCGGGGGCCTACGAGATCCGCCGGACCATCGAGGAGCTTCGGGCGCAGCGGGCGCTGAAGGACTTTGTCGTGCTGCCGCTGCACGGGGAGCTGCCCCCGGCCGAGCAGGACGCCGCCGTGGCCCGTTACGACCGGCGAAAAATCGTCGTCGCCACCAACGTGGCCGAAACCTCGCTCACCATCGACGGCATCCGCGGCGTGATCGACGCCGGGCTGGCGCGGGTGGCGCGATTCGACCCGCACCGGGGCATCAACACGCTTTTGATCGAAAAGATCGGTCAGGCTTCCGCCGAGCAGCGGGCCGGGCGGGCCGGGCGTACCGCTCCCGGGGTGTGCCTGCGCCTGTGGACGGAAAAGGACCATGCCCACCGCGCCCAGCGTGAGCTGCCGGAGATCAGGCGCGTCGATCTGGCTGAGACCGTGCTCACGTTGAAAATTGCGGGCTTCGACGACCTCGACGCCTTTCCGTGGTTCGAGACCCCGGAGGAAAAATCCCTCGCTCGCGCCCAGACCCTGCTGGCCGACCTCGGGGCGCTCGACCACGCGGGTCGGTTAACGGACATGGGGCGGCGGATGGCGTCGTTCCCGCTGCACCCGCGCTACGCCCGGCTGTTTCTGGCTGCCGGGGAGCTGGGCTGCGTCTGGCACGTGGCGGTCATCGCCGCGCTGGCCCAGGGGCGCAACCTCCTCCTGCCCATCGACGACAAGCGCCGCCGCGAGGAGCGCGAAGACCTTTTAGGCGACACCACCTCGGACTTTTTCCACCTCATCCGCGCCTGGGGCATGGCCCGCAAGCAGAACTACAACGTCGGCTTCTGCCGCCAATGGGGCATTCACGCCGGGGCCGCCCGCGAGGCCGAGCGCGGGGCCTCGCAGTTCCTGCGGCTGGCGCAGGGGCAGGGCCTGCCTGTGAGCGAAGGCCCGATGGACGAGGAGGCCGTGCGCCGCTGCCTGCTGCTGGCCTTTTCCGACCAGCTGGCCAAGCGCCTGGACCGGGGCACCCTGCGCTGCGCGCTCGTGCACAACCGCCGGGGCGAGCTGCGCCGCCACAGCGCCTTGAGGGATGAGCCGCTCTTCGTCGCCGCCGAGATCGACGAGATTGAGGCCCGCGGGGATGTGACCGTGTTTCTCTCGCTCGCCACCGCGGTCGAGGAGAGCTGGTTGAAAGAGTACTTCCCCGAGGACTTCCACGCCAGCGGCGAGACGTTTTACGATGCGGACTTCAAGCGCGTGGAGTGCCGCCGGCTGACGCGCTTCCGCGACCTCGTGCTGGAGAGCAAGGAGGGGGGCGACCCGGACCCTGACACCGCCGCCCGCCTGCTGGCCGCCGAAATCCACGCTGGACGCCTCCCGCTCAAAAGCTGGGACGGCGCCATCGAACGCTGGATCGCGCGGGTGAACTTCGCCGCAGCGCACTGCCCGGAGTTGGAGATCGAGCCCCTCGACGATGAGGGCCACCTCATGATCCTGGAACAGATTTGCCACGGCGCGGCCAGCGCGAAGGAGCTGCGCGAGGTCGAGGCCCGTCCCTACGTGTACGACTGGCTGACCGGCGAACAGCGGGCCGCGCTTGAGTCGCTCGTGCCGGAGACGGTCGAGCTGCCGCGCCGTCGCCGGGCCGTCACCCTGCGCTACGAGGACGGGCGTGCCATCATTTCGAGCAAGTTGCAGGATTTTTATGATGTGCCGCACCAGGAGCTGACCATCTGCGGCGGGCGCTACCGGCTGGTGGTGGAGCTACTCGCTCCCAATGGCCGTCCCGCCCAGCTCACTACCGACCTGGACGCGTTCTGGACCACCTCTTACGAGGGCGTGAAAAAAGAACTGCGTGGCCGCTACCCCAAGCACGAGTGGCGATAGCGGTTTGCCCCCCCCCGGTGGTCATGCGGAGCGGTGCCATCGGCCGCCATAAGCTTGGGCAGCTTCGCGTGTGTAGCCCTACTAATGGTTGAGGCGTTTTTGTTTAATAAACCCTTCCCGTATTAAGGGAAGTGGGTATCTGTGATTGTATGGTTGGGGCGGACGGTCAAACTGAAGGAGATGAAAGCCCGCGCCATCTCCGCTTTCCTGCTCACGCTGTTGCCGTTCGCTCTGTATGGGGTGAGCGCTCCGAGTATCGAGCGCAACGGCTCGCAATGGGCGATCCGGATGCCCACGCAGCCAGGCAAGGGCTACGAGTTGCTGCAGACTTCGAGTCTCAGCTCGTCCTGGAGCCCGGGAAATCCTCAGCGCGGCACCGGGAGCATGCTGGAGGAGTCTCTCGACCCGGATGGAGACACGGTTTTTATCCGCTACCGCGTCTTTGACGTGTGGACCGCGGCCCACATCACCCCTCAGGACCAAGGGGCAATCGACTTGGCCTTTGCTGCTACGAACCCCACCGGGAACACGACATTCACGGTCACCGGGACCGATACGGGCACCTGGTCGAGCTCGGAAACGCAGATCGACGAGGGGATGACCTTTACCGTGACCTTGAGCGGGACGTGGACCTATGCCGCGGATGCGACCGATCTGAACAATTATGATATGCCCCTGACGATCACGACGATCAGCATCTACTCGCATTACCATAACATGACGTTGAACTACACCCCGGTGAGGCTGGCGCAGGAGTCAGGCGTGCCGCAGGTATCCTGGATCGAGTACACCGGGACGATGACGGGCGAGGAGCAGCTCAGCTATGAGGGGGCGTACCACTACACAGACGGCTCGACGGAGCCCTTCAGCGGACAGATCGAGGAGTAGTGGCCTCGGCGCTTTGGAGAAGTATTCCGCTATACAGATATTTCCCGTCAATGCCCTTGCGGGCGCAGAAAACGGTAGCACCACACCAGCAGGAAGCACCCGGTCGCCACGAGCACAATGCACGCGCCGGAGGACACGTCGAAGTGGTAGGACAGCAGCAGCCCGGCGAAGCCCGAGAACACGGCCACCGCCGATGACAGGACCATGATGCCCGACACGCTGCGCATGATGAGCGCGGCGCAGGCTGCCGGGGTGATGAGCAGGGCGATGGTCAGCAGCGCCCCCACCACCTGCACGGCGGAGACGACGGCGAGCGAGGCGAGCAGCAGCACTAGCAGGCGCATGCGGTTGGGCTCGATCCCGATGACCCGCGCGTATTCCGGGTCGAGCGAGGTCAGTTCCAGTTCTTTGTGCCACAGGGCCAGTACCACAATGATCAGCACCGTGACGGCTGCGACGATCATGAGGTCAGCGCTTGTCACCCCGAGCACGCTGCCGAAGACGATCGACTCGAAGTCCCGGTACGAGCTGGCCATGCTCATTAAAAGAATCCCCAGGGCGAACATCCCGGCCAGCACGACGCCGATGGCGGTGTCCTCGCGCACACGCTTCTGCGAGGAGAGGGCGGCCACGCCAAGTGCGGTGGCCAGGCTCGCCCCGAGCGCCCCGAAGAACAGGCTGAAGCCCTTCAGGAACGCGAAGGCCACACCCGGCAGGATGGTGTGCCCGAGCGCCCCGCCGAGAAAGGCCATTCGCCGCAGCACGACGTAGGTGCCGACCAGGGCGCAGTTGAGCCCGGCCAGGAGCACGGCGGCGAGAGCCTTTTGCAAAAAGGCGTAGGAGAACGGTTCGGTCAGCCAGTCCATAGGGATCAGTCGGGGGCGACGCGGCCGTTTTCGAGGGTGAGCACGCGGTCGAAGCGTTCGATGAAGTGGGCGATGTCGTGCGTGGCCATGACCACGGTGCAGCCGCGTTCGCGCAGGCGGTCGAGCGCCTGCCAGATGAGGCCGCGGCTGGCCTCGTCCACAGCGTTAAAGGGCTCGTCGAGCAGGTAGAGCTCGGCGTCGTGCAGGAGGGTGCGGGCGAGCAGGGCCCGCTGCTGCTGGCCACCGGAGAGCCCGCCGATCTGGCGGTGCGCGTAGGGGCTCAGCCCGAGCTGGTCGAGCGCGCGGGTGGCGGTTTCGCGTTGGGTGCGGCCCGGGCGGCGGAACCAGCCCAGGCGCACATAGGTGCCGGTCAGGACAAAGCGGCTGAGCGAGATGGGGAACTCCCAGTCCAGGCTACTGCGCTGGGGCAGGTAGGCGACCTCGTGGCGGCAGACGCCGGGCGTGTGCCCAAGGATTTTGATTTCGCCCTCGTAGGGTTGGAGACCGGCCAGGCACTTGAGCAGGGTGGACTTGCCCGAGCCGTTGTCGCCGACCAGTGCCAGGCGCTCGCCGCGGCATACGGACAGGGACACGCCGTCGAGCGCCGCCGGGCCGGTGCTGGCGTAGCGCGCGAGCAGGTCCTGCGTGCGGATGGCGGAGGCGTCCGGGTAGTGGCAGCCCCCGCAGTTGCCCCGGTAGGAGAGCAGCCCGCTGATGATTCCGTTACTCAATGTGCTGCGAAGTCTGCAGGGAATCCGCGACGGTGTCCACCGTGGAGAGAAAAAGCGCCTCATAATCCTGCGGCCCGTCCGGTCCGGCGGAAAGGTAGCCGACGTAGAGGGCCTTGGGGGCGGGCAGACCGGTCTCGCGGCACAGTTCGGTGGACAGGCGGGCGTTCGAGCCGGGGTCGGTGAAGACCGCCCCGACCTTGTCCTGGCGGATGAGGCGGATCAATCGCGCCATCTGCCGGGCGGAGGGCTCCCCGCTCTCGGTGCTGATCGAGCCCAGGATGGTGGCGGGGATTTCAATCCCGTAGCGGGCCGCGAAGTACCCGAGATTATCGTGGTAAGTGATAATGACACGGTCCTCGACGGGGATTTTGTCAAAGCGCTCGCGGGCGTGCTGGTCGAGGTCGTTCAAGTGCTGGGCCCAGCGCTCCTCGTTACGCCGGTAGGTCTCGGCATTGGGCGGGTCGAGCTCGCAGAGGGCGTCGGTCAGGATTTGGCTCATCAGGCGGACATTCTCGGGGTCCATCCAAACATGCGGGTCGTGTTCGCCGTGATGATGGCCGTCGTGCTCATGCGTGTCATGGTCACCGTGCTCCTCGTGGTCGAGTTCGTCGTTGGCGTGGCGGAGGGTGAGGGGAGCGCTCAGGGTGAGGCGGCGGCCCTGAAAGCGCGAAGCGGCCAGCATGTCGTCGAGCCAGTACTCCAGCCCGGCTCCGATCTCCACCACGAGGTCGGCGCGGGAGAGCTTGGCCAGGTCGCGGGGTGCAGGCTCGTAGGCGTGGATGTCCTGCCCGTTACCCGCCAGTACGTCGAGCTCGACCCGGTCTCCGGCCACCTGGCGTACCCAGTCCGCGGGCAGGCTGAAACTGGCCACCACGTGTGGTTTGTCCGCGTGCAGCCACAGGGCCGATACGGTCCACAGGACAAGCGCAGGTATGAGCTTCCTCAATGCCATGGCGCGCACTGTGCCACGGAAATTTATCAAATGCAACTGGTTTGCAAGAAATAATCGGCCAGCTCGTCGAACCCGGTTTCCGGGCTTATGGACTACCGGTGAACGGCATTTCCGCTCATTCTCCGCCGTCCTGCCACAACACGATGGTGGGAAACGCTTTTAGTCCCGGAATTCGCCGTATACGATGACCTCGTGACCGGCGTATTGGAAATCCGCGGGCAGGCCCTTCAACTCCACTTCGACCGGTTTGGTGTTGAGCCAGTGCATCTGCCCGGTGCGCTGGCACACGAGGATGGGCAGCTTCGTCGAACGCGGGAGGCTATAGCAGGTGGCCAGGCCGGGAATCTCGATTTTTTCCACTGACCCGTCATCCAGCATGGTGCGCAGGTTACGGTAGACGGTGGCGATTCCGAGGCTGGTGCATTCGTTTTGGGCGAGTTCCTGAATTTCCTTGGGCTTGAGCGGGCGTTGTTGGGATTTTAAAGCGTTGCGGATAGCGGTTCGTTGGCGGGTTTCTCTGACCGGTGATGGCATAAAAATGTAATAGAAGACGGCTTTTCGAGAGACTGAAAAACGGGTTCACAGTTCTTATTGAAAAACCAGACTCATTAATTGTTCTTTCGTGTTGTTGGATACGATTTTATGGTATTGATGAACGCACCAGTAAAACCGTCAATACCTTAATGGTATATCCCTTTAATCACCAGATATAATTATTCAAAATAAACGGGGAATAATAAACCATTCAAGGGTCCACTCGCCGAAGGGCAGGCTGGAGGAGGGCGGGCAAATGCGCCGCAGACACAGCAGGCCGGTTTTTTTAAAGGTGATCAGGCCGCCCTCTCGGGATTGGCGCATGAGACCGTCGGCGAGGATGGAAAGGTGCGGGTTGTGGCCGACCAGGAGGATGTCGGCGTTGGCCTCGGCGAGCTCGCGTAGCCAGACGAAGGGGTTGTCGCCGGGGCGCAGGCCGGCCCGTTCCTGCAAGGGCTGGGGGAGCCCCAGGTGCTCCTTCAACAGACGGGCGGTCTGGACCGCGCGGGTGAGAGGGCTGTGGCAGATCGTTTCAACCGCGTCGAACTCCCCGGGCTTGATCGCCTGGCAGAGTTTACGCACGGTTTTTTCGCCCTTGGGGGTGAGCTCGCGGGTGTCGTCGGGCGTGGTGTCTTCAGCCTCGGCGTGACGCAGCAGATACAGTCGCATAAGCTGGTTATTGTGTTCAGTCAGCCCGACTTGCGCAACTGCTCAGTTGTCATTGTTTGGTTATCGATTATGATAATTTGGATTTCGTTGTGAGGATGGCATCTAACGCAACTCCCTTGCGGATAGCGACTTTTACAAAAAGAAACGTTTTCTGTGTTGCAATTTTGTAACTTTGGGATTTAAACAAGCATTATCATTTACAGACTTTTTTCTTTCCCGGTTAACACCGAAGGAATGATAAAACAGTAGAGATGGCGGGAGGCCCCCAGGGATGGGGGCCTCTATTTTTTGCCCGGAAAAGGGCTGCCGGGGAAAGTGCCGTGCCACGCCTGCTTGCTTGCCAGCGCCGGGTCGGTTCTCCACAGTGGGCGGGATGAATCTGGCCGATATGCGCCGCAACTACACCCGCGACGGGCTTTCCGAGGAAAGCGCGGCGGCGGACCCTTTTACGCAGTTTCGCACGTGGTTCGAGCAGGCCCTCCAGGCCGATCTCGCCGAGCCCAACGCCATGGCCCTGGCCACGGTCAACCCGCAGGGCCAGCCGAGCCTGCGCACCGTCCTGCTCAAAGCCTACGACGCCAAGGGCTTCGTGTTTTACACCAACTACACCAGCGCCAAGGCCGATGACATCGCGCAGAATCCGCAGGTCTGCCTGCTGTTCACCTGGCTCGATCTGGAGCGGCAGGTCAAGATTCAGGGGCGGGCCGAGAAAATCGGTGCGGCCGAATCACTGCGCTACTTTGCCAGCCGCCCCTTTGGCAGCCGCCTGGGGGCCTGGGTCTCGCACCAGAGCAGCATCATCTCCTCGCGCAAGCTCCTCGAAATGAAGCTGGACGAGATGAAGCGGAAGTTCGCCGGGGGCGAAGTGCCGCTGCCGTCCTTCTGGGGCGGGTACCGTGTGCGACCGGAGCTTTTTGAGTTCTGGCAGGGGCGCGAAAACCGCCTCCACGACCGCCTCCAGTACACCCCCGTCGCCGGCGAAGGCTGGAAAATCGAGCGCCTGGCCCCCTGAGCGGGCAACCGTTTAACCGAACGGCTCCTTTCTGTGCTTCCCGCCCTTCCTGTTAAATCCCTCGCCTTCGGAAGGCCCTTATACCTTTTTCAAATAAGTTTGATCAAGAGATTGCCCGCGAAGGGACGCGAAGAAATATCCTTTCTCTATGACTTCGCGCCTCTTCGCGTTCCTTCGCGGGCAAAAAGTATTTATCATTCTCTGATGAAAACGGGCGCTACTCCTTGCGCTTGGGGACGAGCTTGCCCTTCTTCACGGTGGGGCAGGCGCAGTCCGAGCCGCAGCAGCCTTTCGAGCGGGCCTTGCGCACCATCAGCACGCAGAAGATGACCAGTGTCACGGCGACGATGCCCAGGGCGATCAGTTCTTGTGTGTCCATGGCGTATCGGTTGTTTGTGTGCGGATGGCGGGAGGCGCGGGTGACGGATTGGATTTTATTTAACTAAAGCCCAGCAGGTGGCCGCCCTGATAGACCAGGAGCGCCGCCACGTAGGCGACCGCGGTCATGTAGCCGAGCTGGAACAGCGGCCATCGCCACGAGTTCGTCTCTCGTTTGACCACGGCCACGGTACTCAGGCACTGAAGGGAAAAGACGTAAAAGACCATCAGCGACAGGCAGGTCAGCGGCGTAAAGACCGCGGTCCCGTCGGCCCGCTGCTCGCTCTGGAGGACCTGCGCGAGCGGGCCGTCTTCCTCGCCCTCCTCGTCGTCCACCTTGTAGATGATGGCCATCGTGCTGACGAACACCTCACGCGCGGCAAAGGACGCCAGCAGGCCGATGTTGATCTTCCAGTCGTAGCCGAGGGGGTCGGTGACGGGCGTGAGCGCGTGCCCGACCTGTCCGGCGAAGCTCTGCGCGATGTCCGTCTCACCCTCGCTGTTTTTCGGGTACGAGACGAAGAACCACAGCAGGATTGAGACCCCGAGAATGATCGTCCCTGCCTTGCGCAGGAAGAGCTTGGCCCGCTCCAGCATGTCCATCACGACCGAGCGCGTGGTGGGCAGGCGGTACGGGGGCATCTCCATGATCAGGGTCGGGCTTTCGCCGCGCATGAGCGTCTTTTTAAAGATCCAGGCGAAGGCGAAGGCGGAGAACGTCCCCAGCGCGTACACGAAGAACATGAGCGCGGTCTTGATCCAGGGCGCGCCCGGCGCGAGCGCGGCGATCATGAGAAAGTAAACGGGCAGGCGGGCCGAGCAGCTCATCCATGGGGTGACGAGGATGGTCACGATCCGGTCCTTGCGCGAGTCGATGGTGCGCGCGGCCATAATCCCGGGGATGGCGCAGGCGTAGGCGCTCAGCAGCGGGATAAAAGACTGGCCGTGCAGGCCGACCTTGTGCATGACTCGGTCGAGCAGGAACGCCGCTCGCGCCATGTAGCCGGTGCCCTCCAGCAGCGCGACGAAGAAAAACAGGATCAGGATCTGCGGCAGGAAGATGACCACGCCGCCAACCCCGGCGATCATCCCGTCCACGATCAGGTCGCGCAGGGTGCCGGGGGCCATGTGGGTCTGGACGATTTCCCCGAGCCAGCCGAAGCCCGCGTCGATCCAGTCCATCGGGATACTGGAAAGGGTGAAGATCGTATAAAAAATCGTGGCCATGATCAGCCCGAGGAAGAACCAGCCTCCGACCGGGTGCAGCAGGACGCTGTCGATGCGGTCGGTCAGGGTGGGGGTCTTTTCGGGGCCGCGGCTGATGGCGTCGCGGACGATCTTGCTCAGCTGCACGTAACGCTCGCCGACGAGCTTTTCCTTCCACGTCGGGTCGGTCTGGGAGAGCTTGCCGGTCCACTCGGCGGCGAACTCCCGGGCGGCGGCGGGCAGCTCCATCACATTGCGGTGAAGCTCATCCGGGGTGGCCTCGGTCAGCATGAGCCAAGCCTCGGCGCGGGACTGGGCAACGCTCATGTCGCTCAGTTCGCGCAGGCGGGCGCCTGTTTCATCAAGGGCGAGCTGAAAGTCCTCCGGCAGGGCGAAGCGCCACTTGGGCAGCGGCAGGTTCTCCCGGCTCATGGCCAGGCGAAGCTCGGTCAGCCCTTTGCCGATGCGGGCCTGGGTCTTGACCACGGTCACGCCGAGGGCGTCTTCCAGCACCTTGGCATCGATGGTGACCCCGGCCGTGTCCGCGTCGTCAATCATGTTGAGCACGAGGATGACGGGCAGGCCCAGCTCCAGGAGCTGGGTGGTCAGAAAGAGGTGGCGCTCCAGGTTGGTGGCGTCGGCGACGCAGATGATGCCGCTGGGCCGCGGTGTGTCCGTCCGGCGGCCCATGAGGATGTCCTGCGTGATGGCCTCGTCCGGCGAATGCGCGGTGATGGTGTAGGCCCCGGGCAGGTCGATCAGGCGGATGGGCTTGCCGTGCTGCGAGTAGCACAGGCCCTCCTTGCGCTCGACGGTCACGCCGGGATAGTTCCCGACTTTCTGGCGCAGGCCGGTCAGGCCATTAAAGAGCGTGGTCTTGCCGGAGTTCGGGTTACCGACGACGACGAAGACTTTCTCCGCGGCCGGTGCCTTCGGCACGGCAGGCGTGGTGGCGACGCTGGGCATGGATGGACCCCTCAGGCGCGGCGCACTTCGATGGCGCTAGCCTCGGTTTTACGCAGGCACAGGTGGAAGCCCGGCAGCTTGATCTCGATCGGGTCCCCCAGCGGCGAAATCCGCACGACCTGGAGATTTTGCCCGGGCGTCAGGCCCAGTTCATGCAGCCGCAGCAGGGTGCCGTTGCGGGCGTTAAAAGAGTCGAGAATCCCGGCTTCTCCCGGTTTCATCTCGGATAGGATGCAGGTGCTGGCCATCGTATTCATGTGTATCCTGTGGCGAATGAGACTTAATTTCAACAAATTTCTTCGAGGGCGCCTGTGAGATAAGTTCTGCTAATCCCGGGTGAGGGTGGCGATATCGCCGGTGAAACCCGGCCATTGCGCGGTGAGGGCGGCGCGTTGTCCCAGTTCGAAGCCCTCCCAGACGAAGCCCGGGCAGCAGCAGGTCGTGAACAGCGCGTACCCGGCTTCACCGCCGGGGGCCAGGCGGCTCCCTTGCCAGACTCCGGCCGGGACAGCGGTAAAGGGCGCTTCACCGCGGGCGGGATTCGCGCCGAGGCGGCGCTTTTCCCCGGTGCCGTCGGGGTGGAGCAGGAGCATCTCCACCGCGTCGCCGCAGTGAAAATGGTAGGTCTCCTGCATATCCAGCCGGTGCATCGCCGAGAAGGTATCAGGTGTCAGCAGGTAGTAAATGCTGGTGGAGAGCGGACGCTCCGTGCCGGGTACGGTGGCCGGATGCGTGTGTGCGCGCCGGAAGTAGCCGCCCTCGCTCGGGAGCGGTTCCAACTGAAGCGCATCGATCAGGCTTTTCGCGTCCATACCGTTCATTGACGGGAATACCCTTTGCAGGGGCCGTGCCAGACAGGCGAGACTGAGTCTCTATACACACTGGCGCAAGCGTTCTTTATGCTCGCTTATGGAAACGTTAAGTAAAACTGCGTCCCGGCGTCCCGTCACGCGTCCCGGTGGACCGTGTACTCCCCGCGAACACGCATCCGGGCTTGAAGACGGGCGTTTTATCGTTTCTATATAAGGTACCGCCGCGGTTGCGGGACCCCGCCCCTATCTATTTGATCGCTAAGACCATGGATATCCCCTCTTTCACCGAAAACCTCGAAAACGCCATCAACAACGTGGAGCCCGGCACGCTGGCTGCCGAGACCCGTTTCAAGGAGCTCCCCCAGTGGGACTCGATGGCCTTCCTGTGCGTGTTGGCCATGATCGACGGCGATTACGGGGTGGAACTGCCCGAGGCCGAACTGCGCGCCTGCACCACCGTCCAGGAACTCTACGACGCCGTCTCCGCCAAGCTCTGAGCCCCCATCCGATGTCCACCGCCGCCTCATCCCGTCCGCTCACCCCACATTTTCTCTCTGGCCCTGCTGCTGATCGCGGCGGCGCTCAACCCCGAACCCCCGCCCGCTCATGAGTAAGGAACTGCTGGTCGTCGGCGCGGGTGGCATGGGCCGCGAGCTGTGGTGTTACCTGGAGCAGAAGGCGAAGGCCGACGCGGATTTCGCCCGCGAGTACAGGCTGAAGGGTTTTCTCGACGATAACCCGCACGCCCTCGACCGTTTCAACTATCCGGCGGGCATAGTCGGCTCCATTTCCGAATACACCGCCTCGCCGGACGAGCTGCTGGTTTGCGCCCTCGGTGCGCCCGAGGTCAAGGCCCGCGTCTGCCCCCTGCTCAAGGAGCGTGGCGCTCAGTTTTATACCTTTATCCACCCGACGGCGCTGGTCGCCCCCACCGCCGTGCTCGGCGAGGGCACCGTGGTCGCCCCCTTCGTTCATGTCTCGGCGGACGTGCAGGCCGGGGCTTTTGTCCTGTTTAACTGCCACTCCAACGCCGGGCACGACGCCCGCCTCGGGGACTACTCGACCCTCAGCTCCTACTGCGAGCTGACCGGCGGGGTCGAGCTGGGCGAGCGGGTTTTCATGGGCTCACACGCCAGCGTCATCCCCGGTCGCCGCGTTGGCGAGGGCGTGCGTATCGGCGCGGGCTCCATCGTCATCAACCACATCCCCGCGGGCCGCCGCGTCTTCGGTGTCCCGGCCAAACCCTTTATGAAGCAATAGCGATGAGCCACCCCGCCCGCGCCACCATCACAGCCATGCACCTGTGCCTGCCCCCGGGCAAACTCGGGCAGGCCGAGCTGGCCGAACGCTTCGGCGAAAAGGCCGTGGCCGACATCGCCAAGCTCTCCAGCGTGACCGAGCGTCGCATCGCCGCCCCGGAGGTCACTTCCGTCGATCTGGCCGAGTGCGCCGCCCGGCGGCTCATGGCCGAGCACGCCATCGCGCCGGAGTCGATCGACTTTGTCATTTTCGCCACCCTCACGGGCGATTACCAGACACCGGCCTCGGCCTGCGTGCTGCACGGTCGCCTCGGCTTAAGCAAACAGTGCGGCGCGTTCGACATCGGGATGGCCTGCTCGGCCTTTCCCTACGGCCTGAGCGTGGCCAACGGCCTCATCGCCACCGGCGTGGCCAAGCGCGTCCTACTTATCAACGCCGACACCATGAGCAAGATCATCCACCCGCAGGACCGCGGGCTCGTGCCCCTGCACGGGGACGGCGCGGTCGCCACCCTGCTGGAGCCCGCCACGGGCGAAGAGGGATTGCTGGGCTTTGAGGTTGGCACGGACGGCAGCGGTGTCGAGCACCTGGTCATGCCCGCCTCCGGCGCGCGCCAGCCGCGCACGGCCCAGACCTGCCTGCCCATTACGGACAGCTCGGGCTCGGTCCGCTCGGAGGAGACCCTCCACATGAACGGCCCGGCGGTCTTCCAGTTCTCCATCCGCGAAGTGCCGGTGATGCTCAAGCGTGCCTTCGAAAAGTGGGGCATCGGCCCCGCCGACCTCGACCTGCTCGTCCTCCACCAGGCCAACCGGATGATGCTCGACCTCATTTATAAAAAAGTGGGTCTGGGCCCGGAGCAGCAGTTCTTTTATATGGAGAAAATCGGCAATCTCAGCGGCGCCTCTTCTCCCGCCGTGCTGGCCGAAGCCTGGCGAGAAGGCCGGCTCAAGCCCGGTTCGCTCGTGGCCGTGGCGGCCTTCGGGGCGGGCCTGTCCTGGTCCGCCGCCCTCCTGCGCCTGCCGGAAAACCTCCCCGCCTGCCCGCAGTCCGAGATCGACTACCGCGTATGAGGTTCAGCCTCCCGCCTGTGGGGTTTTCCAGCATTGCCCGCCCGTGCCTGCTTCTATTATAGAAAGGCGCAACTTTTCCCGACCCATGCCCGACGCGACTCCTTCCCCCCGCCTCCTGCGCCTGCAACGCATCTTCCGGGATGTGCTCGACGAGCCCGCCTTGCGGCTGAGCGAAGATTTTTCCACCGCCGATCACCCCGAGTGGGACTCCGTCGCGATGGTGCAGATCGTCCTGGCCGTAGAGCAGGAGTTCGGCTGCGAGCTGGACATGGCCCAGGTCGCGCAGATCAAATCCGTGGCCGACATTCTGCGATTTATCCCGTAAAACGGAACGTGAAACCGTCGATGATGATCCTAGTTAAGTACCGGCCATGCTGAGTCTTACCGAAGACGCCTTGCGGCAACTTGCCCCTCCCGCCCTGGCGGCCCTCCTGAGGGCCTCGCCCACGGGGGATACTGCACGGATGCTCTGGCCGGTCGCCGCCGCGCTGCCCGAGATGCACCTGCCGCTGGCTACCGCCTTTCTCGACGCCTTCGGCTCAGAAGAGCCGGTGGACGCGCTCGCCTGGCTCGACGCGCAGACGGGAGTGCACGGTTCGTCTTCGCCATTGAGTGCCTGGCTCGGTGCTAGCTTGGCCGAACTGGCCGGGGACGACTTTTACGCCCGCTCATTGTGGGAAGCAGTCACCGACGCCGATGGCTATGGCCTGCCCGGCGAGGCGCTCCTGGCGCTGGCCCGCGTGCAACTGCGCCTCGGCGATCCCTCGGGGGCACTCGTCTCCCTGCGCGATGCGCTCCGGCTGGGCGAGGCGGAGTGGGGCTTCTGGAGCCGCTCCGACCGCTTTTACCAGAAACTGGCCCCGAAGCTCTCCGCACCCGAGCGCCCGCTCAAGCTTGCGCTCCTCAGCTCGGCCACGACCACCTTTTACGCCGCGGCCCTGCGCATGGCCGCCGTGCGCGACGGCTACGACCCGACCGTGTACGAGCCACCCTTTGGCGCGTGGCGGCAGGACATCCTCGACCCAGGCTCGGCGTTGTACGCATTTGAGCCGGACATCGTCATCCTCGCCACCCACTGGCGCGACGCGCACCTGCCTGCTTTCGCGGCGTTGGAAGATGGGGCTTCCTTGGGCCCTCTCGCCCCTCCGCCCGTGCTCGATGAGCTGAAAAATTTCTGGTCCCTGCTGGGCGAACGCCTCGGCTGTCCGGTTCTTCAGCATAGCTTTGACTTGCCCGCCGATGACTCTGGCGGTGCTCTCAGTGCGAACGACCCGACCGGGCGCATCCGCCGCCTGCGCGAGTTGAACGAATCCCTCCGCCGCGAAGCCCCCTCAGGGGTCACCGTGGTGGATGTCGAGGCGCTCGCCGCCGGGTCGGACGCCTGGAGCGACGCCCGCCAGTGGCTCATGCACAAACAGCACCCGGCCATGGCCGCGCTGCCGAGGCTGGCCGACGCCGACCTTGCGCTGATCCGCGCTGCCACCGGGCTGGCGCGAAAGGTTCTCGTCCTCGACCTGGACAACACGCTCTGGGGCGGCGTCATCGGGGAGGACGGCCTGGAGGGCATCCGCGTCGGCCCCCCGCACGCCGATGGCGAGGCCTTTGTCATGCTCCAGCACTACGCCCGCGAGTTGAAGGAGCGCGGCGTCCTGCTGGCCGTGTGCTCGAAAAACAACGCCGCCGACGCCCGCCTGCCCTTCGAGCGGCACGAGTCGATGGTCCTGAAGCTGGACGACTTCGCGGCCTTCGTGGCCAACTGGGAGGACAAGCCCGCTAATCTCATTCGCCTCTCCGAACAGCTCGGCGTCGGGCTGGACAGTTTTGTCTTTGTCGATGACAACCCGGTCGAGCGCGCCCTCGTGCGGCGTGAGCTACCGGAGGTGGCCGTGCCCGAACTCGGGCACGATCCGGCCCGCTTCGTGGAGACGCTCGCCCGCGGGCGCTGGTTCGAGGCGCTGACCCTCTCCGGCGAGGACCGCGAGCGCCACGCCGCCTATCAGGCCAACGCTGCCCGCCGCGAGCTGGAGGCCGCCGTGCCCGACCTGGAGGCCTTCCTGCGGCAGTTACAGATGGAGATCGCGCACGGGCCGATTACCGAGCGCAACCTCGACCGCGTGGCCCAGCTCGTAAGCAAAACCAACCAGTTCAACCTGACCACGCGCCGCCACCCACCCGAGGCGCTTCGCCAGTTCGCCGCCGATCCCGCCGGCTGGACGCAGGCTTTTCGCCTCAAAGACCGCTACGGTGACAACGGCCTCGTCGGCGTCGTCATCGCCGTCCCCGCGGGCGAGTCCGCCTGGGAGATCGATACCTTCCTGATGAGTTGCCGCGTGATCGGGCGCGGGCTGAGGCGTTACATGCTTGCCACCTTGCTCAACGCTGCGCGGGAGCGGAATATCACCCGCGTGACCGGCCTCTACGCGCCCACCCCGAAAAACGCCATGGTCGCCGCTATGTACCCGGATGCCGGTTTCACTCCCGAGCCCACGGACGGCGGCGCGCAGCGTTTTGTCTTCGACCCGACCACACAGGAGCTTCCAGTTGTGCCGGAGGGAATGTTTGAGGTGCTTGGTTCTTAGTACCTGGTTCTTTGTTCTTAGTGCTTGGTGCTTTGTGTTTAGTGCTTGGTATTGGGTGCTGGGCGGGGCGGGGGTAGCGGCCTGTCTGGCCGCGTAGGGGCGCAGCCCCTCAATGTCGTGTGCGGTCACGCACCCGTTTGGGCTTTCATTTTTCAGGCGGGTGGTTCATTTTTCGCGGATGGTCACGGAGACCCTGAAATTTCTGACACCGCAGAGCGCCCGCGAAATCGCGGCGAACTTCGGCACCCCCGTTTACGTGTACGACGAGGCCACGCTCAAGCGTCACGCCGAGGCCGCACTCGCCTTCCCGAACGCCTTCGGGCTGACGGTGCGTTTCGCCATGAAGGCCGCGCCCAACGCCGCCATCCTGCGCGTGTTTCATAGGCTCGGGCTGCACATCGACGCCTCCAGCGGCTTCGAG
Organism: Verrucomicrobiota bacterium JB024; assembly: GCA_030673825.1. Classification (GTDB taxonomy): domain Bacteria; phylum Verrucomicrobiota; class Verrucomicrobiia; order Opitutales; family Cerasicoccaceae; genus Ruficoccus. The sequence continues at coordinate 13,214 of JAUTCS010000019.1, read as the reverse complement.
GTCCGACGCGCGCTGCACGCGGGCATCCCCGCCGAGCACATTTCGCTCAGCACGCAGGAGTTCCCCGAGGATTTCGCGCCGCTGTACAAGCACGGTATCCGCTTCAACGCCTGCTCGCTCGCACAGCTTGAGCGCTTCGGGCAGCTCTTCCCGGGCTGCCGCTGCGGCCTGCGCGTCAACCCCGGCCTCGGCTCCGGCGGCACCGGCAAGACCAACGTCGGCGGCCCGCATTCGAGCTTCGGCATCTGGCACGAGTGGCTGGGCGAGGCCGAGCAGATTATCGCCAAGTACGGACTGAGCATCATCCGCATCCACACGCACATCGGCTCGGGCAGCGACCCGGTCGTCTGGGAACGTGTTTCGCTCATGAGCCTGGAGTTGGTCAAGCGTTTCCCCGACGTGATCACGCTCAACCTCGGCGGCGGCTACAAGGTTGCCCGCATGGCTACGGAAAAGGCGACCGACCTGCAAAAGATCGGTGCGCCGGTGAAGGCGGCCTTCGAGGCGTTGGCGGCGGAAACGGGCCGCAAGCTCAAGCTCGAGATCGAGCCGGGCACCTTCATGGTGGCCAACGCCGGAGCCCTTCTGGCCACCGTCCGCGATGTCGTGCGCACGGGCGGCCCCGACGGCGTACACTTCCTCAAGCTCGACTCCGGCATGACGGAAATCCTCCGCCCCTCGCTCTATGCGGCCCAGCACCCGCTGGTCATCGTCTCGGCGCAAGAGCGCGAGCCCGGCCCCGAGCGCGATTACCTCGTGGTCGGCCACTGCTGCGAGTCCGGCGATATTTTAACAACCGCCGCCGACGACCCCGAGGGGCTCCAGCCGCGCACGCTGCCGGAGACTTTCCCCGGCGACCTCTGTGTGGTCGAGGGCGCGGGCGCGTACTGTGCCGCCATGAGCGCGAAAAACTACAACTCCTTCCCCGAAGCGCCGGAGGTGCTCGTCGGCCTCGACGGCCAGCCGCGCCTCATCCGCCGCCGCCAGAGCCTGGAGCAGGTTTTCCAGAACGAGGTCCAACCGGAATGAAGGCTGGCGATGAGGGCATCTTCTTATTCGATCCTCCTTCTCGCCCTCAGTCTTTTGGCGGGTTGCGGTGATTATGAAGCACGTGAGATGTCGGGCGTGCAGGAAGCCCAGCTCTTTACGCTTTCGGTCGCGATTACGATTCATGACTGGGATGTGTTGGTTGCGCCTCCCACCTATAGCCCTGAGGCGCTGGTGAGCGAGGTGGCCGGGCGCTACCTCCAGATGGAAGACAAACTCTGGACGTTGGAGCGGTTGTGGGTCTTGAAGCAGGATGCCCCGACAAAAGAGATTCAGGCCGTTACGCAGATAAAGGTGGAGGATAAGGTTTACTGGACGCTTGGCCGACTCAACGAGCTGGGAACTCCTTCGGCCACGGCATCGCCGGAGCCCTACCCGGCGTCTTATTTTCGCGACTTGGTGGAAATCCCCGTGGAAGGATGGGGCCGACCGGCGGTGCAACAGTCGCTTTAGGCGTGATTTGTCGGTGTGGTTTGGGGTAAGGTCGGATTGTGCTCCGCCGTAACACACGCCCTTCATCTTTCTTTCCTATTTGGCTTAGGTTGGTCCTAATTGTTTTTTGTGTCGCGCTTGCCCCCCTGCACGCCCAGCTGGTCAAGGACTCCCCCTGGCCGGCGGAGTATGCGGTCACCCTTCATGTCTCGCCGGAGGAGGCGGGAGCGGATTTCGCGGCGCTTCAGCCCGCGCTCGACCGCGCGCGGCAAGTGGCCGCCGAGGGGCAGAGCGTGCGTGTGTTGGTCGGGGCGGGGCACTACCGGGGGTCTTTTGAACTGATCGGCACGCCGGGACAGGCCTATGCGCCGGTGGCGATCGAGGCCGAGGAGGCGGGCCGCGCCGTCATCAGCGGCAGTGAGATTGCCGACGGCTGGGAGGTCGGAGACAGCGGCTATTTTGAAAAAAAGTTCCCCGCCGGGAAACGTGTGGCGGCCGTTTATGTCCAAGGCGTTCGCGTGGAGCGGACGCGGGCGGACCGGTCGCTGCGACCGGGGCAGTTCCGGCTCGTCGGTGATGAGGTGCAGCTCATCCCGCCGGGCGGCGCCACTGTCGCCGACGGCCTGGTCGAGGTCGCCTACGAGTTGCCAGGGATGCTCCTGTGTATTCAGAATATGGATACCGTCCTCGTCTCGGGTCTCTATCTGCGCCAAGGTGGGGGCGAGGGCCTGCGCGTACAGGCTTGCGGGGCGGTTGCGGTCGAGCACAGCACGAGCGAACACCAGTTTATTAAGGGCTACCACTTCGAAGACCTGAAGCGGCTTATGCTGCTAAACGTCGACGCTCTGCGCAACGGCCAGGAGGGGATCAAGGCGGTCAACATCCCGGTGATGGACGTCGTCGGCGGGGCCGCCTCCAACAACGGCTACCGCGTGGGCGAGGGTGAACTGCTGGCCGGGGAAGCCTTCGGCGTGGAGACTCAGTCGGTGAAAAAACTGACGATTCGTAACCTCCAGGCCGCTGATAACCAGGGGACCGGGCTGGGCGCTTTTTACGCCGATGAAGTGACTATGCGCAGTGGGAAACTGCTCAACAACCGCCTGGGCCTGAGCCTCTACGGCGTCGAAAAGGCCACCCTGCGCGAGATGATCGTCGCGGCCAACGACGCGGGGGGGATGCTCGTGATGGGCTCGGCCTGCACGGCGAGTTGGTCAATCTTCACCGGCAACGGCGACGGTGCGGCGGACGAAGGCGGAGCGCAGATCACGGCCACGGACCGCGCGACCCTCTCGCTCACGCGCTGCATCGTCTCGGCGACGGACGAGCAGGTGCCGCTGCTGGCGGTTGAAAATCCCGCTACCGTTGGCGCGCTCTCCGGCAACCTTTATTGGGGCTCGGTCCGGCCTTTCCAGTTGGGCGCGGTCATTCCCGACAAGCGCGGCGCGCTCCCCCCGGGGCTTGACTTCGCTGCCTGGCAGGCCGTCACCGGGCAGGACCTGAACTCCGCCTGGGGCGACCCGATGTTTAACGCGCCGAAGTATTTCGAGTACATCCCGCTCAGCGACAGCATCTGGTATCAACAAAAGAAATGGCCCGCGCGCACCGTGACCGAGGCGGAAATGGCCGCTGCCCGGGAGCAATACCTCACTCCCGCCGACTCCAGCTCACCTGCCATTGATCCGTTCCAGGCTCAACCCGTCCCGCCATCCGCCGATTGAGGCCCGCTATCCGCTTTTTCCAAGAAACATCCTAGCTTTTCGGAGGAAGATTTCTATTCTGTAGTATCTTGCGCAGGGTAGCCAACAAAGGACGGTTTCCATTCTGGCACCGCCCGGCTGCATGGCCCGCGTTTTTCCCTAAAAACCCTTTTCACAGTGTCCAACCTCCGGCATCATCCACTCGGTTCGCCCGTCCCGGCCAGCGTTCACGCGGTTTGCGTGAGCCTGCCCACCGTGCGCGACGTCATTGGCTACGAGGAAAAGCACCCCGAGACGCTGGCGGCGGTGAAGTTCGCCTATCCGCGCTTCGTGTTCCACGACTATGTGCTGCGCGCGGCGGAGTGGGGGGCGAAGCGCCACGGCCTGGAAGGCCGCGCGGTGTACGCGGTGTCCTCGGAGGCCTCCGCCCGCGAAATGGCTGTGTGGATGAAGCTGGGCGACTACGCCATCGAGCCCGAGGCGGACTTCGTGCTGATCCACTTCCCCGAGTCGCCCGAGGCCCGCGCCGGGGCCAAGGCCTTTCTCCAGCACACTGGCACGAGCATTTCCTCCCGCCAGGCCGAGGCCTACCTGCACGCTGCCGGACTTTTGCCGCAAACTCAGACCGAGGAACGTGTCCCGGCGGCTACCGCCGAATCAACCGTTCGTGACACCCTGCGCGAGTATCTGCCGACGCCCGCCCTGCACCTGTGCAGCAGCGGGATGAACGCCTTTTACGCCGCGCTCAAGACCACCCGCACTCTCCAGGCCCCGCGCGGTCGGCGGCTCTACGTGCAGCTCGGCTGGCTCTACCTGGACACGATGAAGATTTTGGAGAAATTCCTCGGACCGGACGAGGAAGTCATCGTGCAGAACGACGTGTTCGATTGGACGGCGATCGAGAAGATTTTCGCCGACTATGGCGACCGCTTGGCCGGGGTCGTGACCGAGCTGCCGACCAACCCGCTCGTGCAGACGCCCGATCTGGAGCGCCTCTCTGCGCTCTGTCGCAAGCACGGGGTGGTGCGGATTTTCGACCCGAGCCTCTCCGGCGTGGTCAATGTGGACATCCTCCCGCACACCGACCTGCTCATGACCAGCCTGACCAAGTACGCCGCGCACGCGGGGGATGTCATGAGCGGTGCCCTCGCGGTGAATCCGGGCTCACCCTTTTTCGCTGAGCTGGATACACTCGTCGCGCACGAATGCCAGGCCCCATATGCCGGGGACGTGGCCCGGCTGGCTGCCCAGATCGGCGGGATGCCCGCCGTTGCCGCCACCGTCAACGCCAACGCCCTCGCGCTGGCCGACCACTTGGCGAGCTCGCCGAAGGTCGTACGGCTGTTCACGCCGTTGGAGTCCCGCTCCGCCGCGAACTACCGCCGCATCGCCCGTTCTGACGAGGCGGTGGGCGCGATCCTGACGCTGGAGCTGGCCGGTAACCTCGCCGATTTCTACGACCACGCCCGCGTGGTCAAAGGGCCGAGCTTCGGCACCGGCTACACTATGATGTGCCCCTTTCTCTACCTGGCTCACTACGACCTGGTGAGCACACCGACAGGCCGCGAGCACCTGCATGCGCGCGGGCTCAACCCCGAGCTGATCCGCCTCTCCGTTGGCGCGGAGCCGGTTGGCGAGATTATCGACGCCCTCGGGCTATAGGCCGAGTTCAGGCTGTTCTGTTGTTCCGGGGCACCTATGCTTTGGCGTTGATGTCGTGACACCGACCCCGTTTTTCGGGAAAAAATAGGTTTGAATTTGGAGGAATACAGTTGAACTTATGGGCTATATAAGATTTAATCCCTAGGACTTCTTCCGCTTCAATTTGCTATGAACAATACGTCTATGTTTGCCCGGCACAGCATCTGGCTGAGTGCCGTCTTCACGATCCTTTCGCTGCAGTTGGCTTTGGGGGCCGACTTTCCTTCCTCATATAACCTGGTGGAGCATGACCTGGTCACTCGCGTCGAGGACCAGGGCGATGTTGGCGACTGCTGGGCCTTCGCCTCGACTACGACCTTCGAGAGCGCCGTCCTTAAGTCCGGCTTGGAGACCAACCCTTACAGCCCGAACGTCCAGCTCTCACAGTGGCACCTGGCCACGCGCAGCGGCATCACCCCGGTTCTCACGCCTACCTTCGTGGAAGGACGTCCGACGTACGAGGGCTGGGGCGGCAACTTCGAACTCTCCATCGGCTACTATACCCGCGGTCAGGGTAGCTGGAACTCCCCGGCCTCGGACCCGACCATCCCTCAGCTCGGCGGTGGGGCGGTGATGCTCAGTTCGAGTACCCTCAACGACTATCCGCTGGAGGCAGCCGAGTCCGGCCAGGACCTGACCCCCTACATCCCGCCAGTCCAGCAGCCTGTGCCCTACGGCGTGCGTAACGCCTACCTGATCAACCAGGGCAACTACTCCGCCGCGACGCAGGTGAACCGCATCAAGACCGCCATCACCAACTACGGCGCGGTGGGCACTCTCATTTACATGGACCAGTCTCTGGTCGATCCGACGACGCACACCTACGTCTACACCGGTTCGGACGCCGTGGACCACGCCGTGACCATCGTCGGCTGGGATGATACCAAGGTCGTTAATGGCGCTACCAACAACGGGGCCTGGCTCATCCAGAACTCCTGGGGAGATGACTGGGCCGAGGGTGGGTACTTCTGGATATCCTACGAGGATACGCACGCCGGCAAGACCTCGAACATGGCCCTCGAAGTCATGTCGATGGACCCGTACTCCTCGACTGTGCTGCAGAATCAGCTTTTTTACGCCGACGAGGGGATCCAGTTGGACAATACCACCACGATGCAGTTGGCCAGCATTTTGACCTCCTCAGAGGCCGGGGTGCTCGATGCTGTCGGTATCGTCACGCATGAGGATGCGCTCATCGTCACCATCAGTATCTATGTGAGCTGGAGTGACGTGAACAACATGCCCGAAACGCTCCTGCCGGATTACACCGTGACGACCCAGATCGACCTCGCCGGTTATCACCTGATCGATCTGGAGGAGGACTATGCCTACCTCGCTGGGCAGGATATCGTCGTCGTGGTTACCTATGACGGGGATGTTTTCTACTACGACGACAACAGCCAGGTGGTCGAAGGCGTCTCCTACGTTTACAACGACGGCGAGTGGGTGGACGTGGCTACGCTCGACACGCCGGGCACGCTCTTCCTCAAGGGTTACACCCTCGTGCCCGAGCCCGCCGAGTGGGCTGTCCTCGCCGGACTGGCCGCCGTCGTGCTCGTCGTCATCCGCCGCCGCCGCCGAAACGCGGTTGCCTAGGCGAGGCTTTGCGCGCAGACTCCCGGGCATGGACACGCTCACCGTACGCGCCATGACCCGGGAGGAGCTCGACACCGCGGTGGAGTGGGCCGCCCGCGAAGGCTGGAACCCCGGCCTGCACGACGCCGATATCTTCTGGGCCGCCGATCCAGAGGGATTTCTCCTGGCCCAGGTGGACGGGGAGATGGTTGGCTGCGGCTCCATGGTTGCCTACGGGAGCGACTACGGGTTCATCGGTTTTTTCATCGTCGAGCCCTCGCGGCGGCACGAGAGCATCGGCTTTCCGCACCTGGGCAATGCCCTCATGGAGAGCGCCCGCCGCCGCCTCAAGCCCGGTGCCCCTGTTGGAATCGACGGGGTCTTTGCCGCGCAGCAGGCCTACGCCCGCTACGGCTTCACCTTCTCGCACCGCAACCTGCGGATGGCCGGGGTGGGCCGTCCGGCCTCCCCGGCGGGCAACCTGACCGAGCTCTCCCGCGTGCCTTTCGAAGAGGTCGAGCGCTGCGATCGTCAACATTTCGGTTTTGCCCGCCGCGCCTTTCTCGAACGCTGGATCGAGCCCGAGGGCGGGCTCGCCCTCGGTGCGGTGCGCGACGGACACCTCTGCGGCTACGGCGTCGTCCGACCCTGCCGTGAAGGCTACAAGATCGGACCGCTGTTCGCCGACGATCCTTCGACGGCGGACGACCTGTATTGCGCGCTGGCCGACCGGGCCTGCGGCAAAGCGGTCTTCCTCGATACCCCGGAGAACAACTCCGCCGCCCTCGCCCTGGCCGAACGCCACGGGTTGAAGGAAGTTTTCGGCTGCGCCCGCATGTACCTGGGCGAGGCTCCCGCACTTCCGTGGGGGAACATCTACGGTGTCACGACCTTCGAGCTCGGATAGAGCATTTTCGGGTTCATCGGTCGTATGCCGAGGCAAATACCTGGGCTTTTGCTGTTTGACCTCCTCATGTGAATTCGTCGCGTAGCGACGTTTCTTGCCGGGCCAGGCCGGGAAACGTCGCTGACGCGACGTGAATTCAACCGGTTGGGAAGGTCCGTGGGTTAAAACCCACGGCTATGCACACAGCATCGCTACGCGATGATCAGCGGGCAAATTATGCCCCGCTGCGTGCGACAGAATAAAACGGAAGTGCTCTAGGCCATCCCCGCCGGCGACGGGCTCCCCCCTCACTGCCCGGCCTCTGGGGCCGAGGAGGTGTCGAGCGACCAGACCGGCCAGCGACCGCTGTAGTCTTTTTTCTCCTGCCCGACCTGGAGCTGGCTCATGAGGATATCCACCTCGGGGCGCGCGTCGTCGATAAAGGCCATGGACCAGGTGCGGTCCGCCCCGTCCTCGTAGGGGACGGTCCGCACGAACGTTCTCCCCCATTCGCCGCCCTTCTCTTTTTGCTCGCGGATTTCGAGCAGAGTTTGGTTCGCGGGGGAGAGGAGCAGCCGGTGGCTGCCGTCGGGCATGCGCTCCAGGTCCTTGGCGTAAAGATCTTCCAACCGCTCGTGTTTCCACTGGCCGTCCTCGTAGGTGGCCTGCCAGCACTCGGCCCGCTTGTTATAGATGACAAAGGGCGTGCCGTCCGTGTACCATGAGCACAGCACGCGGTTGACGAGGCGCTCGTTCAGCATCGGGCCGGTGTCGAGGAGCACGCAGTGCGCGAGCATTTCGTCCAGGTCGATCAGTTCGCCCAGGTCCGTTCCGTCCACGGACTGCCAGGTGCTAGTCTCGGGGATAAACGTGGCAAAGTACACGTTGCGCGAACCCTGGTTGTGCCCGTTCGGCCCGCCCCGCATCACCCAGACGAAGTGAATGCGCTCCGGGTGCTCGCCATCAGCGGGCTGGATGCTGTAGTGAAACGCGTACACCTCGTCGATGTGGTCGGGGTCGAGCTTGGCCGAGTCCCAGGCAGGGATGTGTTCGGACCAGGTTTTTCCACTGTCGTCGGAGTACACATACCCAAAAGGTCGATACGGCCAGCGGATGTCCTTGGTCTGACTGTAGAAGATGTAAACCCGGTCGCCGTTGCGGATGATCGTCGGGTAGCAGTTGTTATACTCACCGATCATCTGGTAGCTCCACTCCCCCTCCATCTCGTGCGGGGCAGGAGAGCGGGCGAGCTGGAGATTGTCGCTGTGGTCGGCCCAGGTGATGAGCAGGCTCCCGTCCGGGGCCTGCGCCATGTTCGGATAGTTATGATAGTCCCAGGTGCCGGTGTAATTGAGGTGATGAATCTCCTGCTCGGGCGTCCACTCCCCGGTCACGTGGTCGTAGGCGCGGCCCATCACGCTCATACCGGGGCCGTTCCAACAGACGAAGGTCATATCTACCTCGGGGTCATAGAGTCCGTAGCCGTGCGGACGACGACAGCCGTAGGTCGCGTCGGAAGCCAGCTTTGTGAAGGCCGCATCAACCGACGACGCATCTGTCTCGGTTTCGGCGGCTTGCTCTGAGGCCGCGGAGAGGAACGGGGTGCACAGCAGCAGGGCCGCTGCCACTGGAGTAAGGGCAGTATTCATTCTATTCAGGATAAATGGGGCGGGAGACCTGATCAAGACACAGGCTGTTTTTAACCGCGGCGCGAACGACGAAAGCGGTTCAGCCCGACCAGGACGACCAACATGAGGGCCAGATACGTCGTGGTGGCCGACTCGGGGATGACGACGTCGTTCCACTCCGTGGCGAGGGTCAGGCCGTCCACCCAGAACTGGTCGCCGTTGTCATTGCCCGCTCCGCGAAAACCGACGGCGCTGATCGAAGTCAGCAGGGTGGAGAGGTCCGTGCCCGAGATCGTACCGATGGGGTCGCCATAGTCGGAGCCGGTGGGGTTGAGCCACCACTCGATGGTGTCGAACTTGTTAGCCTCGCCGGAAACGCTCTTGGAGTATTTGACCACGAACTGGTAGCTGACGTTGGCGCTCAGGGACGGCCCTGTCGAGGTGCGGGCGGCGCTGGAGCTAATCCGCGCGAACGAGGAGCCGTTGGTGACGCCGGTATTGAGCCGGGAAACGCCGTGGTTATCCGTGCCTCCGACGGAGGCCGCCGAGTCCAGCCACAGGGTAAAGAAATCGCCCGACAGGGTCGTGGGGGACAGCGTCAGCTCGTAGCTCACATAGAGCACATCACCGCTGTAGGCGTCGAAGGTGCGGTACGCCATTTCATTCCCGTCCGGGGTGTTGGACGAGCCGTTGCCGAACTGGGCCGTGTTGTCTTCAGTCGTGACGAACGAAGCCGCCGTCCACGAGGCGCTCCACGAGCCGGTCCCGCCGCTGGCACCATTGAGCGCGCTGCCGGAGGTGTAGTTGAAGTCGTCGGAAGCGATAACCGCGGCGTTAAGCTGCGACACGGCCAGAAACAGGGCCGACGCGGCGAGGTTTCTCAGGATACGCGAGGAGATGACAAGAGGGGTGGATTTTTTCATAGCGGCCAGTATATCAATTCCCGCCCTCACTTGTCATCAGACCGTGTTAGCATTCCGCAACGCTGGTTGATATTACTGACAGTGGAGATGCTATCTTCCCTCCGGTACTCGAGACAATGTACCTGTACGGCGATGCGACAGGCTCACCGGCCAGGTAAAAGAAGATGGCTAACCACCTTGGGTTATGCCCGGGCCGGGCCGTACTTCTTCCGCCCGGTCACGGCGAGGAAGCCCGCCCCGAGCAGGAACAGCACCGAGATCATGCCCATGCCGATGCGCGTGCTCAGGGTGGGGTGCTCCGGGTTGTTGAACAGCACGGCGGAGAGCGCCATCAGTGCCGGGCCGAGGATGGCCGCGCTCTTGCCGATCATCGAGTAGAAGCCGAAGTACGCCACCGTCTTGTCCGGCGGCACGATACTTAAGAAGTAGCTGCGGCTGAGCGCCTGGATGCCGCCCTGGCACATGCCGATCATCACCGCCAGCACGTACATCTGCGAAAAGGCCTTGCCGAAAAGGTGCACCGGCTCGGTCGTGATAAACGCGCCATAGAAACTGACCCCCAGGTACACCAGGATGGCGACGAAGATCATCTTGCGCGGGCCGATGCGCTGCCCGAGGTAGCCGAAAAGCAGCGCGCACGGTACGCCCGCCACTTGCACGCAGAAAAACGCGATAAAGATCTGTGTCTGGGAAAACCCAATCGTGCTGCCGTAGTTGGCCGCGGTGGTGATGATGGTGTTCACCCCGTCGATGTAGCACTGGTAGGCGATCAGAAACCACAGGATGTTGCGGTTGCGGATGATGTCCTTGAGCGTGGTCCAGGCTTCGCGCAGGCCGAGCCCGGCGGTTTTCAGGACCGAGTGCGGGTTATGCTTGGGTTCCTCGTGAAAGCGCAGCACCAGCGGCACGGTGAAGACCGCCCACCACGCCGCCGCCAGCACGAACAGGAACCGCATCGAATCCTTCACGTCGGCGAAGCCCAGCTTCTCGTGGAAGGTCGTGACGGCGTAGATCAGCCCGAGGATGAGGAAGCCCGCCGCGTATCCGAAGGAAAAGCCCAGCCCGCTGATCGTGTGCCGGTTCTCCACGGTGGAGACACGCTCCAGCATCGAGTCGAAAAAGATGTTGCCGCTGTAAAAGCAGACCGTGCCCACGATGTACACGAGCGTGGCCAGCCGGTAATTGCCCTCGCCGATCAGGTACATGCCCGCGCAGGCGACCATCCCCACCGTGGCAAAACGCAGCAGGAGCTTTTTACGGATGCCGCCCAGCTCGGCCACGCTGCCCAGGATCGGCGCGAGCACGAACACGCAAAAGCTTGCTACGCCCACCGTCCCGGTGAACCACGCGGTCTGGTCGGCATCGCTCAGGCCCGAGCCCCAGTAGGTCTTATACAGGCGCGGAAAAATCAGCGCCAGGCCGATCATGGCGTAGCCGGTGTTGGCCCAGTCGTACAGCGCCCAGGCCAGTGCACCTTGAGGGAGGCGCTTCATGATTTGGAGATGGGCGGGGCGACTTTGGCAGCGGCTTTCGGCTTGGCCGTAGCTCCGGGGAAGACATTGCGCATGGGCGAGACGGAAATGATTTTACCAATGATGACGGCGATATAGAGCTGTCCCGTGATCGCCTCCAGTACAGCAAAGACCCGGGCAGGGACGCCCACTGGGACGATGTCGCCGTAGCCGAGCGTGGTCAGCGTGACGAAGCTGAAAAAGAAAAAGTCGCGGTTGCCGATGACCCCGTCCGGGATGGCCGAGGAGTGAAACGTGAAGGAGTCTGGCTGGAGCATATCCATAAAGGTGTAGATCAGCGTCCAGTTCATCCCCAGCAGCAGGTACACACTGATCGCGCCGCAAAGGATGTCCCAGTTGACCTCGTCCGCCGTCACCACCGAGCGCAGGATCTTGATGTTGACCAGCATATAAAAGGCGAAGGCCATGGGCACCGCGAAGTAGGCGTAGCGGTCGCTCTCGGCCAGCGAGTTCAGGACATTGATCCCAAAGGCCGGGACGGCCAGCAGCGCGGTGAAGATAAACGCCCACTTACTGTCGCTCACCGCCCACAGCGCGGAGAGGATGGTGAAAAAACCGAAGATGGCGATGAGCGAGCTCAGCCACGGATAGTCGTCGATAAACGGGTAGGTGATGATGGTGATCAGCAGCACGGCCAGCAGCAGCGCGAACTTTCCCATCGGCAGGTTGCGCCGGTTACGGAAGCGAATGATTTCGATCAGGTTCATGCCAGCATTTCGACAGTTTGGTGTTTTTTCAGGCCGAGCACTTCGCGGGCGCTGCCGCCGTTGACGGCGATCTCCAGAAACCCACCCGAGCCGAAGTACGCCAGCGGCGCGCCCCGGGGCACGTCGCCGAAGGTCTTGACCAGCGGCAGCCGGTCCGGGTGCAGTGAGACGTGCAGGCTCTCCAGCGGGAAATGCGCGGCCACGGCGTCGCGGCGCAGGTTCGTGATGGCGTTACCGAAGTGGTCGAACGTGATCACGCAGCCGTGCACGCCTTTGCGCATGACTTCCATCTGCGGCCAGGCCACGGGGACGAGTGTATCCACGGCAGGGCCGATCTTTGCAAAGTCCGCGCCCGCCGCCAGTTGCCCCGCTGCCGGGGCGAATAGGTCCCGCCCGTGAAAGGTGTTTGAGCACGCCTCGCGCATGAACGCATCGGCGGTGATCTCGCGGGCCGCGTAGTTTTCCAGGAAACCGAACAGTCCGTTGTCCGGGCCGACGAAGTAGCGCCCCTCCGCCTGCACCGCGATGGCTTTGCGCTCCGTGCCCACGCCCGGATCGATCACCGCGAGAAAGACCGTGCCCTCCGGGAATTCCCGCCAGCACTGGCTCAGCACAAACGCGCCCGCCTCGATGTCTCCGGGGGCTATGCTGTGCGAGAGGTCGACCAACCGCGCCTGCGGGCACGCGCTCAGCAGAACGCCCTTCATCGCGCCGACATACCAGTCGCGCGTGCCGAAATCCGTCAGCAGGGCGACAGGGGTGAGAGAGGAGCCGCACATAGTATGAGGGAATGCTATGCGCGTGCCGCCGCTGGGCAAAACCAAAAACGAGGCCAATGCATCTCCGGCGTGGCGATGACGGCGACAGGTTCTCCGGTTGTTTTTCGGGTAAGAGGGGATGAGAATTTGTTTTTTTCGTTTCCGAACGGGGCCGAATCGCACACAACGGATTGGAGGCGCGCCCAGAACGGCTTGAAGACACTGGAATGCGAGGAAGTGCTTGACATCCCGAGTCTTGGCGTTGGTAACGACGCTTACGGATGTCGGTACGCTCATTCGATCGTCGACGAGGAGACCGATCTCCCCA
>JAUTCS010000018.1 GCA_030673825.1 Verrucomicrobiota bacterium JB024 | reverse complement strand
ATACAATGTCCCCCGGCTTGATGAAGAATAGCTTCTTGCTTCCAACCTCCGCTCCGGGCAGAGACGGTTTATGGAATATTCCCCGCCCAAATGATCGGACGCCGATTTCCGGATAAGATGCGTCAAGACATACCTGCACCGGACGCCGCACCAGCGGAGCAACCTCTGCCAAGGCGCGCATCGGCGCGCCATCCACTACGTTGTTGAAGGCCGACCTCAACATCGCACCGGCCTCGGCCTCCATCGAATCTACAACCGCCTGCCGCGCATGCGCCAACCGCTCGACGCGTTCCAGTCGCGCGACAATTTTCCTCTGCTCATCAACTGGAGGTAGAGGTATCCGGTAGTTCAGTACGTGGCGGGGCCTAATCGACGCATAGTTTGTGGAGCCTTGAGCCGTCACTTGGGAATGAAACAAGGGCGTCTTTGAGTACCAACCGAGGAACTGAGGTAAGAGCTTATTTTTGTCGGCCTCATACAAAAAATAGTGACTGCTAACGATGGCTCCGTTTAAATCATCGCCAACCAGACCGTACCCACCGGACTTTGCGTCAATTTCCGCAACCAAGAAATCATCAGATTGGCAAACCTGTTGGCGCTTGGTTTTTATGGCGCTTCCAGGCACCGTGTCTCGTAGCACCACCCCCCGCGCACCTGTTTGAACGCGGCAGCGCATATAATGCCTGCGATCGTCGATCTCGACGAACGCGGATCGATGCCGGACGACTTCCCCCAGTTCAACGACCTGCCACGGCTTCTTAGTCATATCGGCTCCGCCACGGCTGTCTTGATTTCGTCCAGCAGTTCGAGGATGTGGCGCTCATGGGCAAGTAGGCTCTCGACCAGTTCGGTGGGGGGGCGATGGTCGAGGGCTTCCGCTGCATTAGGATTCTTGAGGTCCAGATTGCAAGCAATCACCAAGCCATCTTCATCGCGTTCAATCAGGTCCGGCCCGTGAACTCTCCACGCGTGCTGTGTTTCCTCGCGATTCGTCCACCACGACAGGCAAGGTTCAAATTCCTCGAACGCCAGCGGCTTGGTCTTCGTGTACTTCCGGCGATCTGGTGGCAGTGGATGCTCATAGAACCAAATGTCCTTGGTCGCTCCGGTGGTGTCGAAGAAGATCAGGTTGGCAGGAATATCCGTGTAGGGCGCAAAAACACCTTCGGGCAAACGCACTACGGTGTGCAGATTGTATTTTTCAATTAGCTCGGCTTTAATACGGGCTGCGACACCATCACCAAATAGAGTGCCGTTTGGCACGACCACGGCGGCTCGACCCTTCCCCGCCTTCTTCAGCCGCCGCATGATAAGCTGCAAGAACAAGAGCGTGGTTTCCTGGCAGCGCTTGTCCTTGGGAAAGTTGTTGAGGATTCCCTTCTCCTCTTCGCCGCCGAACGGCGGGTTAGTGAGGATAACATTCACCCGCTCTTTCTCTCCGATATCCGTGAGCCGGTGGCGCAGAGCATTTTCCGGGTCGATCTGGGGCGCTTCCAAGCCGTGCAGCAGTAGCCCCATCTCGGCCAGCATGTATGGCAGCGACTTCACTTCGCCGCCAAAGATACTTGCAGTTTGGAGTGCCTTGCGGTCGGCCACGGTGTGGCACTGACCCGACAGGTGCTCAAATGCCTCCGTCAGAAAACCGCCAGTCCCACAGGCAGGATCGAGTACGGTCTCACCCAGACGAGGGTCCGTGACCTTGACCATAAAACGAACCACAGGACGCGGCGTGTAGAACTCGCCGGACTGGCCCGCTGCATCACGAATCTCGCGCAACAACGTTTCGTACAGCCGTCCGAGAATCTGCATCTCCTCGGAACTGTTGAAGTGGATGTCGTTGATCAGATTGATGACATCCCGCAGTACGTACCCACTTTCCGCCCTATTGTTGATGGTGCGGAAGGCGTTCGCAATCACGTCACGCCGATCCTTCCCAGAGCCGCCGTTGCGCAGGGACCGCAGATAGGCGAACAGGCCGGGGCCTTCCTCCTCGGTGCCCGGTAGCACAGTCTTCTCATCATTGATGAAGCTGATCAAATCGGGGCCGGTAATCCCCTCGGATTTGGCAGCCCAGTCGCGCCAACGATAGGGCCGCGAGATGGCTGGTTTAAACACGGTGCCAGCCAGGACGGCCTTCTCTTCCTCGATGCGCTCTTTATCATCGAGAAATTTCAGGAACATGATCCACACGAGGGTAGGCAAGCGCTCAAGGTCGGTGTTTAGGCCCCGGTCTTTCCGCATGTGCTTGCGCGCGGATTTTATGATGCTCTCCAGGCGTTGAGCCGTGGTTTGTGTTTGCGCCTTCTTCCTCGGTTGGCGGGCCATGGGTATCCTGATCTTTCCAAAATGACGGAGACTCAAGCGGCATACAGAAGGTCAGTCATCTCGGCAATGGCTTCTTTCAATCTGGCGGCACCGCCGAACCGGTCCGCGATCTCGATGACATTGCCGAAGCTATCGAGCGGAGCCACCTCAAGGGCATCTGGAAGCCGGAACTGAGCCTCGCCATGCTCAGCATACTTCTCCAGCAGGGCATCAAGGACGGCGCGTGCATCGGGGCCATATTTGGCGAAGAAGGCGACCTCATCATGACGGACGCGTTCTGCCCGTTCACGCCGCGAGCGTAAAGGCGCGTTGTAAGCAAGATGACACAACAGGTCGAAGGGATCGGCCTCGGGCTTGTTCAAGGTTTCGGCAAGACTCTCAACGTCGATGCCTCGTTCCAGCAGTTCCTCGACGATCAGTGGCCGTTTCTCGGGGTCAAGCCAGTCGTGGCGGAAGTCGGTGGCATTAGGATAAAGGGTGCGGACCTTCTCGCCGGTGTAGTCGGTCAGTTGGCGGCATGTCAGCTTCTTGCCTTCGGCATCCAGGTCGTAGACCAAATGATGGATCACGGCAACGCTGCCTCCGTCCACGAAGAATTTGCGGGGCATGCCTTCGTCGTCGCCATCCGGCGGCAGAGGATCGCCGCCGGTCATACCGTCCAAATCGTCGGGCGAGACGGGCGTTTCATCCTCCGGCTCCTCCGTAATGATGTCGCCGCTTTCGTCGATGGTCGCCCCGCCGGTGGCAGCCGGATCGCCATCAAACGCAGGGTCGGCGAATTTCTCGGTGGCGGTTCCGGTATAGTCAAGGATGTGAAAGTACAGCTTGCCGTATTCGGGCTTCAGCCGGGTTCCGCGCCCGATGATTTGCTTAAACTCACTCATCGACCCAACGATACGCGCGAGGACAATATTCTTGCAGGTGGGCGCGTCTACGCCAGTGGTAAGAAGCTGGGACGTGGTGAGGACCACTGGCGATACAGCCTCGATGTCCTGGAACCGAGACAGATGACCTTTGCCGACATCACCCTCGTCGGCGGTAACTCGACAGACGTAATCCGGGTGATCCTTCACGATGTCAGCGTTCTCTGTTATCAGGGCGCGCCGCATCTCGCTGGCATGATCTTGATCGACGCAAAAGACAATCGTCTTTGCGAACCGGTCGGTCGCCTTCAAAAAGGTGGTCAGATGACGGGCGATAGCTTCGGTGCGTGCGCGTAGGGCAACCACCCGCTCGAAATCCTTGGTCTCGTACTCATCATCCGGAATTTCCCGTCCATAACGGTCCAATTCCCCTTTGGTGGGTCGCCACCCTGCTGCGTCTGCGGTAGTGACAATCCTGTGGACCCTATAGGGGGCCAAGAAGCCGTCGGCGATCCCTTGGGCAAGACTGTAGACGTAAAGCGGATCGCGGAAATAGGCATACGTGTCCACGTTCTCCTCGCGACGCGGTGTCGCCGTCATACCGAGTTGGTAGGCGGAGACGAAGTGCTCCAAGATGTCGCGCCACGTGCTCTTGTCGTTGGCGCTGCCCCGGTGGCACTCGTCCACGATGATGAGGTCGAAAAAGTCCGGCGGGAACGCGCGAAATAGCCCCTCGCGGCGGTCATCCTCCGCCATCGCCTGATAGATGGCGAAATACATGTCCCTCCCGAGGCTGGGGGGACCACCGCCGATCTTGTAGCGGGCATCACCAAAGGGGGCGAAGTCCTTGGCGTGCGGGTCGTCCACCAACACGTTGCGATCAGCCAGGAACAGGATTTTCGGGGTTCGGTGCTCGCCAGTCTTGTTCCAGCGGCTTGACCACAGCTTCCAGCAAATCTGGAACGCAACGGCAGTCTTGCCCGCGCCTGTGCATAGGGTCAGCAAATTGCGCCGTCGTCCCTGCACAATGGCTTGGACTGCGCGGTTGACGGCGATCTCCTGATAGTAGCGCAGCGGCTTCTTGTGATCGGGATAGTTGGGGGTCAGCAGGTGTTCGGCGGCCTTATCGTCCGCCACACCCTCGGCAGCCCGCAGACGCCTCCATAGCTCCTGTGGCGTTGGGAAGACCCGCACCAACTTTTCGATACCGGTGGTGTAGTCTATCTCGATAATCTCCGCACCATTGGCGGCATAGGCGAACTTTAGCCCCAGGATTTCGGCGTATTCCTTTGCCTGCTGAACGCCGTCGGCTGCCGACTTGTACCGGGCCTTGGCCTCAACTACCGCTATGGGAAAGTCCGGACGATACCGAAGCAGGTAGTCAGCGCGCTTCTGCTTGCCGCGCTTCACCCTGCCGCCCACAAAGATCACCCGGCCATCGGTGAAGGTGCGCTGTTCATTGATGGCGTGTGGCTCGTCGTCCCATCCGGCCCTTTGCAGCAGCGGAACAATGAACTTCCGACAGGTGTCAGCTTCTCCAAGAGCCATGGAATTCGCCCCTTAAACGTGCCGCAAAGCATCAAACTCAACTCTTCTACGGCATCGTCGGAAGCATGGCAACGCAGGAGGGCCGACTGTGGCGCTTGACCTGAACCGCAAGAGCAACCTTGACCGCTCAGCCCTCACGCGCGGATGCCGCCGACCAGAAGCGCCTGAGCATGTGCCACCTCAGCATGCGGCACGTGTGGGGAGGGCGAACTGAACCTACTAAATACCTTCGCGCAGGCAATCCAGCCCGGCCAATAATTCGCGGCAATGCACACCTTTCCCTACGATAACACCAGCCCACTGGGCGTCATCTCCCAGGCTGCCGAGTACACCTTCAGCGCGGTGATGTCCGAACTGCACTGGCAGGCCGATCCCAGCCATAGTCAGGCGATGTTGTTCGTGCTGTCCCTACATGGGCATCTCGGCGTGCGTGTCAGCATGCTGGAGCGACGCGGTGATACGCTGTTCAGGCTCAAAGGCATCCAAGGCGAGAACTGCGATCACGAAGAAGCTGCTGGTTTGATTGTTGAACTTCAACCGACGGCATCTGGTGGCGCAGCAACCTTAGTTTCTGGCACGGAAGCCCAGGCCGTCTGGTTGGTTATGATGGTCAGCTTTTCCTTGGATTTCGTCGAGCATCGCCACATCTGGCCCCCTGGCATCGGTGTCAACTGGCGCTCCCAGCACCTCGGCGGCGAGACCGAAACGTGGGTTGACTGGTTTTTGGTTGATGAGGTTTCGGCATGACGCCCGACGCGGCAGACCAACTTCACCGCCTGGGCGCGCTACCCAAGTCAATCTGCTCACTGGAGGAACAGTTTTCCGTGGCCGCCCATGCCCTGGCCGCGCTGCCTCTCCACGCCAGCATCGACGACCGAGAAATCCTTCTCGCCCGCCTCGACGCAGTTATGATGGGTGATGAAGGCGTGGCCGCAGAGATCGTGTGGTATCCTACTTCGATCAGATACCACTTCCTCGCCCCTCTCGAAAACTGGGCCGAGCGTCGATTTGGGCCGTGGCTTGTCGCGCCCGCCATGACGGCGAGGGCCGTAGAGCGGAACCGAGACGACCTTATAGAGCGCCTGCGGAAGATGCAGCGGGGCTATGTAGCATCGGTCTATCCCGGAGTCGTCGGCGCGCCTTGGGACGCTATAGCCGATCACGCTGACGTGCTTGGGGGCCACGTTCTGCGCACCGAGCGAGACTGGTGGCTCCCCCGTCTTGACGCTGTCACCATGTTAAAGCTGAGATGGAACGATGTCTGCGACGGTCGGTTGACCTTCAAGGAGTGCTGTCTGGACCGGCGGTGCGCTCTCTCCCTGCCGCATATTGCATAAGCGTTTTCCTTGGATCAGTCTCGCAATGACGTTGGGATGGGCCGTGGCATACACCACCGCCCGCGGCTGCCAATGCAGACGCAAGCGCGGCAGGCTCCTGGACACGCGAAACGAATCCCGTATTATCGCTTCCCGTGCGTACCGCTGGGGGGTAGGTAGAATGAAGATATACGCGTTTAAAATCGATAGCCCCGACGGCGGGGCTGCCATCTCGTTCGAGGAGGTCATCAACTATCTTAATGGGCTGCCGCTGGACCAGCGCCACAACTCCGAAATGCGGCTTGAGGAGGTTCAGACCTCCAGTCGTCGATATCGGCTTGAATTCTCGCGGCTGAGAAATGCAGTGCTCCCCGGAAAGGCGACACAGCAGACGCCCACACAGGCACTTGGCCTTGCCGCCAATGAGTCTGTGTCAGAAGAAACCGCCGCATTATTTTGTTCTGTGACGAATACGCTCGTCGTGCAGTTTAACATGTTCGGCCCTCAACGTGGCTCGATCCAAGACTACATGAATTTTTTTTCCCTCCATGCTGCCCGCGCGCTCGGACGGCCCAATCCAGCTGGTCGATGCTTCGACATTGCTGCATACATCAACCAGAACGTTCAGGCCCAGTTTAATCGCCTCCAGTTGTTCCGCAGATTAGAGATGAAGGTGGCAACTCCGCCAGTAAGCAACCAACAAAGGCAGGCGGGACTTTCACTGGGTGCTGTAGTTGACATGGGCCTTGCCGGGGGAACGCAGGACGCCGTAATTGAACTGTCGGCTGGCCGGAAGAAGGCGTCTACGCTGAGTCCTCAGTTTGTAAGCTCGGCCCTACGATTTCTTCGCGGCTCCGGGGCTGGGCATGTCGAGAAACTGCGCGTTACGGGAAAACAGCATCAGGACGCGGCCATAGAAGAACTTGATCTTGTTGATGCTATTCTGAAGGCAGAATCACGGGTTGCTCCAGGAGGGGATCGCCGCCTTCCAAGATTTTCGCGTTGGCAGGCTCTTGAAGATACATTGGAGCAGTGGCGGCGCGATGGGCTGCTTCCTTAGACGGCGGTGACCATGATCTGGGAACGCTTTTGGCCGTTTATTCTCGGCGCAGCCGTTGGGCTTGGTTTTGCCATCGCGGGCGCTCCTCTGCCACCGGATAGTGCCTACGCGTCAATGATGGCCGCTTCAGCAGGTGTGTCTGCGATACTCGTCGGCTTCTTAAGTGCTGCGAAGGCTATCCTTCTTACGATCTCTGGCAGCAAGGCCCTGCGAGCGCTCCGCCAATCCGGCTATGCAGATGACTTGTTCAAGTACATAAAGTCCTCCATAGAGTGGGCTATAGCTTTTTCAGTTCTATGCATCATAATGATGTATGTGGATGCGCAGCACGCATACAACATTACTGTATGGAAGGTGCAGATATCACACCCATTTATGATCGTTTGGGCAGCGTGTGGTGCAGTTACTATTTTCACGTTCTATAGGGTTAGTAGAATTATATTTAAAATTTTGCGGCAGTCCTGATGTGAAAATGCGCGGTCCCTCAATGTCCTCGCTCCGGGCTGGTCCTCAGCGTTTTGACATCGTGTAGCTCGCGGCCCCACATCATCATCATCGTTCGTCGGCGGGCATTGTCAGGGGCACGATGTAGATGACGGTGCCTTCCCTCGTCCCTGCCCACGCTCGCGGCCAGTCGCGCGGCCAGGATGTGGGCCGGTGGGGCGGATCGTCCTCCCCTCGGTCCCGCCCACGCCATCGCCGACGGCGCTGCCCATCGTCCTCGGCAC
>JAUTCS010000017.1 GCA_030673825.1 Verrucomicrobiota bacterium JB024 | reverse complement strand
GGAGTACATCCCATCTAGGCCGCATTCCCTTGTGGCGCCCCTTGCCGGGATCATGGTTGCCAAAGCCATCGATCAGCTTATTCCAGATCGGATTGAACTTGGCGATGAGGAGTGATTCGCCGAGCGGAATCCAAATGTCGTCGACGATCAGGTAGCGGCAGTGAAAGTCCTTGGAATCCAGGTTTTCGGCTTCGCGGACGCTCTTGAGATGCTGCTTGATGCGATTGAAGAGCACCCTGCCCGGCTTGGCTTCCAGATCGCCGCCTTTCCGCGCGCCCGACGGCACGGCCTTGCCGACATAGATCGGCGCTCGAAAGGCATCATCTCGGTTCGCTTCGGCGATGACCTCGTAGCCCTCGAAGTCCCCCGTGTAGTAAATAGCGTAGATACCGGCGCCTTGGAAAGCCTCAAGCTCTTCCAGCGGAAACACGGGCTGGCGGAGCATGGCTTGGCCCACGCTTTCGCCGAGATGCCGTTTATCGAGAGGGTTGAAGGGTACGACGGAACTCTTTTTATCGCTCATGCAACGCCTTGTTGTCGGGCGCGTGCCTCTAGCTGTATCCGTCGTTCCATGAGCTGTTCTCCAACGGATGCCGCGATGGTGCGGGCCAACGCGACGGGCACGGCGTTCCCCAATTGCCGCATGGTCTCGGTCCATGAGCCATGAAAAACGAAGCCGTCCGGGAAGGTCTGAATCCGGGCGGATTCGCGAACACTAAAATATCTGGGCTCGCCATTGTCAAGAATCACCATGTTCTCGCCGCCGGGCACGCCATGGTCGCCGGCCTTGAGCGTCTTGGCGGGCAGATCCAAGGGGCTGCCGGTGTGGCCGGGGTAAACCTTGGCGCCGGGCTGGTGACGATGATTGAAGAAATCATGGGGCTTGCGCTTGCGCGGGTCGGGAATGCCCTGGAGCGCGTCACGGACCGTGCGCCACGGTTTAAGCGGCGCGAGAGGCAGCAATGAACTCAGCTTCTTGACCCGGCTTTCCAGATTCGCGGGGACCTGGGGGCGCTTGCGCGAGGAAATGCCATGGCGATCCCAATACTCACCGGACACCCACTGGGAATACAGCAGTGAGTCCTGGCTGTGGGTCAGATCCGGAATGTTCCAACGAATATCCAGGTCGGAACGGAAGCCCACGATGAACACCCGCTCCCGCTTTTGCGGGATGCCGTAATCGGCGGCGTTCACCAGGTTGGTGACGATGTTATACGTCAGGCCCGTGCGGTGCAGCGCACCGGAGGTCTTTTCCCGCTGCAGCCGTTTGAAATGGGCGATCCAGTCCTCGCCGGACTTTCGGCACGCCTCGGGAAATTCCAGCTGGAGCTTGATGTACTCAAAGTAATTACTGAAGGCGGGCCGCAACAGGCCGCGCACGTTCTCGACGATGAACGCCTTGGGCTTGAGCCGGCGCACCGCCTCGGCGGTGGCGGGGAACATGTCGCGCTTATCACCGAAAGCCTTGTGCTTGCCGCCCATGGAGAAGGGCTGGCAGGGCGGGCCGCCGGCCAGGAGATCGATATCCTCGGGAATGGACGACCAATCGAAAGCCCGCACGTCGCCTTGCCAGACCGGCCAACCCTGGACCACCGGGTAACCACGCTTCTGGTTCTCGCGAATGGTGTCGCAGGCCCAGCGGTCCCACTCCACCACCGCCAGAGGCTCGAACCCCGCCAGTGAGGCGCCCAGGGCCAAACCGCCAGCGCCCGCGAAAAGCTCCACTGATTTCACTGGTTCCCTCTCACGCTTCTTCTTGGGTTAGAAAAGCCTCGACCTTGCGGGCCACGGCGTCCAAATCTCGCAATTCGCATTCCCAGACCACCAGCACCCGCCAGCCCATTTCAGCGAGTTCCCGCTGATGCCGCAAATCCCGCTCGCGGTTGGCCTCAAGCTTGGTGCGCCAAAACTCCACCCGGGATTTCGGCATTCGAGTCAGGCCGCAGCCGGGATGACGATGCCAAAAGCAGCCGTGCATGAAGATCACGGCCCCTCGGCCGGGAAACACCAGGTCCGGTGTCCCCGGCAAATCACGCCGGTGAAGCCGGTACCGGAACCCGAGGCCATGCACCAGGCGCCGCAGCGTCATCTCGGGCTTCGTATCCTTGGCCTTCACGCGCGACATGCGCTCACTGCGGGCCTTGGGCGAAAGGGTATCCGACACAGGCTCTCTCTGGTATGGCGGCTCAATGCTGGCCGCCATGATAGTAGAGATGGGGCCGCCGGGCACGCTCGGCGCGGACACCCGAATGACTGTACATACGGACAGTTGCACATTCAAGTGTGACTATCCCAGCAGATCAGCATTTAAGGCGCCGGGTTATGATTGAGCGCGAAAGGCACAGAACCAAAGCAGCCGCCGCCCGGCAAGGCGGCGGCGCGGGCGGCGGTCAGGCGCCGGAGGGCTCGGGGGCCGCCGAGATCACCAGGCGGCCTTCGCTGACTTCCACCTCCAGCGGCGTGCCGATGGCGAAGCCTGCCTCGGCGAGCCAATAGCCCTTCACGTGGACCCAGGGCACCGGGGGCTTGGGCGGTCGGCTTAGGTGGAGATACAGAGGCCCGCCGGACGAGTAGTACTGGCCGGGGTGGACCTTGAGGTGGCGAATATAGGGAAATTCGCGGTTGGGTTTGGGGGTTTCGCTTTTACCCACGCGGGCGCGTGGCTTATGATTGCGCTCAGGACTCCTGTGAAGTCTGTTGTGGTTAGCTGCCTTCGGGTGTTGCCGCACCCGGAGGCAGTGCCTTTAACTTATGATAGCTCCGAAGATAAAT
>JAUTCS010000016.1 GCA_030673825.1 Verrucomicrobiota bacterium JB024 | reverse complement strand
CGGGCTTGAGCGCCAGCGCACACTCAGCGAGGGTGTGAGCCTCGTCATTGCGACCACCGATCAGGAAGTGCTCGATCAGCGCCAGCTGCGCCCGGTAATGCTCGGGCTGATGCGCCAGTATCTGCTGCAGGCAGTGTTCGGCCTCCTGCCAACGCTGGACACGCTGCAACTCTCTGGCCAATGATGCCAGCTGGTCCCAGTCCCTTGACTCCAGTGCCAGTTGAACGGCGTCGGGTGCGATGTCCTGCATACCGGTTACCATGCACGAGGCCTTAAACCGGTGTCAGCAACATTTATCCCCGGCGCTTGAGCCGAAAGCGTTTGAACAGAAGGTAGCCGACCATGGCGAGAGCTCCCAGGCCATAGGCGATGGTCGCTGGCTCCGGCACAGGCTGCACCGGGACGGATTCGTTATCTCCGCCGATAGCGTAACCGACTAACTGGCCTGTGCCGAAGCTGCTGCTTGATAGCACCTCGAAGTAGCCGTAGTAGGTCTCGTCGTTACCTGTGCCCTGCTGTTCGAAACGGAAGCCGATGTAGTAGGTACTGTCGGTGGTGTAGGGCGCGAAGGAAATGAAATAGTTGTTGGTCGTAAAGGAGAGATTGCCGTCCACGACATCGCTCTCGTTCAGGAGACCCAGGTGCACCGTGCTGTTGTCAAAGCCCTGAACATCGACTAGCAACTGGGAGCCGCAGAAACCCGCGCCGATCGGATACTGGGTATCGCTGGTAATGTTCGACGTGTTCGTCTCGCCAGTGATCGGGTTGAAGCGAAAATAAGCGCCACTGACGCCGGGCGTCAGATGGTAGGTGATCGCCGCCTCTGCTGAGCTGGCGATGGCACTCATGGCTAACGCCGCGCCCGCGGTCGTTGCGGCCCCCCGCAGGTTATTCTTTTTGCGAGAGATGCGTTCTTTGTAGCTGGTAGCGTGCATTTTGTTAGGTGACCTTATGGGCTTAATTAGGGCAAGTAAAAAATCCCCTCGTGCGTTTCCCGTGAGTTTTCGAAAAAAAAGACGCGGTGATCACCGCGTCTTTTTTGAAAGCCATTCCGCTGTGTGAATGGCGTAAAGGATTGGCTTTTAATTCTTGGGATGCACAAGCACCTTCAACTGCTTGACGCTGTACCTGGAGGCGCTCTTGGTAAAGGTCCAGTCAGGTTGGCCGCTACCCTTGTTGGTGCCTATGCCGAGATCGGCGCCGTTGCCGGTGGTCCAGTGATTGACCGCGAAGACCGTTACGACGGGATCGACAATATGGACCTGCATACTGCCGTAACCGTCGGCGCGATTCGGATCAGGGCGGTCTCCGTTGTCGAACTTGTCGTTGCTGGCTCCGGGGATGTTCGCGCTGTTGGCTTGCGCGTAGTTGTTCGGCCAGAACTCGAGATTGCCCTTGAGGCCGTCCTTGTTGGGGACGCCATCGACGTTTGAGCGGACATTCACCCCGGTGACGTACTGCTGGAAGCTCGCGCCGCTGGCAGCGGTGGGGACACCGATCTTTTTCACGTCGTTGGTAAAGGCGTCCATGGATACAAAGGCCCACTGCGTCTCGCCCTTGTCGTCGGTGAGTTCGAGATAGTAGGCGATGCGGTCGTAGGGAGAGACGATCTTGCCGCTATTGTCCGTGTCGTACGCGATGGACTTGCCCATCTTGTTCAGATCGAGTTCGTAAACGATCTCATAGTCCTTGGCTTCGGGAACGTTCATGAGCATGCCCGTGGTGTCTGCGAGCTCACCGGCGCGGAAGGGAGCGGCGGGTAGACCGGCGCTGTTCATCAGATTGGGAGTCGAGACATTGACCCAGCCGAAGCGGATGGCGGACGGGTTGGGGACGCTCGGGGAGGAGAGCTCGACCGTGTCCTTTGAGACGATACGGGCCTGAGCCACAGCCCAGGGCTGACCTTCACCGGCGATCTCAAACTCGCTCAGGTGCTTGCCGTCGCGAGCGCTCAGGCCATCGGCGACATCGTCGAAGTGCACGAGCACCTTGCCGTCGGAGACTTCCATGTCGCGGAAGCGCGGACCCATGTCAATCAAGTCGCTGCGGCCATAGTCGCGCTTGAGCGCCATGTTGGCCAGGCGCAGACCGACGCCCTGCTTGTTCGTCGGGTGAATGTTGTTGATGTTGCCGATGTCGCTGATCACGATCATGCCGGTGTGGGGCAACTGCTGCTCGATGGCCCGCTGGGCCTCCCAGAACTCGGGCAGTGCGTCGGTGTTACTGCCTTTATACGGGGCGATCTGGACGAAGTAGTAGGGCAGGTCCGGATGCTCCCAGACCTTGTACCAACCAGCCAGGAGAGCCTCAGTCTTGTACAGATAGGCCATGCCTTCGTTGCGGTTGGCCTCACCCTGATACCAGATCGAGCCCTTGATCGCGAAGGGGGTAAACGGCGACATCATGCCGTTGTAAAGCATGGTCGGCGACTGGTGGCTGGTGTAGGGCTTGATCGCCTCGGGGTAGTCCGGCGGCGGGGTGAGTTCGCTCTCCTTGGCGAACGCCTGCTCGGCCTTGGGCAGCCAGCTCTTCATCGAGCTCAGGTACTGGCCAGCCGCCTTCTGGTAAGGTGCGCTGCCGGGCTGTTTGGTCAGGACTTCCTGATAAATTGACTTGAGCTCGGGCACCTCGGCGAAGCCTTCCAACGGAGTCCAGGGTTCGATCTTGGTACCGCCCCAGGAGCAGTTGATGAGACCAACCGGCACACCCAACTCCTGATGCAGGCGGCGACCAAAAAAGTAACCCACGGCTGTGAAGCTGCCCACGGTCTCGGGCGAGCAGACCTCCCACTGAGTCTTGCTGTCGTCCTGCGGCTGCATGTTCGGCGTGCGCGGGGCCTCAATGTGGCGGATCTGCGGCCATTGGGCATCCGCGATTTCCTTGTCGGCGTTGTCGGCCTTTTGCACCGGCCAAGCCATGTTCGACTGACCGGAGCAGAGCCAAACCTCGCCCACAAGCACGTCCTTCACGGAGACGCTTTTGCCTGCAGCGGTGACGGTCAGTTCCACGGGTGAGGCATCGGCGGCCACGGGCTTGAGATCGGCGCGCCAGCGGCCATCCTTGTCGGCGCGGGCGTTGACGCTCTGGCCCTTGAAGGCCACTGTGACGTCTGCGTTGGGCGGGGCCCAGCCCCACACGCGGATATCGGTGTCGCGCTGCAGGACCATGTGGTCACTGAAAACCGACGGCAGGCGAAGCTCTTGCGCGGAAGCCAGCGTACTGAAAAGCAGCGCCAGCAGGGTTAATGTCAGACAACGGATGAGTGGGCAGGGTTTCTTCATATCAACTCCAGCCCTGGAGCATACCGGTCCGTCCGGGGCGAAGACGATGATTATTTGGTAAGCTCGCCCATTTTCTCCTCAACCTCTTGTTTATACGGGACGGAGGGCTGCGCGCCGCGACGGGTGCAAGCCAGCGCACCGGCGGTGACGGCGTAGCGGAGCGCCTCGGACATGGCCTGTCCGGAAGCGAGAGCGACAGCCAATGCTCCCGCAAACGTATCGCCCGCCGCTGTCGTGTCCACCACCTCGACGGAGAGGGACGGCAGGTGCAAGGTCGAGCCGGCATTGACCCAGAGTGCGCCCTGAGCGCCGAGCGTCACCACCACCTCTTGTACGCCTGAGCGCCGGATAAGTTGACGGGCCGCCGTGGCGGCTTCGTCGAGATTGCCGGTCGGCAAACCGCTGAGGGTCGCCAGCTCGGACTCGTTGGGCAGGAGAACGTCCACTGCCTCCAGTAACTCTGACGGCAGCGAGGCCGAGGCCGGCGCGGGGTCCAGCAGGACGCGCACGCCCTGACGGCGGGCAAGCCGTGCGGCGGCGACGGCCACCTCGACCGGTGTCTCCAGTTGCAGCATGAGCATATCGGCACCGGCGTACCAGGTCGGATCAGAGGGGGCTACCGTCTCGGCATTGGCGCCGGGACCGACCATGATGGAATTCTGCCCGCTGGCTTCATTGAGCAGGATGACGGCGGTGCCAGTGGATTTATCGCTGACGGTCAGGCTGCCGGTGTCGATGCCCTCACGCTCAAGCGTGGCGCTGAGCTCCTGCCCGAAGGCGTCCTCGCCCACGCTCCCGGCGAAGCGCACCGCGCCGCCGAGGCGGGCCGCAGCGACGGCGGCGTTGGCCCCCTTGCCACCGGGGACGAGCGTGATGTCACCGACGTGGATGGTTTCGCCGGGCTGGGGGAGGCGTCCGATGGGGGTAACGACGTCCATGTTGACACTGCCGACGACGAGGATACGGGGGCGGGGACTCATGGAACGTTTGTCTCCGAAACCTCTCGCGCCGTCAATCCTCCCGAAGCAGCCGCAGTGTGCGCGCGGTGGAGTCGTTGTCGGGACGTGAGTCCTCGCCGTTGATGGTGACAGTGGACTCGATGGTCAACCCGTTGGGCTGGCCCAACAGGTCGGCGGGAACCATGACCGGCTGGACGATGACGTCGCCGGGTTCGAGCGCGCCTAGCGGGTAAGTGGCTTTTTCCTCGTCGTAGGTAACAGTCAGTTGAACCTGGCTGAGGTATTCAGTGCCGCGGTTCTCGATAGCGATGTCCACCTGGCAGACTTGCGTCGTGGTCGCCTCGGGGTTGAGCGTGTAACCGGCCAGCGCTGCGTCAAAGACCCCCCGGCGGTTGCGGTCGAGGATGCGTTCGATGTTGAGAATACCGTCGCCGACATACGCGTCCTTGCCGGGGATGGCGGCTTCGTTGGCATTGTCGAGCAGGATGCGGACCGCCTCCGTGCCGCTCAGACGTGGATTCTGCTGAAGCACCATCGCAAGAGCTGCCGAAACCAGCGGCGTGCTGAAGGACGTACCCGAGACGCTGGCGAACTGGTCCCCCGTCCAGGCCACAGGAACGCCCACGCCGGGAGCGGCGATGTCGATTTGCGGGCCGTAGTTGGAAAAGGCTGCGGGTTGACCGAGCGCGTCCACCGCCGCCACCGCGAGCACCCCGTCATAGGCGGCAGGGTAGGCGACTTGGCTAGCGCCGTCGTTACCGGCGGCGGCCACAAGCACGACGCCGTGGTCCTGGGCATACTTGACCGCCTGGCGCAGGATTTTGCTGTCCCCATAGGCGCCGAGACTCATGTTAATGATTCGGGCGCCCTGATCCACGGCCAGCAGGATGGCCTCGGCCACGCGAAAGGTGTCGCTACGGCCGGTTTCGTCGAGCACGGGTAGGCTCAGGATCGTGGTGCCGGGCGCCAGGCCGAGCATGGGCTCCTCCTGTCCGACGATGAGCGAGCTGACCGCCGTGCCGTGGCCGACACTGTCGGTGCGGGCCTCATGGGAAAGGGCGAGCACGCGGGCATCTTCGAGGTCAACATGGTCGCGCATGACGCCAGAGTCCAGCACGGCCACGGTGACGCCTTCGCCCCAGTGCGGCTCGGGCTCCTCGACGCCGAGAAAGGCGAGCACGGCGTTGCCGAAGCCGGGGTTATACGTGGACGCGTAGGGCGAGTCGGCCGATGGCGGGGCGGGCGGCGCGACCGGGAAATTGTAACCTACACGATCCGGGGATGCGCCGAGGCGTTCCCAGAAGGGATTGCGGGTGCTGACGCGGATGGCGTTGAGGCCGGGCAGCGTGTCGAGGACGTCGATCCCGTGTTCGCGCAGCCAGGCCAGTGCCTGGTCGTACTCAGCCTGCGTCTCAAAGATCAGCGCGATCTCGCCCCGGAGCGCCCCCGGTGGCGGCTCGGGATAAAGGGAATCGACAGCCAGCGGTGGCGTGGGCAACGCGTTAACTGCAACGTCGGCATCTTCACGGGGAACGGCGGCGATCGAGACGGGTGCATCGGACGCACCTGCGTCGGCGACGGCTTCTGCCCGCGAAGCCCGGCCCAGCGACCAGGCGATCCAGGCGCTTGCGGCAAGAAAGGCGGCGGCCAGGGCCAGTGAGAGCGCTTTTTTCATAAACGGCGGTGGCGGGATACAACACCGCAGCGTGGCGAAAGTTCGGCCCGCTGGCGAACGTATTTGCGCGGGTTGAAGTTACACCCCTGTGACACCGGTCCGCAGAACTCTTTCCGGTCAGCCCTTCCTAGAACAATTTCGCTTTAATGCGTCGCGTAGCGACGATTGATCGATAGCCGTGGGTTTCAACCCACGGTTGGAGGTAAAGAGAAAAATGACGTCGCGTCAGCGACGTTTCCCCATCGCTGCCCGTGAAACGTCGCTGACGCGACGTGGGTTTCGTGCAGGTCTGGAGGACCGTGGGTTAAAACCCACGGCTATCCACACAGCATCGCTACGCGATGCTCTTCGGGTAAGCCATGACATGCCACGTGCGACAGATTAAATCGAAACTGCTCTAGAACTTCCAGAACAGCGGAATGAGCACCATGCTGCCGATAAAGTACAGGATGTTCAGCGGGATGCCGACCTTGGCGAAGTCCCCGAAGCGGTAGCCGCCGACGCCGTACACGTAGGTGTTCGTCTGATAGCCGATGGGCGTGGCAAAGCTGGCGGAGGAGCCGATACAGGCCGCGATGATGAAGGGACGCGGGTCCACATCGAGCATCTGCCCCAACGCGAGAGCGACAGGAGCCATCAGCACGACCGTGGCGTTGTTCGAGAGCAACTCGGTCAGGATGCTGGTGGTCAGGTAAATGAACGCCAGCATGACCATCGGTTGCCAGGAGACCGGGAAGTCGTCCACGAGGTGAACGAGCTGAGAAGAGGCCAGCTCGGTCGCGCCAGAATCCTGCAGGGCGAGCCCGAGGCCGAGCATCCCGTAAATAAGCACGAGGATGCGCCACTCGATAGAGGCGTAGGCGTCCTTGGGCTTGATCGTGCCGGTCAGCAGCAGCACGGCCACGGCGACCACCGCCATGGCGAAAATCGGCACATCCAGGAACGTGACTGCCCCGATCATGGCGGCGATGACAGCAATGACCAGTGGCATGCGGCGGCGCATATCCTGTGCGGGCAGTTGCGGACGGTCGAGCAGGATGATGTCGTCCGTGCTGTGCATGTTCTCGATCGCCTTGTCCGTGCCCATCATCAGCAGGGTGTCGCCGAAGTCCAGGGGGAGCGTTTCGAGCTTTTCGCGTACGTTGCGACCGCGCCGGTGCACGGCCAGGATGACCATGCGGTAGCGCTGGCGGAAGTTGATCTCGCGGATGGTCTTGCCGACGATGGAGGACATCGGGCCGATGACGCCCTCGACGATGGCTCCCTCGTGCGCCGAGATCGGCTCCAGGTCCAGGCCACGCTCGCCCACAAAGTCGATCCCAATCTCTTCGCGGGCCTTTACGATGGCGGTCGGGCGGCAGGCCAGCACGAGCCGGTCCCCGGCCATCAGCGGAAGCGAGGGCAGGTCGCCCGCGAGTGCCACGCCGTCACGGATGATTTCCAGCAGGCGGATGCCCCGGGTACGCTTGAGCCCGGACTGGCCGAAGCTCATCCCGTCCAGCTCCGTGCCCTGCTTGACGTAGGCCTCGGTGATGTACTCCTTACGTTCCTCTTCGGAAAGAATGGCAGTCAGAGTCTCGCGCACGGGCAGGACTTTCTTGCCCATAATGGCCAGATATAGCGTGCCGATCACCATCAGCGGCACGCCGACCAGCGCCAGCTCGAACATGCCCAACGGCGCTTGCCCGTTGTCCTTGATGATGCTGCTCATGAGGATGTTCGTGCTCGTGCCCATGAGCGTGCAGACCCCGCCGAAAATGGACAGGTACGAGAGCGGGATCAGCAGTTGCGAGGCGGGGGTACCCATCTTGCGGGCCAGCGAGATGATCACCGGCATGAACACGACCACGACCGGCGTGTTGTTGATAAAGGCCGAGATGCCGCCCACGCCGATGGCCAGCGCCACGATAAAAAGCCCGTAGGGCAGGGCGGTCAGTTTCCCCAGTCGCTGCGCCATGAGCTCGATCGCCCCGCACTTTTCCAGGGCGACGGAGATGATGAACATCGCCGCGATGGTCAACGGGGCCGGGTTGGCAAAAACCTCCACGAGCTCGCCGACCTCGGGCCACTGTGGGGAGCCGCTCACCATGCTGATCACCAGCAGCGCGGCAAACACGGCAATCGCGGTCACATCGACCGAAACCTTTTCGGCGATGAAACTGGCCAGTGAGGCGAACAGAATGATCAGGACGACTATGATTTCCCAACTCATGACAGCAGGCGAAAGGCAGAACATGCGCCCATCCTGCAAAAAGCCAAGGTTTCTTTTAAAGAAGTGCCACTGCAGATTGTTCCGGCACATGTGACTTCGATGCCAGGAATAACGCAAAAAAGGTAAGCTTTAATCCAAAAGATTGTGTTGCCGGGAAAATGCGCCATACTGCTTATTCTCTCATGAATAAATGCCTCTCCCTTATTCTCTTGGCGCTGGCGGCGTTATCCGCCCGGGCCGAACAAATCACCGCAAAGGTTACCGCCGTCGATGACGACGCGCTCACTTTCGTCCTAGATGACGGGCGGGAGGTCAAGGTCTCGCGTGGAGACGCCCGCATCGGTTACGTGGGGCGCACCATCACCGGCCAGCTCACGCCCGGCGACCCCTTGCCGACCCTGAGCGAGATCTGGCCCGTCAGTCCGGTGGGGGACCTGCGCGAGCTTATCGCCATCGACGGTGAGCTGATCGCCGACACAGAGGCATGTGAGCACGGAGGCTTCAGGGCAGTCGGCGAACCCCTGCCGCCGTTCGCCCTATGGAACCAGGACGCTGAACTTGTAACGACCAAAAGTTTCGAGGGCCACCCGCTGGTGCTCTCGTTTATCTTCACCCGCTGCAAGATGGCTACGATGTGCCCGGCCACTACAGCGAAAATGATCGCTCTCCAGCGTCAGGCCGCCGAGGCCGGGTTGGACGATGCGCGGTTCGCGCTCATCACTTTTGACCCCGAGTACGACACGCCCGGCGTCTTTAACGAGTACGGCACGCAGCGCGGGGCGAACTTCGCCACGCTTTCTTTCCTGACCGGCCCGAAGAGCGCCACCGACGCGCTCATGCGGCAGTTCGGCATCCTCACGATCCGCGAGGACGGTACGATCAACCACACTGCCGCGACCCTTCTGATCGGCCCGGACGGGACGATTCTTTACCGCAGCGAAGGCCCCGGCTGGACCGCCGCGGAGTTTCTGGAAAAGCTCAAGGCGGAGTAGCTCAGCCTTAGTTGGCCTTGCCCTTGTCGGCGGCGTAGATGGTGATGTCGGCGGAGTCCACCCCGGTGATCTCGCGGGCGCGCTTGAGGGCGTCGCGGGTGGAGATGGTTGGGTTTTCCGGCGAGTAGCGGAAGAAGTTCTTTTCGCCGATCAGCTCCATCAACCCGGCCTGACGCATGACCTTCTCCAGCTCCGGATGCACGCCGGAGACAATGAGGTCGCTGCCCTTGCTGCGGGCGAAGCGCGTCAGCTCCATGATGGTGCTGGCGGCGGTGGCGTCGAGGTGGTGGGCGTTGCGCATGCGCAGCACGATGATGCGCAGGTCAGGATGCTCGGCCAGGTGGCGCATCTGGTCCAGAAACACATCCGAGGAGGCGAAGAACAGGTCGCCCTCGACGTGGACAATGGCGATTTCCGGGCGGCGATGCTTCTGCACGTCCGGGGCGCGTTCGAGGAGGTTGCCCTGCTCGTCGAAGGAGATTTCGCGCAACTCAGGCTTGGCCGCCTGGCGCACGAACAGGCCGATCGAGATGGCCGCGCCTAAGTAGATAGCGGTGTCCAGCGGCAGCACGAGGCCGCCGACAAAGGTGACGAGGAAGACCGTGGCGTCGTTGCGCGTGGTGCGCAGCATGAGGCGGATCTGCTCGCGGTTGATCAGCGAGATCCCGACCATGATGACCAGCGTGGCCAGCGCCGCGCGGGGGATGTAGGCGATCAGGTCGCCGACGAGGAAGATGCCCCCGATCAGCAGCAGCCCGCTAAAGATACTGGCGATCGCCGTGGCCGCGCCGCTGCGGAAGTTCAGGACCGAGCGCGTGAGCGAACCGCTCACGGCCATCCCGCCACCCAGTGAGCAGGCAAAGTTCGCCGCGCCCATGGAGAGCATCTGCTGGTTGAGGTCGATGCGGTCACCGGCCTGCGCGGCCAGGGTCTTGGCGATGGAGGAGCTCTCCAGCAGTGACAGAAACGCCACTGCCAGCGCGCCCCCGGCGATCTCCGTGAACTCCTGCCAGTGGAAGACCGGCAGCGTCAGCGGCCATGAGCTGACCGAGATGCTGGACAGCATCTCCGGCTCCAGTCCGTAGGGCTTGAGCAGCCATACCAGCAATCCTGTGATAACCAGGGCCACCGCGACCTGTGGAATGCCTTTGGCCCATTTTTTCAGGGGCAGGTAACAGCCCAGCGTTATAAGCGAGACAATGACGGCGTCCCAGTTGGTTTGACTGAGTCCGCCCGAAAAATTACCCAGCGACTCGGCGAAGGTCGCCGCTCGCGGCACATGCAGCCCGCAGACGGTCTTGAGCTGGTTGACGATGATGAGGAAGGCCGCCGCCGTGATGTACCCGCAGATGACCGCGCGTGAAATGTACTGAGTGATGCCCGCCACCTTGCAGAAGGCACCCACCGTCATGAAAATCCCGACCAGGATCAGCAGCAGCGGCATCGCGGCCATCGACTGCTCCGGGCTGTAGCCCAGCGACAAAAAGGCCGACAGCAGCATGACCGCCGACGCGTTGGTGGGTCCCAGCATCACGAAACGCGAGCTGGCCAGGAACGGGCCCGTGATCGACGCCAGCGAGGAACAGAAAATCCCCGCCTGCACCGGCAGCCCCGCGATCAGCGCGTACGCCATCCCTTGCGGGAAGTCCAGCAGCGCGACATTGACCGCCGCGCCAAGGTCCTTCCTCGCCTTTTTGGCGTTGTACTTCCGGAGGACTGCTCCCAACGGGAACAATTCCAGCCCTTTCCAAGTTAACCCCTTTTTCTCAGTCTTCTCAGTCCCTACACCTTCATTCATCGTAGCAAGCTCGTACTCATAAACAGAAATTAGCAGCACGGGCAAGTCTTCACGCGTACTATCAGATTTGAAAACCACTAGCGTCAAATATACTTAACACGCAAGCTATCGCTTGGATTTTTACCACTCATAGCCCAAATACTGGCTTTATCGGGTTTTCGTGATCATTGTTGTCTCTTAAGAAGGCATTGGCATTGTAGATGCTGAACGGACGCCAATGAAGAAGATCGTAACACTCCTGGCCGTATTCAGCCTATTTGTGACGGGATGCGGTAAAAAAAATGAGACAATTAAAATCAGTGCCGAGCCCGCGCCGACACTGACCGTGTACGTCGCCGCCAGCCTGACGGACGTCATTCAGGAGATCGGGAAGGACTTCGAGGCAGAGCATCCGGTCAAGCTCGTGTACAACTTTGCCAGCTCCGGTGCGCTCGCCCAGCAGATCATGGCCGCGCCGCGGGCGGACGTCTTCCTGAGTGCGAACGAGCGCTGGATGAACGAGGTCGAAAAGGCCGGACAGGTCATTGACGGCACCCGCCGCCCGCTGCTGCAAAACACGCTCGTCGTCATCGCCAATCCGGCCGGAGCCTACGCCATGAGCGGCCCGCTCGACCTGCCGGGGATGGACTTCAAGTTTCTCTCCATCGGCGACCCCGGCCACGTGCCCGCGGGCAGCTATACGAAAAAGTGGCTCGAAAGCGTCAAGAGCCCGGACGGCGCAACCGTCTGGAGCCAGGTCGAGAGCCGCCTGTCCCCGGCCCCGGATGTGCGCGCGGCGCTCGCCCAGGTCGAGGGCAAGTCCGATGTCATCGGCGTGGTTTACCGCACCGATTACATGGCGCATAAGGACAAGGTGAAGCTGCTCTATGAGGTGCCCACCGGCGGTGTGATTGACATCACCTACTCGGTGGCCGCGTTGAGCGCGAGCGAGCACCCGGAGCTGGCCAAGGCCTTCGTCGATTTCCTCTTCACGCCCGAGGCTCAGAAACGGCTTGGCGAGGAGGGCTTCATCGTCAAGGGTGCCGAGTAAATGGAACTGGAACCGGTCGTAGCCGTCATCCTCTCGACCCTGGCGTGGGCGCTGCTCTCGACTGTGGCCGTGATGATCGTCGGCGTGCCGCTGGCTTACCTGCTGGCGCGGCGGGAGTTCCCCGGTAAGCGGGCCATCTCCGCTGTGGTCAGCCTGCCCATGGTGCTGCCGCCGACGGCGGTTGGTTACCTGTTGCTGAGCCTGCTGGCCGACAACGGCCCCCTCGGCAAGAACACCCTCGGGATCGACCTGGACATTCTCCTCAACTGGAAGGGCGTCGTCATGGCTTACGCGGTGATGTCCTTTCCGCTGTTCGTGCGTACGGCGCGGGTGAGCTTCGAGGCGGTCAGCCCGCGGCTGGAGGCGATGTCGCTCACGCTCGGGCGCGGACGGCTGCGGACGTTTCTTATCGTCACGCTGCCACTGGCCACACGCGGGCTCATCGCGGGGCTGATCCTGGCCTTTACGCGGGCGATGGGGGAGTTCGGGGCGACGGTCATCCTCGCCGGCAACATCCCCGGCCGCACGCAGACCCTGGCCTCCGCCATCTACAGCGCCCAGCAGTCCGGCAACGACCACCGCGCCAACATCCTGCTCGCCACCGCGCTGGGGCTGGGTTTCGTGCTTGTTTACGTGACCGAACGCCTGACCGTCCTGCCAGGATTCAAAACCAGCCGCCTGCTCGGGCGATAAAAGAGGAGATAGGCAAATGGGTCACGAAGAACACGAAGCAGTCACGAAGCGCACGAAGGTTTTTGTGCGTCTGAGCCTGCTCTTTATTTCTCTTCTTTGTGTCCTTCGTGCCTTTGTGGTTATAAATACCGGGTTTCGAAGACGAGAAGCATCAGCAACATTTTCAAACAAACGCTAGCGGATGGAAAACGGACTGGAGATAAAACTAAGAGTGCCGCTGGACCAGTTTGTCCTGAAACTTGAATACACATCCGCGCAACCGGTGATCGGAGTCTTCGGGCCCTCGGGCTGTGGCAAGACCACGCTGCTGGAGACCGTGGCGGGCATCCGACGCACGCCGAGCATCGCGGGGGCGATCCGCTTCGGCGGCACGGCTTGGCTGGACTCGGAAAGGCGCGTCAACCTCCCGCCGCAACAGCGCGACATCGGCTACGTGCCGCAGGACCACTTGCTTTTCCCGCATATCAGTGTGAAGAAAAACCTGCTCGCCGGGCAGGCGAGGGCGGCCCGCAGCCATCATGACGCGGAGGAGACTTTTAACGATGTCGTGCAGACGCTCCACCTGGAGCCGCTGCTCGGGCGCGAGGTGGCCACGCTCTCCGGCGGCGAACGCCAGCGTGTCGCCCTTGGGCGGGCCTTGTGCTCAGGGCCACGCTTGCTGTTGCTGGACGAGCCGCTGGCCTCGCTCGACATCACCCTTCGCCGCCGCGTGCTGCCGTTTTTATTAAAAGTGCGCGACCGCTTCCGTATCCCCATGCTCATCGTCTCGCATGACCCCTTCGAGCTGCAGGCGCTGTGCACGGAAGTGATCGCGCTACGCCGAGGGCAGATGATCGCCTGCGAGCCGCCCGCCCGGCTCTTCACCCGCGCGGACATTTACCCGATGGCGGCGACGCACGGGTTTGAAAACGTGCTGCCCGCCATCGTCACCACGCACGCCGCGCACAAGACCTCGGTGCGCCTTGGCGAGGACGGCAGCGGTCCCGCTGTCAACGTCCTGCCCGTCGAGATCGAGCCGGGCGAACGCCTCATGCTCGGCTTTCCCGCCAACGACATCCTCGTTGCCACCGAGCGCTTTGACGGGCTCTCG
The DNA here is from genome assembly GCA_030673825.1 of Verrucomicrobiota bacterium JB024. Classification (GTDB taxonomy): domain Bacteria; phylum Verrucomicrobiota; class Verrucomicrobiia; order Opitutales; family Cerasicoccaceae; genus Ruficoccus. Next base: position 12,656 of record JAUTCS010000016.1, on the reverse strand, counting down.
GCCCGCAACATCCTCCCGGCCACCATTACGGATGTGCGCCCCATCGACAGCCACTTCATCGCGCTGGCGCAGCTCGACGGCTGCGCACTCGACCCGCTCGCGGTCGAAGTCACCCCCGACGCCGTCGAGGAGCTCGCGCTGCGCCCCGGCAAGCCCGTCCACCTCCTCATGAAGTCCAGCGCCATCCGCGCCTACAGCTAGGGACAGAGGGAATGCATTAAACCACAGAGGACACAGAGAGCACAGAGAGTCGAGGCACAAGCTTATAGCTGGCTGCTCGGGCGATATTCGCTGAGCGGGCGCACGGTCAACAGGCCCGCGTCGAGGCGCTGGAAGTAGGCCGTTTGCAGGGGTTTCAGGGCCTCGCCGTCCCTGCTGCCAATGATCGCCTCCTGAGATATGACGTGAGCGTTTTCCGGAAGCGAGTAGTCGAAATTCCCGGAGTAGAGTTCCTTGAGCGAAAGACTGATGACTTCCGAGCGCTTGTCCTCGTTCAGGAGGCGGATTTTGAGAGAGTCGGTAGCATAGTAGGTCACACCACCGACGCCCTGTAGGACGCGTCCGAGTGTGAGCTGGCTGACCGGCAGAGTGACGGCGCCCGGATGGACGACACATCCGTGGCAATAGGCGGTGGCGGCGGACTCGGGCTCCTCGGGCGGGGGAGGGGGCAATTGCTCTCCGGCGGCTTCAGGGGCGAGGGCCGACAGGGGCAGCAACTCGACTTGCCCGGCGGCGCGGCGGGCGAGGTAGGCTTGTTGGGCGGCGGCGACCTCGGCGTAGGCCGCGTCGGTGAAGCCACCCAGTTCGGCCCAGTCAATTGCGATGTGCGCCCCCTGAGGGAGTCGGTAGTCGGTGGAACCTCGATAGAAAGCCGTCTGCGACAGGCGGCGGCGAGCGTAGGTGTTATCCTGGCCGGTAATGATCAGCACGTCGTCGCGCCCGAAACGCGGGACACCTCCGGCCTTTTCCAACACCGTGGAGAGTGTCGCCTCGTCCGCGTCGAGCGTGAGCGGGCGCTGTTTGCTTGACGCACTCAGGTGGATGAACGGCCCATGCAGGTAAACCGTGACGGTCTCGGTGTCGGTCTGAGCGGGTGCCACAGATGCCGCCCCCAACGTCTCCCCAGCGGCGGGGTGCGTTAGCGAAAACAGGAGCAGGGCAGCGGCAAGCGGGGCGGTTGGCATCACTGCCGTAAACGGACACGCGCCCGCAACCGATGTGCCTTCAAGCAGCCCAGAAATCTCGCCGCCGATCGTCTTTGTATCTCAACCACGGATGACACGGATGGGCACAGATAGGGCATGAAAGAATCTGTGCCCATCCGTGTCATCCGTGGTTCCCCCCCCTAAAACAATTCCCGGTCGGTGACGGCGCCGAAGCTGGCGGGGCTGACAAGCTTGGCGAACTTGGCCAGCACGCCGCGGGTTTCCTTGGGCGGGGCGGGGGTGTAGGCGGCGAGACGCTTTTCCAGTTCGGCCTCGGGGATGTCGAGGGTGAGTTCGTTTTTCTCCGCGTCGATGGTGATGGTGTCACCGGGCTGGACGACGCCGATGGCCCCGCCGGTGGCGGCCTCGGGCGTGATGTGCCCCACGACGAACCCATGGCTGCCGCCGGAGAAGCGCCCGTCGGTGATGAGGGCGACCTCCTTGCCCAGGCCCTTGCCCATGACGGCGGCGGTCGGGGCGAGCATCTCGCGCATGCCGGGGCCGCCGACGGGGCCCTCGTTGCGCACGACGATGACGTGCCCGGGTTTAACTTCGCCCGAGAGGATGCCGTGCAGGCAATCCTCCTCGCTCTCGTAGATGATGGCGGTGCCGGTGAAGGTCAGCCCCTCCTTGCCGGAGATTTTGGCCACGGAGCCCTCGCGGGCGAGGTTGCCATAAAGGATGCGCAGGTGGCTGTCGGGCTTGATCGGGTTGTTGAAGGGGCGGACGACGTCCTGGTCGGCAGAGTAGGGCTTCACGTCGGCGAGGTTCTCGGCTAGAGTCCGTCCGGTCACGGTCAGGCAGTCGCCATGCAGCAGGCCCTCGTCCAGCAGCATGCGCATGAGCGGCGGCAGCCCGCCGATACGGACGAGGTGGACCATGTTGTACTTGCCGCTGGGCTTGAGGTCGCCCAGGACGGGCACGCGCTGGCCGATCTCGGTAAAATCGTCCAGGCACAGCGGCACCTGCATGGCGTGAGCGATGGCCAGCAGGTGCAGCACGGCGTTGGTCGAGCCGCCCAGGGCGATGACGACCGTGATGGCATTCTCAAAGGCTTGGCGCGTCATGATGTCGGACGGGCGCAGGCCCAGTTGGCACAGGTTGACGACGGCCTCGGCGGCGCGGCGACAGTCGTCCCTTTTCGCCTTGGAGATGGCGAGCTGCTGGGAGCTGTTGGGCAGGCTCATGCCCATGGCCTCAATGGCGCTGGCCTTGGTGTTGGCGGTGTACATGCCCCCGCACGAGCCGGGGCCGGGGATGGCGCAGGTCTCGACTTTTTTCAGCTCGTCGGCGGAAATCTTCCCGGCGGCGTGCGCGCCCACCGCCTCGAAGACCGAAACGATGTCGAGCGGCTTTTCCTCCTTTTTATCCCCCGGCAGAAAACCTGGCATTATGGTGCCGCCGTACACGAAGACCGAGGGCCGGTTGAGCCGGGCCATGGCGATAAGGCAGCCGGGCATGTTCTTGTCGCACCCGCCGATGGCGACGAGCCCGTCGAAACCCTGACCGGCCACGACCGTCTCGATGGAGTCCGCGATAACCTCGCGCGAGACGAGGCTGTAGCGCATCCCAAGCGTGCCCATGCTGATGCCGTCGGCGATGGTGATCGTGCCGAAGGGGATAGCCTTGCCGCCCGCCGCGTCAGCCCCCGCGCAAGCCTCCTCGGCCAGCTGGTCGATGTGCATATTGCAGGGGGTGAGTTTGCTCCAGGTCGAGGCGACCCCGATCTGCGGCTTGGTAAAATCCTCATCGGAAAAATCCACCGCCCGCAGCATGGAGCGGTTCGGGGCCCGGTCGGTCCCGTCAACGACTTTCGAGGAATAGGCGCGGCTAATATCTGACATAAGGCATAATAAAGCATCGTCCGCCCGCGCTGGAAAGCGGAAAGGGGCGATTGTGACGGTGGGATGGGAGCATCCGAAAAAGCCTCACGCGATCAGCACTGGCTCCGGCTCGCCACCGATGAAGTCCTGCACGGCCCGCGTGAAAGCGGCGGGGGCCTCCCAAGGGACGCGGTGAGCTGCGCCGGGGACGGGGCGGTACGTGACCGCCGGGCAGGCGGCGGCGAGTTTTTCCCCGACCGCGCCGAAAGCCGGATCGTCCGCCCCGGCCAAAAAGAGCACGGGCGGCGTGGCCAGCTTGGCCAGCGCGGGCAGGAGGTCCTCCTGGCGGCCTTTGGAAAAGGCGTCGAAGAGCCGGGCGATGCTGGCGCGGTCAAAGTCGCCCTCGCGTGGGCCCACGGGGTTCTTTCGCCCCCCAAAGACCGCCTGCGCGTCCCACTCGGCCAGCAAAGTTTCCCACGGCTCCGTGCGGAAGCGTTCGGCCCAGCGGCGGTCATGGGCGAGGCGCGCGGCTTTTTCCGCTTCGTCGGACAGGCCGGAGTCCGCCCCCACGATGATGACGCCGCGCCACAGGGCCGGGGCCTCCAGCAGCGCGTGCAGCGCCAGCCGTCCACCCAGCGAGTAGCCCAGCAGCCAGGGGCGTTCGCCCGGCGCGGTCTCGGCCTCCACGCGCGCACAGAAATCCCGTGCCCAGGCCCGGAAGGGATTTTCCCCGAGGCGCAGGGACTCGGCGGCGCGGGCCTGCGTCCGGCGGTCCCAGAGGTTTTCCGTGTGCCAGTCGAGGGGGGCACCGTCGGAGCCGTTCACCATGCCGCTAAACGTTTCCCACACGGCGGGCGTCTGGAGGTTTCCGTGGAGGGCGTAAAGACGTTGGGCGGGCATGGAGCAGGTGACGGCAGGAGTGGGTTCGTTTATAAGAAGTTCACACAAAGGCACAACGAGCACAAAGCAAATATAGGTGAACAAATATTCACTTAAATAGCTTGCTCGGGAACGGGCGTTGAGCGAGGGTAGAGGGAGCCGGACGGAGGAGTTGCCGCCGCCGGGTTGTTGGAGAAAAAATCATGCCGCTGCGTTACGTCTTTGTCGATCTGGACAGCTACTTCGCCTCGTGCGAGCAGCACCTCCAGCCGCGTCTGCGCGGGCGGCCCGTCGGCGTGGTTCCGTCGCTGAACGAGGGCACGTGCTGCATCGCCGCCAGCTACGAGGCCAAAGCTTACGGCGTTAAAACCGGCACCGGCGTACGCGAGGCGCGCTTTCTGTGCCCGCAAATCGAGCTGGTCGAGTCGCACCCGCGCCAGTACGTGGAGATTCACCAGAAGATCAAGGACGCGGTCGAGCTGCACCTGCACGTGCTGGAGGTGAAATCCATTGACGAAATGTACGGCGAGCTGCCCCCGCACCACCGCAACGAGGCCGACGCCCGCCGTATCGTCGAGGCGATCCGCACCGAAATCGCGACGAGCGTTGGCCCCTCGCTGACCTGCTCCTTCGGCGTCGGCCCGAACATCCTCCTGAGCAAGATCGGCAGCGGTATGAACAAGCCCAGCGGCACCACCCTGATCCACGACCACAGCTGGCCGGACTGCTTCGCCGCGCTCAAGATGCGCGACTGGTACGGCATCGGTAAAAACATGGAGCGCCGCCTGGCCGCGCACGGCATCCGCACCATCGCCCAGCTTTACGGGGCCGATTGCCGCCGGTTGCGCCAGATCTGGGGCGGAATCGAGGGCGAGCGGATGTTCGCCGAGCTGCGCGGGGCCGAGGTCGAGCGCCCGCCCACGCGCCGCCGCCACCTCAGTCACTCCCACGTGCTGCCCCCGTGCAAGCGCACCCGCTCGGGTGCCTTCGCCGTGCTCAATCGCCTGACTCAGAAAGTCGCCGCCCGCCTGCGCCACGAGGGCTTTTTCGCCGCCACGATGGAGATTGGCGTGCGCCATGCCTTCCGCACCAAGAGCACGGCCGAGACCCATTTCTTCGAGACGCAGGAAACGGCGGTTTTCCTGAAAATGCTGCGGCAACTCTGGGACGAGATCCCCCGCGACGCGGGCGAGCCCACCCAGGTCTGGGTCGTGCTGGGCGGCCTCACTGCCGCCGAAAACGAGGGCCCGCCGCTCTTTGCCGACTGGCGCGACGAGCGCCGCGCCGCGCTCGACCGCACCATGGACAGCCTCAACCGCCGCTATGGCACCCGCTGCCTTTACTACGCCGCCGCCCACGAGGGTCGCGACGACGCCCCCATGCGCATCTCCTTCACCCATGTTCCCGACCTGGAGGTCGAGCGGGATTAAAGCAGGGCATGCCCTGCACCCTCGGTGCTGCGCACCGCAATGGGGTCCGGCTGGACCAGCAATCACCCCATCGGCGCCAGACAGGCGCCTGCCTCAGTGCCCTCAGGCAACGGCGTCCTGCCGCTAAAGAAGCGTTGCCATCGGGCGGCGGAGGGATTCAATGGGCTGCTTTGACGACATGGAATTCAACCTCAAAAAGATCCTCAAGGCGCTCCTGCTGTCCAACTCCGAGCCGCTGTCCATCCGGGACATCCAGGCCGTCATCACCCGTTACCATGAGCAGGCCGAGGCCGAGCCGCCCGAGCCCGAGGCGGAAGAGCCCGGCTCCGAGGGCGACGGCCAGGGCGTGATCGAGCCGATCATGGAGCAAGTGCCTTCGCTCCTGACCGCGACCCAGATTCGCGACGCCATGGACGCCATCGCCCACGAACTGGTCGAGGAGCGCGAGGTTTACCGGCTGCTCCAGGGGCCCGCCGGGTACCGCATCGCCACGTCCCCCGAGTACGCCGAGTGGGTGCGCCTACTGCGCAACGAGGCCAAGCCGATGAAACTTTCTCAGGCCGCGCTGGAGACGCTGGCCATCATCGCCTACCGCCAGCCCGTCACCCGCGCTGAGATGGAGGCCATCCGTGGCGTCTCCGTGGACAGCGCCGTGAGCAAGCTGCTGGAACTGGAGTTCGTGCTTGTCACGGGCCGGGCCGACCTGCCGGGCCGCCCCATCCAGTACGGCACGACGGACAAGTTTCTGGAGTTCATCGGTGTGCGCTCGATCGAGGAGCTGCCCGCCTCCGACGTGCTTTCGCCCAGCCAGATTACGGAGTGGTTCCGCCGCTCCACCCAGGAGGACGAGCCCCTCACCGACAAGGACGTGGGCCTGCCCGAGGAGCCCCGCGAAGAGGCCCCGGAGGATTCCGAAGCCGAAGAGGAGAACCCCGCCGGCAACGTCTAGCGTTCCCTCGGTGGTTATCCAGCCGCCCGCGTGCCGCTGCTCCAAAATCGCCGTCCCCCCAACGAAAAACATTCCGTTTTCCCCGTTTCCCTTTATATAAAGAGCACCCATGGATCTGGAAAAAGTCCGTACCCGCATCGACGAGATTGACCGCGACATTGTGGCCAAGCTGAACGAGCGGCTCACCCTCGCCGGGGATGTCGCCGCCGCCAAGGCCGCCGCCGGGCTGCCCATTTTTATGCCCGAGCGCGAGGAGCAGATCTTTATGAAGCTGGCCGCGCTCAACGAAGGCCCGCTCGACGAGGCCACCCTGCGCCGCATCTACGGGGAGATCATTTCCGTGACCCGCGCCCGCCAGCGGCGGCTGCGCATCGCCTACCTCGGACCGGAGGCCACCTACACCGAGCAGGCCGCCGTCAAGCAGTTCGGCCCGGCCATCGAGACCCTCCCGCAGCCGCTGATCCCGGACGTGTTCACCGCGGTGGAAAAGGGCGAGGCCGACTACGGCGTCATCCCGATTGAGAACTCGACCGGCGGGGCCGTCCTGCACTCACTCGACATGCTGGCCGAGACCGAGCTGAAGATAGTTTCGCAGGTGTACCTGCCCATCGAGCATTGCCTGATCTCGCGATGGCCCCTGGAGGCCATTACCGAAGTTCACTCCAAGGATCAGGCCCTGATCCAGTGCCGCGACTGGCTCGCTCGCCACCTGCCCAAGGCCCGCCAGTTCGACTGCGAAAGCACGGCACAGGCCGTGCGCCGCTCCGGCGAACACGAGGGCATGGCCGCCATCGCCTCCGAGTTGGCATCGGTCAAGTACGACGTCCCCGTACTGGCCAAGGGCATCCAGGATCGCGCGGACAATGTCACGCGCTTCCTCGTCATCGGGGCCAAGCCCTGCGGGCGCACCGGCGGCGGCGCCGACAAGACTAGCCTGGTCTTTTCCATCAACGACGAAGTCGGGGCGCTCGAACGCGCCGTGCGCGCCTTCAGTTCACGCGGGATCAACATGACCAAGATCGAGTCCCGCCCCAGCCGCCGCAAGGCCTGGGATTACCTCTTTTTCGTGGACGTGATCGGCCACTGGGACGACGAGGTCGTGCAGGCCGCCGTCGCCGAGCTTCAGCACGTCTCCCGCCTCGTCAAGTGGCTCGGCAGCTACCCGAATACGAAGTAAGGCCATTTTAGAAGAGAATGATAAAGATGCATTTTCCCGCGAAGCCACGCGAAGAGGCGCGAAGTCATAAAAGATTTTTCTTCGTGTCCCTTCGCGTGGCTTCGCGGGAAATCTCTCTTGATCAGATTTTTTCGAAAATCGTATAATACGATAAAAGAAGGGAAGCCTCTCACCATGTCAGACGAAGCACCACGGTTGGGGCTGTTTTCGGCCAGGTACACGAAGTGGCTCTTCGGGGCGGCCTTTGTGGTGATCGTGCTAGTGCAGGGCTACGCGCTGTGGGACCAGGCGGACCCGTTCAATGACCGACCCTTCGACGCCGAGACTTGGCGCATGTACGCGGGCAGTGACGTGCCGGACAACCCGCGGGGCAAGATGGCAGAGGCTGTCATCTCCGACGTGCTTCCCGGTATGAATTTAGAGCAGGTGCTGAGCGAGCTAGGCAGGCCAGACGCGATCCGTATCGACGATCCCTGCTTACCCTACTACCTGGGGATGTGGTCCGGTAACCGCACCCGCGAGGATTGGCTGGTGGTGTATTTCGACGGGGAAGAGCACTTCAGCCACGCCGAGATCATTCAGTTCTGACGCCCGCTTGGGGCAGTTTCGGGCAGTTCGACAGGCAGCGAGAGCTCCCCCTTGACCATTCAGCGATTTAACCTATTGCTATCCCCATGACACAGCCTCTGCGAATCGCTTTCATCGGTGCGGGCGGAAACACCCGCCTCATGCACATCCCGGGCTTTCGGGCCATCGACGGCGTCGAGCTTGCCGTCGTGTGCAACCGCAGCCTTGCGTCCTCGGAAAAGGTCGCGAAGGAGTTCGGCATCGCCCGTGCCGCCGCCGACTGGCGTGACGTTGTGGCCGACCCGAAGGTGGACGCGGTCTGCATCGGCACCTGGCCGTACATGCATGCCGAGATCACCATCGCCGCGCTGGAGGCGGGCAAGCACGTCCTGACCGAGGCCCGCATGGCCTGCGACCTGGACGAGGCCACCCGCATGTTTCAGGCCGCCCACAAGCACCCCGAGTTAGTCACGCAAATCGTTCCGGCGCCGTTTACCTTCAAGTACGACTCCACCATCATGGGCATGCTTGAGACCCGCAAGCTGGGCAAGCTGCGCGAAATCCGTGTGGCGCAGCTCACGGGGGCGGCCGCCGACCCGGCCACGGCCATCACCTGGCGCCAGGACGGCCAGCTTAGCGGCAAGAACATCATGAGCATGGGCATCCACTACGAGACGATCCAGCGTTGGCTCGGGCAGAAGGACCCGGCCTGGGTACAGGCTACCGGGGCGATTTACACCGCCGAGCGTATGAACACAGAAACCGGCCGCGCGCAAAAGGTGGACATCCCCGACTCACTCAACGTCGTGGCGGGCTACGCCGACGATTTTCAGCTTGTGATGACGTTTAGCGCCGTGGCCACGGGCTCAAGCTACTGGGGCATGCGGTTGGACGGCGACCGGGGGAGCCTGCGCTACGACCTTTCCACGCAAAGCCTCTTCCGCAGCGCGATAGGGCAGGCCGGCGAAAAGACCGTCCCCGTCGCTCCCGAGGCAGAAGGCCGCTGGCAGGTAGAGGCCGACTTCGTCGCCTCCATTCGCAAGGACAAGCCCGTAACCCTGACCAGCTTCGCCGACGGCCTGCGCTACATGCGTTTCACCGAGCGCGTCTGGGAATCCTGGACGAACGAAGGCAAGCGCGTGGCGTGGTAGGTGCGTGTTTGGAGGAGAGGGTTTTAACCACAAAGACACAAAGGCGCAAAGGCTTCGCCGTGCTGGACGCTCTTTCAATAAGAGGGCATCGATTCTAATTTGGGATACTTAAAGATACAAAAGATATTTTATAACTATAAGTAAATACGGAGTGCAAGAGGTGATTCTCCCTTCGTGTCTTTGTGCCTTTGTGGTTAATCTACCTCCACCCAAACGGACGACGGACCCGTCAATTCTGGTCCTTGCTCTGGCGCTTGAGAGTAAAGTAGGCCTGGATCAGCTCGCGGCACTCGTGTTCGAGGATGCCGCTATGGACGGCGACGCGGTGGTTGAGACCCGGCACCTCGTGCAGCGGGGTGGCCCCGCCGAGACAGCCCATCTTCGGGTCGGGCACTGCATAGACCACGTCGGTCAGCCGCGCCATGATGCTGGCTCCGGCGCACATCGGGCAGGGCTCCTTGGTCACGAAAAGGGTGGCGCCGTTGAGCCGCCAGTCTCCGATGGCGTTGGCCGCCTGGGTGATGGCGAGCATCTCGGCGTGCGCGGTCGGGTCGGCGGTGGTCTGGGTGGCGTTGTGGGCAGCGGCGATGACTTCGCCATTGTACACGATGACCGCGCCGATGGGCACCTCGTCCTGCCGCCACGCGTCGATGGCGAGGTTATAGGCCAGCTTCATGTAAAAAGCCTCGTCTCGAATAAGCTGCGAGGGGAACAGTTTTTCAAAGGGGCAGGGCAGGGGCGGACGGTCGCTCGAATCGTGCATGATAGGTGGAAAATTGAATACAGGTCACAAAGAACACGAAGAAGACACGAAGGGCACGAAGAAAAATATTAACCGCAGAGGCGCAAAGACGCAAAGAAGAGAAACGCGGAGAGGATATGATCCGTCAGATTATGGAGTGGCTACACCAGAGGGTCCGACGTGTTCGGCCACTTTTCAATAAAGCTTTGTGCCCTTCGTGACCATTTTTCTTCATCAAGCTCAACCGAACAGCCGGGTCATCTCGTCGTCGGCCAGGACGCGGCAGCGGCGGTAACCCTTGCCACTGGCGGGCAAGGTGTCGCCGAAGGCCGCCCGCGCTTCGGCGGAGTCGAACTCCATCCCGATGAGGGCGCGGCCCACGCGTTCGCCTGAGTAGCGGTAGTTGAAGTAGCAGAAGTTGCCGCGTCCGCGCACGGTGTTGTCGAGAAAGGCGTGCATCGCGCCGGGCCGCTCGTAGAACTCCAGCTCCAGGAACAGCGGATGCGTGAGCAGGCGGGCTTCGCAGGCAATGGCACGGTAGCGCACCTCGACCGAACTGTCCACCTCTTCAAAACTGTACCCGCCCGCGCGCAGACGCTCGACCAGCGCGGCGTGCTCGGGCTCCGAGCAGGACAGGCCGAAGACCGGCCAGGCGCGGTCCTCGTGCCGCTTGCCGTACTGGAAGTCGATGATGTTCAGTGAGCCGAGCCCCGTCTCTAGTAGCGCAAGCATGGCGCCGGGCCGCTCCGGTATCTCGATGCGCAGGTGCCGCCGGTGTCCACCGCCGATGCCCGCGGCGTCCGCGATCCGCGCGAGTTGCCCGAAGTCCAGATTCGCCCCCGTGGCCACCACAAGCGCCCGCGCCGAGGGGTGGGCTTCGCGGTCTTTCAACAGGCCCGCCAAGCCCATCGCGCCGGAGGGCTCCTGCAGGCAGCGCAGGCGCTCCCAGTACAGGCGGATGGCGTCGGAGACTTCCTCGTTGGTCACGGTGATGACGTCGTCGAGCACTTCGCGGCAGACTTTAAAGGTGGTCGAGCCCGCCTTGCGCACCGCCGTGCCGTCGCAGAAAATATCGAGCGCGTCCAGTTCCACGGGCTTGCCTGCGGCCAGAGCGGCTTTCATCGAGGCCTGCCCCGCGCCCTCGACGCCGACCACGCGGATGCCGGGGTAGTAGGTTTTTAGCCAATTGGCCACGCCTCCGGCCATGCCGCCGCCGCCGATCTGGAGGTAGGCCACGTCGAAGGGCCCTTTGCCGGACATGACCACCTCGTCCGCCAGCGTGGCCTGCCCGGCCATCACCTGCAGGTCGTCGTAGGCGTGGATGTAAACGCCCCCCGTGGCCTCGGCCCTGGCGAGCGCGGCGGCGTAAGCCTCGTCGTAGCTGTCGCCGTGTAAAATGATCTCCACCGCGTCGCCCCCGTGACGCAGGACGGCGGACCGCTTCACGGCGGGGGTCGTCACCGGCATGTACACCTGCGCCTTGAGCCCGAGCAGTCGCGCGGAGAGGGCGATCCCCTGGGCATGATTGCCCGCCGAGGCGGCCAGCACGGGGCGGGCCTTTTCGTTCTCGCTGAGCAGGGCCAACCGGTTGAACGCGCCGCGCCACTTGTAGGCCTTGATCGCGCACAGGTCCTCGCGCTTGGCAAAAACTTCCCCCGGCCCGTCGAGCTCGATCTTCTCCAGCGGGGTGGGGGCCCCGGCGCGGTACACGCGCTGGCGGGCGAAAAGCGTTTCCTGGCGAAGCTGGCGTAAGATATCCATGGTCGGTGAGTTTTCAGCGGGGAAGGGGGAACGATGACCCGACACGGCCCGCTTGGCAAGGTCCCATAGATTTTCCCGCGAAGGCACGCGAAGAATCGCGAAGTCATAGAGGAAACCCTGCCAGCCACAGCCGTGTCGCGATGCCCGCTAAAACAAAAAGCCGGTCCCGCCATGGAACCGGCTCGAAAGGGAAGAATGGTCAGCGCGCACCAGGGGGTAGCCGCCTTTTTGGCGGCGTAGGGGCGTAGCCCCTCATTGTCCCGTGCGGTCACGCACTAGGCGATGGTGACGTCTTTGCAGAGGTACACGTCCTGAATGGCGTTGAGGAGCTTGATGCCTTCCTTCATCGGGCGCTGGAAAGCCTTGCGCCCCGAGATGAGCCCGGTACCGCCCGCGCGCTTGTTGATGACGGCGGTCTTGACGGCGTCGCCGAAGTCGTTCGCCCCGGACGCGCCGCCGGAGTTGATCAGCCCCTGACGGCCCATGTACCAAATACTTTGGCAGCACGGTCTGCTTTTTCGTGCTCGATCCCCGCGCCGGCGAGTCAGCCGTGTTAGGATGTAGGAAACAGGGACCTTTCCTGGCGTCCCCTGCCTGCTGGTATCAGCGGCAACCTGAAACCTTTGACTCGACAAACTGATGACAACAGACGAATCCTCTTCTATCGAAAATGTCTGGCAGGAGATCGAAGAGCTCGTAATGGGGCTGGCGCAAATCTCACGTACTGAGATTTCCAGTCAGCGGTTCTATTCTGAACTGGTGGAGCGAGCCATCCAGGGGCTGGGCGCGCGAGGTGCCCTGCTCTGGATTCCGGATTCGCACAGGGACTTCGAACTCATTGAGCAACAGGGGCTGAACCCCGAAACCGATCCGATTCTGGGCCTGAGCCAGGAACAGGTCCATCGACACCGGATGCTGCTCAACGAAGTCCTGCTTGAGAACGAACCTGCCAGGATCGCCGCCTACTTCCTC
>JAUTCS010000015.1 GCA_030673825.1 Verrucomicrobiota bacterium JB024 | reverse complement strand
GGGTCTGGAACCCGGCCGAGACGATGGCGTTGGCCATGATGGGGCCGTTACCACCGAGTTTTTCCATCTCCTGGTACATCTCGATATTGGCGCTCTTGCCGGCGGCGGCGGAGATACGGCTGCCGAACTCCGCGATAGTCTCGATGGCCTGGTAATCGTCGCCGGGGCCGAAGCGCTGGTCCACCGGATGGACGATCTTGTCCACGAAACCGTCGAAGCCGACGACGGCATGGCGTGAAGAGGCGGACGAGGCCTTTTCGGCCAGTTCCTTCAAGGTCTTTTCGAGGTAATCCATAGTCGTATGCGCTGCGAAATTGGGACACCCGCCCGCCGATGGCAAGCCCACAGCGCCCGCCGGGCAAAATCTTTAGCAGTGGTGGACGCGGTCATAAACGCACGACGGATAAGTGTCGGAGCCAATCTCTGCGCGAACGGGCCTTTTCTGCCTATTTTCTCAGAAAAGTCAGGATTGCTTGAAACCCGGGGCGTTTTCGCTTTTCCCTAAAAGGCAGCGGGCGTGGTGCGCGCCCGGATTCTCTCAAAAGCTATGAATTTACCCATGACATGGCTCCTGCTGGCCCAGACCGAGGAACCTAATATTTTTTCCTATTTCGGCGAGTCGAACCTCGCGGGCAAGGCCATCGTCGTCGCCCTGCTGGCGTTCAGCCTGGTGGCGTGGACGATCATGATCGGCAAGTACCTCGACCTCTCGCGCCTGCGCTCGCTCAACCTCAGCTTTGAGTCGCGCCTGTCTCAGCAGCGCGGCCTGCTCAAGCTCAACCTCGGGCGTAAGGCCGGCTCCCTCGGCCCCTACGCCTCGCTGGTGGAGGAGGCGGTGGACGCTTTTCACCGCTACGAAGGGGCCGGGTCCGAGCGCAGTCTGCGCGTGCGCATGGGCCATGTGGAGAACGCGCTCCAGCGCGGCGTCGCCCAGCACACGATCAAGTACGAGTCGAAGATGATCCTGCTCGGCTCCATCGTGACCGGCGCTCCCTTCCTCGGGCTGCTCGGTACGGTCTGGGGCGTGATGGACGCCTTTGGCTCGATGGCTCTCCAGGCCAGCGCCACGCTCCAGAATCTCGCCCCCGGCGTTTCCGGCGCGTTGCTGACCACGGTGGCGGGCCTGCTCGTGGCCATCCCCTCGGTCTTCGGGTACAACTTCCTCCTGGCCCAGTCGAAGCTCCTCGTAACCGAGCTGGAGAACTTCGCCAGCTCCCTGGCCGACCGCATCGAGCTGGAAGTCGAGATCGCCCTCGAACAGGAAGCCTCCGAGGAGGAGCCCGCCTGATCTGGCGGATGACAACACACGGACGCTTTTAGCAACAAAACGGCAATGGCACGGACTTTCAGGCGGAAAAAGAGCATGACGGCGGTCTCGGAGATCAACGTGACTCCTCTCATCGACCTGGCCTTTTCGCTGCTGATCATCTTCATGATCACCACGCCGCTGCTGGAGCAGACCATCCCGCTCGAGCTGCCCGTGGAGTCGCAGCGCCCGCAGGTTTCGCGCGAGAGCATCGAGTTTCAGGTGGTCTCCATCGACCGCAGCGGTCAGGTCTTTTGGGGTAAGGACCCGGTCTCCCTTCCCAAGCTCAATGACCTGCTGGCCAACCTCGCCACGCAGCCCAATCCGCCCGTCATCAGCCTGCGGGCCGACCGCACACTGCGCTATCAGCAGGTGGTCGAGGTCATCGATCTGATCAAGGACAACAAGCTCTCCCGGCTCAACCTCGACACCCAGGTCAAATGAGCAAGCGCACCACACGCCGCGGTTTCTGGGTTTCGATCCTGATCCACGTCCTGTTTTTCGGTTCGCTCCTGCTCATGATCGCCTGGAAGCGATACCACAAGGAGGAGCCGCCGGTCATTTTCGAGCTGATCGACACCTCGCCGGTGCCGGAGATGCAGGAGCCTGCGCCCACGCCCGACCCCCAGCCGGTCGAGGAGCCCGCCATCGAGGCCCCCACTATTGAGCAGCCGCAGCCGGTGGAAATTCCGGACTTGGCCATCCCCGAGCCCGAGCCGGAGCCGACCCCACCGCCGCCTGAGCCTACGCCCACACCGACTCCTACGCCCACGCCTCAGCCCAAGCCCGAACCTAAGAAAACCGAGCCTAAGCCGCAGCCCAAGCCCATGACGGCGGAGGAATTTCAGCAAAAGTTCGGCAAGCCCACGCCGACCCCGCCCAAGCCGGTCAAACCCGCCAAGACCCCCACCATCACGGTCAAAAAGCCGACCGTGACCGGCGTGAGTACGAGCCCTCAGCGTTCCAGTCCCGCCGAGCAGCGGGCCCTGGAAGACTTTATCGCCCGCCTGCGCCACCAGATCGAGCTGGCCTGGAACAAGCCCGATGCGCTTGAGGGATCGGAGGTCTTCGCCGTGGTCAGCGTCACCGTCCAGCCCAACGGCACCCTGCGCCCCGTCAAGCTCGTCACCCCCAGCGGCAGCCGTCTCTTTGACAACTCCATCCTCGCCGCCGTCCAGAACACCCGCAACATCGGGGGCGCTCCCGGCGGCCAGGCCGTGACCATCAACTACACCTTCCGCATGGTCGAGCGCTGATCCAGGGCATAGCCCTGGACCCTCGATCCTGCGGATCGCGATGCCACCGCCAACGCGGTGGCATGGGCAACGGCGATTGTCGCCCACTCAAACGAACTGCGTCTCCCGACTTGAGCGGATCACCCAGCCGGGAGGCAAATGATCATCGACGACGTGAGGAACAAAAGGACCGCATCCTCTCTGAACTCTGAGAGGATGCGCACCATTTTCGCCGACACATGCCCGTCACTTTCCCCTTCGCGTTTTCTTCGCGTGCCTTCACGGGCAAATTTCCCCGTCTTTCCCGCCGTTGCCCGTAAAAAAACCGGCGGCCCCGAAGGACCGCCGGCTCGCGGGTTGACTTACGGCCTCGCGCTCAGTTCCAGCCTTTCCACTGGCGGCGCAGGCGCCGGGCACGCAGGCGCAGGCCGCCGCCGTGGCGTTCCAGGTAGGAGGAGGCGAGGATCACACTGCTCCCGGCCAGGGCCAGGGAAATCCAGAGGTTCTGCTGCACCAGGCTGAAGGCGAAGTGCAAGTGGTAGCTGATGCCGACCAGCAGCGTGCACACCCCGCAGATGAGCACGATTCGCTCCTCCAGGACAAAGGCGGCCAGCAGCAGGGCGACGGCGACCAGCAGGCACAGCACGCCGGGCAGGTAGCTGGTGTCACCGTGCTGGGCGAGGCTATACCAGCTCGTCCCCAACGCGGCGAACGACGCCACCGCGCGGGCGGCGATGCCCCGGCCCGCGCCCTTGAGCGAGAGGCCGAAGACCGCCAGGCACCACGGCAACACCATCAGGGGCAGGGCAAGGGCCTTGATCGGCAGGCCGTGCGGGAACATCGCCTGCAGCGCGCAGATCCACGCGCCCAGCGCGAAGCCGTAGCCGGTGAACTGGCTGGCGGCGCGGGCACCATGGCGGCTCAGGCAGCGGGGCAGGCCGCAGCACAACAACAGCGCCACCGCCCCGAGGATGAACGCCAGCAGTCCGCTCGTCAGGTCGTGCATGAACAGGTTTCTCACCACCAGCAAGCCCGCCGGGGCAAACAGCAGTGTGCGCATGGCCACGCCGTCCCAGGTCTTGAGCGTCGTCTCGCGCGAGAGCCAGCGGCGGTCGGCCAGGATGAGTCCGGTCGCCAACACCGCGGCGAGTCCGGCCACGAGGTTCGGGTCCCGCCAAGGCAGCAGGAGCGCGGCGTTGGCCACGAGAAAGAGCGCGGTCATTTTTTTCGCCCCGGCGCGGGCCAGTGCGCTGAACCCGGTGAAGGCGACCGGAATGAGCACGGCGAGGCTAACCGCACCGGCCACGGCGAGCATCGTCGTCCCGACCGGCGCGAAGGTGAAGACGCCCTTGAGCCCCTCGCTGTAGCCGAGGCTGCCCTTTACCTGCGCGTAAACGAGCGCCCCGAGCTGGGCGAAGTTCACGGGCAGGAACGCCGTGGCCAACGCGAGGAAAGTTCTGGCCCCCTTGTCTTCGCGCCAGCGGTACGCGCAAAAGATGCCCGCCCCGCTCAGCAGCGCGGTAAAGCCCAAAAAGCTCCCCGTGCGCAACAGCGGTGAGCCGTTGATCCAGCCGCTGACCAGGTAGCACACCGCCGCCACTCCGAGGATGCCCGCCCCGATCCAGCGCAGCAGGCGCGGGTAGAACTCGGCCCGGTCGAGGGATGCGGAGTCTGCGGCCCCCTCGGTCTGGATAGGCGGAAGGGTGGCAGTGTAGGGTGGGGGTGATGCTAGCCCGGCGGCAGCATCTTCTGAATGCTCGCCCGAACGCTTGCCCCAGCGCAGATGCGCACCCTCGGCCGCGGATGAGCTGGAGTGGTCGGGGCTTGCGCGTTCCGTTGAGGTGTTGGCGTCATCGCCGGGGCGGACGAGTTCGACCCTGGGACGGTCGGTGGCTTTCTGTCGTAAAAAACCACTACGCGACCCCGTGATGGGGTCGGGCAGCGGCGGGGGGATGGCGGGAGGCTCAGCGGAGTGGGGGGAGGTGGGTTCGTCAGTGTTCATCGTAAGTCGTTTGTTGAAGTGTGTGGCTCGTTCGGTGCCGGTTGGCTCAAGGATTATTCAGCCTTATCCGGCGGATGCTGCTGGAGGAGTTCGTCGAGCTCGGCTTCGAGCCCGGCCTTTTCTTCCTCGGCCATAAAGGTGTCCTCAAAGCTGTCGGCGGAGTCGGCCCCGCCGACGATCTCGGTCTCGGCCAGCTTCAGCTCCCAGCGCTCGAAGACCTCGTCCACGCCGCCGAGCAGGGCTCCCTCCTCGGGACTGGCGGCGGCCAGGGCACGGGCGCGAAAATCGCGGGCGGCCAGCGTGTTCTTTCGGCGGCGCAGTCCGGCAACGTGCTCGTCGAGCTTGCCGATGTCGGCAGCGAGGGAGCGCTCCGTCTGCTCGTGGCGGGCAAGCTCCCCGCGCAGGTGATCCAGCTCGCGCCGGGCACAGTTACGGCGGTGCAGGCACTCCAGCGCCCGTTCGCGATTTTCGTTGCCCTGAGCCTGGGCACGGCGCTCCCAATCAGCCTCGTCTGTATCGAGTTTTTCGATACGCGTGCGAAGTCGTTCGCCGTCCTGGCGCACGTGGGCGAGTTTGACCTTGGCCCGGGCGGCGGCGGACTGAGCCTCGCGGATGGCTTCGGCCACGAGGGCCTCGTGGTTTTCCACTCGTGTGATGAGCGACTCAAAGCCGCTCCCAATGCTGATTCTCCAGCGTTTCCAGAATGTTCTCATGGTGTCGTGTCTCGAGTTTGTGGTTCTTGGTAAGTACCCGCTTGTGCGGATACCCATCCTCTTAACTCGACGTGTGCCAATGTCTGTATGGTGGCTGATTGAATATTTGTATCTGTCAGATAGTCAGTTTGATGTGAATTTTGTTATAAATCTATTATGCCGTTGAGATTGGAGTTTGGTTGTCTTTTTATGTACGGTATGGTTCGTTAAATGTATGGCGAGTGTGCCTGTTTGATGTCGGATTATTTCACAAAAAAACGGCGAAGCCTGTTGCTTCGCCGTTTGGAACGTCTGCGCTTAGGCAGACGTTAAGTGTCCTATCAGTTACCGCTGGCCGACATTCAGCCCGTGCGCTTTGGCGTAGGCCAGGTTGCGCTCGATCAGGTCGATGCGTTGCTGGGTGCACGGGCCGGTGCGGCGGGCGTCGCGGGGCGTGTTAAAGGCGTAGTCGAGTAGTGCCGGAATGCTGCTCGTGGCCACATGCAGGCGCGTGTCGCAGGAGGCGTAATAGATGAAGACCTCCTCGCCGCGCACGGCCACGCCATTGCTGAAGACCACGTTGGAGACGTCGCCGACGCGCTCGGCCCCGAGCGGCGCGATGAAGTACCCGCCCGGCTCGGCGATGACCTTCGTCGGGTCGTCCAGATCCGTGACGAAAACGTACAGCACGTAGCGCAGGCCGGCGGCGCAGTTACGCACTCCGTGGGCGACATGGAGCCAGCCCTGCGGGGTCTTGATCGGGGTGGCACCGGCGCCGTTCTTGGCCTCCTTGAGCGTATGGTAGATGCGCGAGTCGATGATCTTCTCCTCACCGCAGATGGCCGGGTTGATCGATTCGGACAGGGCAAAGCCGATGCCGCCGCCGGAGCCGGTGTCGATGAAGCCGTCCTGCGGGCGCGTGTACCAGGCGTACTTGCCCTCGACGAACTCGGGGTGGAGTACGACGTTGCGCTGCTGGGGCGAGGGGCTTTTAAAGTCCGGCAGACGCTCCCAGTTTTCCAGGTCGCGGCTGCGGATGATGCCGCACTGGGCTTCGGCGATGGACTGGTCGGCGGCGGGGGCGCCCTCCGGACGGCGCTCCACGCAGAAGATGCCGTAGATCCAGCCGTCCTCGTGTTCGACCAGGCGCATGTCGTAGAGGTTGGTGCCATCGTTGGGCAGCTCGGGCACGAGCAGCGGCTTGTCACGGAAGCGGAAGTTGTCGATGCCGTTCGGGCTCTCGGCGATGGCGAAGAAGCTCTTGCGGTCGATGCCCTCGACCCGCGCCACGACATGGAACTTGCCGTCCCGGTAAATCGCCCCGGCGTTCATCACGGCGTTGATGCCCAGGCGCTCCTGCAGGCGCGGGTTAGTTTGCGGGTCGATGTCGAAGCGCCAGTAAACGGGCGCGTGCTCGCGGGTCAGGACGCAGTGCTGGTAGCGCTGGTAAATGCCGTTGTAAAAATCCTCGTCCACCGCGTTGGGGAGGGTGACGAGTTGTTCGTGGCGGGCGACGAGGTCGCTCAGGCGGTCTTCGAAGGTCATGGTCGATTGGGTTGGTTGAGGTGGGATATTGTCGGGGGCGATGCGAGCAGATAGCTCTGCTTGCGATACTCGCCCCGGAGGTTGATTGACCTTGTTCCGTTTGCGTTTTTCTATAAAGTTGAAAGTTATATTAAAAATTCGTCGAAAAATAAAGTTTATCGCTGTATTCAACCCTTTATATGAATCCTCCGCGCCGCCACATCCTCCTGGCCCTTGGTTGGTACTCTTCGGCCATCCACCGGGGGATCGCCCGCTATGCCCGTGAGGCGAATTGGGTGCTCGATACCGGGATGACGCGCGACGGGCGCTTGCCCGCCCTCTGGCAGGGCGACGGGGTGATCTCGCTCCTGCACACGGGGGCGGACCTTTATGAGTTTGTGCGCACCTGTGGCCGCCCGGTTGTGAACATCGGAGATTGTACCCTGCCGGACGTACCGAACGTGCGCTGTGACGACGACGCCATCGGCCGGATGGCCGCCGACCACTTCACTGAGCGGGGGTTTCGCCATGGGGCGTTTTTCCTGCGCTCGGACGTGCCCTCGGCCATTCGTCGTATGGAGGCCTTTCGCCGCAATCTGGAAAAAAGCGGCGGCACCTTTCACCTCATTGACTGGGTTTCCCGCTGCCGTGCCGATCCCGGCCTGAGCGAGAGCGGACTGCTCGCCTGGCTCGGGCAGGAGCTGCTAAAATTGCCCCGGCCTCTGGCGGTCTTTTCCGAACACGACGAGGTCTCCATCGAGGTGCTTCAGGCTTGTCAAACCAGCGAAATTCCCGTGCCGGAGCAGGTGGCCGTGCTCGGGGTGGACGACGACCCATTGCGCTGCGAGTTCGCGCCCGTACCGCTGTCGAGCATCGACAATAATCAGGAGATGGAAGGCTACCGCGCGGCTCAGACCCTTGAGCGCATGCTGGGCGGCTGGCGCGCCGGTCAGCGCGACCTGCTGGTGCCGCCGCTGGGGGTGACCACGCGGCTGAGTACGGACATCCTGGCCGTTCGCCACCCGCACGTGGCCGCCGCGCTCCACCATATCTGGCAGAACTACACCCGTCCCATCAACGCCAAGACCGTCGCGGCAACCGTGCCCATTACCTATCAGGCGCTGCACGCGGCGTTCAAGAAAGAGCTGCGCCGCACCATCGCGGAGGAGATTACCCTCAAGCGGCTGGAAAAAGCCCAGCAGCTTTTAGCCGAAACCAACTTGCGCGCGCACGAGGTAGCCGAGGCCTGTGGGTTCCCCAGTGAAGACCGCATGGGGCGGGTCTTTAAGCGTATCCTCAACCAGACTCCGCTCGAATACCGCCGAGAGAACGCGCTGCGGTCTTAGGGCCTTTATCTGAACAGGCCCTAGGTGGACAGGGGGTCGCGCTGGCCGGTGCCCCGGAGCGAATCACGTTCGATCAGCGTTCCCTGAAGTCGGATGTGCGAGGTGGCGCGGTCCGGCTCCTCGATCCGCTTGAGCAGGAGCTCAAAGGCGGTCTCGCCGATCAGGGCGGTGGGCTGGGCAATGACGGTCACCGCCGGGCTAACGCAGGTGGCCCAGGGCGGATCGTCGAAGCAGGCGAAACCGACCTCGTGCGTCAGACGGGCGGCGTTGAGCGCCTGGTAGGCTCCCGTGGCCAGAAGGGCGCTGCTGCATATGACCGCGTCGGGCCGCGGATTAAGCGCAAGCAGCCGCTCCATGGCGGCTCGGCCCTCGGCCTCGAAGGCAGGTGGGAGTTCTTCGGCGTGCGGCTTGAGCCCGTGCGCAGCCAGCTCCTCGCCAAAGCCTGCCCGCCGCTCGTCGGCGGTAAAACTGTTGGCCCCGAATATCCCGGCGACGCGGGTGTACCCGGCGGCGATGATACGCCCGGTCAGTTGGCGGGCGGCCTCGGTGTTGTCGATCAGGACCGAGTCAAAGTCCCGGCTGACCCGTCGGTCCACCGTCACGACGGGGATGCCCTTTTGCTTTAATGTCTTGAGGGGAGGCAGCGCACGGCGGGTGGGGGAGAGGATGACGCCCGCGACTTTCTCCTGAAGCATGAGCTCAAGGTAATGCGCTTCCTTGGCGGCGTCCTCGTCCGTGTTGCAGATAAAGACGCTCAAGCCGTGGCGCTGGGCGAAGGTCTCCACCGTGCGCGAGAGGGCCCCGAAAAACGGGTTCTGAATGTCCGATACGATGAGCGCGAGAATCCGCGACTGCCGCTCTCGCAGCCGCTGGGCGACACGGTTGGGGCGGTAGTCCAGCTCGTCGATGGCGGCCTGCACGCGCTCCCGCGTCTCCTCGCTGATGTAGGACTTGCCCGCCATCATGCGTGAAACCGTGGCGGTCGAGACTCCGGCTCTTTGGGCAACGTCTTTGATACTGGCCATGGGGGAAGCTATTTTAAAGGGGGTGGAAGCGAGATAACCCTGACGAAAGGTTGTTTTATGAAAACGATTATTATCTAATGTTTTTAGTTTTTATGAATAAATCAATACAAAAGAAAGGCTTATGCCTTTTGCATGACCGGCGTATGCAGCGTTTTTAAATTTTTTCTTGCATTTGTGTGTAATCGATTACATATGTTTTGCTGTTTTCTCCAACAACCCTAACTCGATCCCTTGAAATCCATGCTTCAACTTACCCCTTCGGACATCCGGCTAGGCCAGTCCTTTTCCACCCGCGAAGAGGCGGTCCGGGCGGTGGCGGCCTTTCTGGCCGAGCGTGGCGCGGTGCAACCGGCTTACGCCCAGAGCATGCTGGCCCGCGAGCAGGCGGCCAACACCTACCTCGGCAACGGCGTGGCTATCCCGCATGGTCGCCCGCAGGAGGCAGGCCTGATCGCGCAGACGCGCGTGGTTATGATTCAGGTGCCCGACGGTGTGCCGTGGAAAGGGGAGGAACGCGCCCGGCTGATTTTCGGTATAGCCGCCCGCAGTGACGAGCACATCGGCCTGCTCGGGCAGCTGACTTCCGTCACCGCCGATGCGAAGCTGGCTGAGCGCCTGGCGCATACTGACGACCCCGCCGAGATCGTCGCCGCGCTGGAGTCTGGAGCTACCGAAGTGGGAGAAGAGGCCGGAGAGGATTTTGACGGGGCCCGCGTGGTCGTCGATTTTACCAATCCACGCGGCTTTCACTTGCGCCCGGCCAGCCAGCTCGCCGCCGCCACCGAGCGCATGGACGGCAAGCTCTCCCTCGTCGTGAACGGACGTGAGGCTGATGCCCGCCGCGCCATGAGCATCGTCGGCCTGGGCATCAGCGCGGGCAGTCGGATCGAGATCCGTTCCGACTCGCCCTATGCGGACGACCACCTGCGCCAGCTTCGCCGCCTGGTCGAGCTGATCAACGACGAGCCACAGGAGGAGGAGCCCGGCGCGGCGACGGTCATTTGGCAGCCGCTGCGCGTGGACACGGCGGACATCGTCAGCGGCACCATGGCCGCCCCCGGCATCGCGCTGGGCCCGGTCATCCGCTGGAAAGAGGCGGATGCCGGTACTGCCCGCCGCAAGCGCGGCGACGACGAGGCCGAACGCTCCGCGCTGAAAGTGGCGCTGAACAGCGCCGCCGAGACCCTGCTGGAGCTGGCTGCCGACAGCGGCATGAACCAGGTGCAGCGTAACCTGTTCAACGCGCACGCGGCGCTCATTTCGGACGAGACCCTGCGCGACGAGGTGCTCGAAAAAATCGATGCCGGAGCCGATGCGCTTACGGCTTGGGAGGCTGTTATCGGCGAAAAGGCCGAGCACATGGCCGCGGTGGATGATGAAAACCTGGCCCAGCGTGCCATCGACCTGCGAGATGCGGGCAACCGCGTCAGCCGCATCCTCACCGGGGCCGGGCAGCATTCGCTGGACGGCGTGACGGAGCCCTCCATCCTCGTCGCCGCCGACCTTGAGCCCTCCGAGGCCGCCCAGCTCTCGCGCGAAAAGGTCTGCGGCATCTGCCTGCGCGAGGGCAGCCCGAATGCCCACTCGGCCATCGTGGCCCGTTCGCTGGGTATCCCCATGCTGGTCGCCGCCGGGGTCGGGGTGGAGTCCGCCCGCGAGGGCGCGACTGCTATCCTCGATGCCTCCGGCGGGCGCTTGATTTTAAACCCCTCCCGCGAGGACCAGGAGTCGGCCTGCCAGGCGCTCAAGACCCTCGACGCCCAGCGCAAACGCGCCTGGACCGAGCGTTTCCAGCCTGCGATGACGCCGGACGGCCACCGCGTGGAGGTCGTCGCCAACATTTCGCGCGTGGCCGAGGCGGAGGACGCGTTGCGCAGCGGAGCCGAAGGCGTAGGGCTCGTGCGTACCGAGTTCCTCTTCCTCGACCGCCCGCACGCCCCCGACGAGGATGAGCAGTACGAGAGCTACCGTGCCATGATCGAGGCGCTGGAGGGCCTGCCCATGGTGCTGCGCACGATCGACATCGGCGGGGATAAGCCGGTGGACTACCTTGGCCTGAGCGAACGCGACCTGTCCTTCCTCGGGCTGCGGGGCATCCGCTTGGAGCTGGCCCGCCCGGACATCCTGCGCACACAGCTGCGCGCCGTTTACCGCGCCGCCGCCCACGGACCGATCAAGCTCCTCTTTCCCATGGTGGCGACCTCGAACGACTTTCGCCGCATCCGCAACCTCGCCGAATCCGTCCGGCAGGAAGTGGACGGCCCGCGCATCGACCTGGGTGTGATGATCGAGGTGCCCTCGGCTGTCGTCATGGCCCCCGAGCTGGCGCGGGTAGCGGACTTTTTCTCTGTCGGTACGAACGACCTGACCCAGTATGCGCTGGCCGTGGACCGCACACATCCGCTGCTGGCCCGCCGCGCGGACGGCCTGCATCCGGTGGTGCTTCGGCTCATCGGACAGGCTGCCCGCGCGGCTCATGCTGAGGGTAAATGGATCGGTGTGTGCGGTGGGATCGCCGCTGACCCGCTCGGAGCGCAGATCCTGACCGGCCTCGGCGTCGATGAGCTGAGCATGCCCCCGGCCCTCATTCCCGCCGTGAAGGAAAAACTCCGCCACGCCCCCTACGCCCGGCTCCAGAAGCTGGCCCGCCGCGCCCTCGAACAGGAAGACGCCATGGCTGTCCGCTTGCTACCTTTTGCCTGATCCATCTCCAATCCTTTTTCCCATGACGACTTCATTGGACTTCATCACTGTCACCCTGAATCCGGCCATCGACCACACGGTTTTCGTCGAGGGCCTCACACCCGGCGAGGTGCACCGCGCCAGCCGTTCGCACCGGCAGGCCGGGGGCAAGGGTGTCAACGTCGCCACCATGCTCTCACTCGGCGGAGCCCGCGCCGCCGTCACGGGGTTTCTGGGGGAGGAGAATACGTCGATTTTTGAGCGGCACTTCGGGCGCCACGGCCTGCGGGACGCGTTTGTCCGCGTGGACGGAGAGACCCGGACGTGTATCAAGATTGTGGATACGAAATCCGAGGAGACGACCGACCTCAACCTCCGTGGCCCCGCTCCCACGCCCGCGCAACAGGCGCTCCTGCTTGAGAGGGTGGCCCGGCTCGCCGCGCCGGGGCGCTGGTGCGTGATCGCGGGCAGCCTGCCCGCGGGGATCGGCCCGGAGTTCGTGGCCGAGATCGTTCGCGCCGTGCATGACGGTGGCGGACTGATCGCGATTGACTCCAGCGGCCCCGCGCTCAAGGCCGGGATCGCCGCCGGGGCCGACCTCGCCAAGCCCAACGCGCTCGAACTCTCCGAATACCTTGGCGTGAAGCTGAAGGATTTCCGCCAGACTGTGAACGCCGCCCGTGAACTGCGCCGGGCCAAGACCCCGAACCTCGTGGTCTCGCTCGGCGGTGAGGGGGCGCTGTTTCTCTCGCCCGAGGCCGAGCTCATGGCCGCCGCGCCCAAGGCCCGGGTCGTCTCGACCGTCGGCGCGGGCGACTCGCTGCTGGCCGGTTATCTGCTGGCCCATGCGGCTGGCGAAAGCCCGGCGGCCTGCGCGCAACTGGGTACCGTTTATGCCTGGAACCGTCTCGAATCCCTCATGCCGTCGCTGCCGTCGGCGGATGTCATCCGATCACAGATGGCACAAATTTCCGTGCAGCCGCTGACCGCCTTTGAACGGGCGGGCAGTTCCCATCCTGCTCCGACCCTGAGCCGTAACTAACCCCAACCCCTGTCATAAAAATGTCCTCCTTGCTTGTTGTCATCCAAACCGCCACCGAACGGGCCCCGGTCTTTCGACTGGCCAAGGGCGCGCTGGAGGCCGAGGCCACCCGCCGCGGCCTGAGCCTCGAGCTCATGGCCGAGACAGAGATCGATCCCGTCGCGGCCTGGCGCACCTCCGGCCGCACGGCTGACGCGGTCATCCTCTCGGCTGTCACGGCTCCTGCTCAGCCTGCCGACTCCGGTGTGCCTGTGATCGCTACCAGCCTGGCCCGGTTGGCCCGTGAGACCCGCTCCGTGGTCGGGCAGCTTTTCCCCGGCGATGCGGCTGCAAGCACCAACGACTTTGCCCGCTCCGGCGGCACCTCCGAAGCGGAGCCTCCGGCACAGTCCGCATTCGCAGGCGAGGGTGGGGCGACCACAAAGGCTGCACCTGCGACCAAATACCTCGTCGGCGTGACCTCATGCCCGACGGGCATTGCCCATACCTTTATGGCTGCCGAAGCACTTCTGCGCGGCGCCAAGGCGCTCGGCTACGAGATGAAAGTCGAGACGCGCGGCTCGGTCGGAGCGAAGAACGAACTGACCGAAGAAGAAATCGCGCGGGCGGACGCAGTGATCGTGGCTGCCGATGCCAATGTGGAGACGGCCCGTTTCGCCGGGAAGCGTCTGCTCGAAACCGGCACCAAGGCCGCGATCAACGACGCGGCGGGCCTGATCAAGGAAGCCCTCGCGCTCGAACCTGTCGCCGCCAAACCCGGCGCACTCAAGATGCCGCCCAAAAAAGCGCGCACGGGCGTGTACAAGCACCTCATGACGGGTGTCTCGCACATGCTGCCGCTGATCGTGGCGGGCGGGTTGCTCATCGCGCTGGCTTTCGCCATCGGCGGGGTGTACGCGGGTGACCAGGAGGGTACCTTTGGCTGGGCTCTGATGCAGATCGGCGCAAAGTCGGCCTTCGCTCTCTTCATCCCCGTGCTCGCCGGCTTCATCGCTTTCTCCATCGCGGATCGGCCCGGCCTGACGCCGGGGTTGATCGGCGGTATGCTCGCCGTGCAGGTGGGGTCAGGGTTTCTCGGGGGGCTAGTCGCCGGTTTTCTTGCGGGTTATATTGCCCTGTGGATCAACCGCGCCGTGCGCCTGCCCGACTCGCTCGCCGGACTCAAGCCTGTGCTTATCCTGCCGCTGTTGTCCTCGCTGTTGGTTGGATTGGCCATGATCTACGTGGTCGGCCCGCCGGTCAAGGTCGTGCTGGAAACCCTCTCGGCCTGGCTGAGCAACATGCAGGAGGGAAGTGCCCTGACGCTCGGACTCATCCTCGGCGCGATGATGGCCTTTGACATGGGGGGACCGGTCAACAAGGCCGCCTACACCTTCGGCATCGGACTACTCTCGGCGGAGATCTACGGACCGATGGCCGCGGTCATGGCCGCAGGCATGGTGCCACCGCTGGCCTGCGCGGTTGCGGCTAATATCGCCCGCAACCGCTTCACGTCGGACGAGCGCCAGGCTTCGAAGGCTACGGCTGTGCTCGGCCTGTCCTTTATCACCGAGGGGGCGATTCCCTACGCGGCGGCGGACCCGATCCGCGTCATCCCCTGCATCATGGCGGGTTCGGCGGTCACGGGCGGTTTATCCATGCTTTTCGGCTGCGAGCTGGTCGTGCCCCACGGCGGCATCTTTGTCCTGCTCATCCCCAACGCGATCACGCACGGCCTGGCCTACCTGGGCGCGATTGTGGCTGGCACCCTGGTCTCCACGGTAGTGCTGTGCCTGGTCAAACGCCCGCTCGCGCAGGCCGGTAAAGACAACAAAAAATCCTCAGCGTCGGTGGTCAAGCCCGCCGCAGCTTAAGTACACTTTCTACCCCCCACACCAACCTCGGGCGCGCCTCCTTGCGGGGCGTGCCGGGGTTCCCTTACCCCTCAATATGGCCCGGTGCGTGTTCCTGGCCTGAATCCAACTAAAATACTACCCCAAAAAACAACCCCGATGAATACGTATTCGAAAATAACTACACTGGTCCTCTTGCTGATGCTCGGCGGCCTGTCCACCACGCGCGCCTACGAAGACTACGACCCCTATAAATACCACGACCGGCTGACGGGCGATTGGGGCGGAGTGCGCCACGACTTGGCTAATGAAGGCGTCGAGGTGTTCGCGTACTATAACGCCATCTTCGCTGGCAACGTATCCGGCGGCAACTACACGAGCAGCAACTACGCCAGCGACACCTTCTTCGGCATGGAACTCGACCTGGAGAAGGTCCTCGGATGGGAAAGCACGACCCTGGCGTTATCCGGTATCTACCGCGAAGGTAGCGACCTCACGCCTGCCGTCGGCAGCCAGTACAGCGTCATGCAGCTCGTGGGCGGCCAGACGATATTCTTCTATAACCTGACACTGGAGAAGACCTTCGCCGACGGAGACTTCTCGATCAAAGCCGGGCGCATGACCGCGACGGACGACTTTGTGGGCTCGCCTTACTACAGCTACTCGCTCAACAACGCCGTTAACGGCCAGATTCGCGCCGTGCTCTTTGACGGCGTGATGACCTCTTATCCGTTCCCGGTCTGGGGCGGACGGATCAAGGCCAAGCTGCCCGAGGACGGCACACTGCGCGTCGGTCTCTTCCAGCTCGCCCCGAACATGTTCGACCCGAACGACCATGGGCTGGACTGGAGCATCGGCGGTGACGACGGCGTTTCGCTCTTCGTGCAGTACGACTGGACACCGAAGCTCGATGACAAGCCCTTCCGGCTGTTCGCGGGCGTAAACCAGACCTTCGGCTACGACATGCCGCAGTTCAACAGCACGGACACGACTGACATCTTTACCCGCTTCTACATGGGGGCTGACTACCAGGTCTATGCCGAGGAGCCGGGCTCGGACGAGGGGCTGGTGCTTTTCCTTACCTTTGCCTACACCGACCAGCAGGACGTGGCCATCGTGCCGATCCAGACCAGCTTCGGCGCGAACTACAAGGGCCTCTTCCCCGGTCGTCCGGATGACCGCGCCGTGCTCTTTTTCACCTACGGGCAGTTCAGTGACAACTACTCGGACCAGCAGGTCGCCGCGGGCGGTTCCAGCGTGAGCAACGAAATAGTATTCGAAACTGGATACAGGTTTGCCGTGACGGACTCGACTTATATCCAGCCCGACCTCCAGTACGTGATCAACCCCGGTGGCACCGGTAACATCGACAACGCCCTCGTGCTCGGCGTGCAGTTCGGGGCGAGCTTCTAGCCCCGCCCGTCGCGGGGCAGGGGAGCGGTGATGACGCGGATGCCCTGGCTCTCGTAGAGCCGGAGGATGTCGGGGCTCGCGCCGTCATCGGTCACCAGGACATTGAGCTGGTGCGGCTGGGCGAAGATGAAGGGGCTTTTTTTCTCCAGTTTGCTGGAGTCGCACACGACGCAGACCTGCTCGGCCCGGGGGATGAGGCGCTCCTTCAGCACGGCCTGGCCGGGGTTGACCTCGGAGGCGCCGATCTCGTGGTGCAGCCCGTCCACGCCGACGAAGAGCCACTTGATCAGAAAGCGCTTGAGTGAGTCCTCTGCCATTACGCCCACATAGGAGCGCGAGCGTTCCTCGTAGTTGCCGCCGGTGCAGATCAGGTCGTAGCCGGGCCGCCCGCCGAGGGCGACGATCACGTGGTGCGCGTTGGTCAGCACGGTCAGCGGCTCCAGCGGCAGGTAATCGGTCATGGCCAGCACGGTCGAGCTGGCGTCGAGAAAGAGCGTGTCGCGCGGCTCGATAAGCGCGGCGGCGGCTTGGGCTACGACGGATTTTTCGAAACGGTTGACCGCCTGCCGGGCGGGCAGGGGAAGGTCGTGGCGGGTGTCGGAGAGGCGGGTCGCCCCGCCATGGATGCGGATGACGCGCTTGGCCTCGGCCAGTGCTTCGAGGTCCTTGCGGATGGTCTCGTTGGTGACGCCGAAAGACTCGGCCAGCTCCGCGCTTTTGACCGAGCCCTCGGCATCGATCCGGCGCATGATGAACTCCTGACGTTGGTGGGGTAGCATGCTTTTTTGAAATAAATATTTCTTATTATCTATAATGAAAGACTTGGGATTCGCAAGTAATAGGCGTTGGAAAACTTGCGATCGCAAGCGGCAACCTCAGGCACTCCCAAGCAAGCGTAACTCCGGCTACTCCTGACTTTGGAAACTTGGAAATCGCAAGAATTATATGGGGTGTAAGTCAATGTTCATTAATGACTTGAATGTTTTTATGTTTCGGTGTTAATTCTTGGCATACCCACCGGGCACCGCCCGATTTCTACCCTCTCGCTTAACCCCAACCCCCATACCTATGAGCCCTTATCTCGCCGAATGCGTCGGTACTGCGATTCTCATTCTGTTCGGCAATGGCGTTGTCGCCAACGTCGTTTTAGCCAAGTCCAAAGGCCAGAACGGCGGCTGGATCGTGATCACGGCAGGCTGGGGCATGGCCGTCATGCTCGCGGTGTACGCCGTCGGGCGCATCTCCGGGGCACATATCAACCCCGCCGTCACGCTCAGCCTGGCCTCGATCGGGGCTTTTGACTGGGCGCAGGTGCCCGGCTATATCGGCTCGCAGATAGCGGGGGCCATGATCGGGCAGGGGCTGGTGTTCCTGACCTATTACGCGCACTGGGATCAGACGGACGACCCCGCGGGCAAGCTCGCCTGTCACTGTACCGCGCCCGCCGTGCGCCGTTTCGGCCCGGCGTTCGTGACGGAGTTTATCGGCACGGCGGTCCTGCTTTTTGCCATCCTCGCGCTGGGAAAGGTCGGCCTCGGGGCCGAGACCAACGCCGCCGCCTGGACGAACGCCATTGGCACGTGGTTTGGCCCGATGCTGGTCGGGCTGCTGATCCTGGCCATTGGCCTCTCGCTGGGCGGGCCGACCGGGTACGCGATTAACCCCGCCCGTGACCTTGGCCCGCGCATCGCCCACGCGCTCTTGCCCATCCCCGGCAAGGGCAGCTCGGACTGGGCCTACGCCTGGGTGCCGATCGTCGCGCCGATCCTCGGCGGCATCGCCGGGGCTCAGCTCTTTGTCCTGCTTAAACTTTAAATAACTCTACGTTCTCACTCACCGCTTGAACCTCTGACCCACCCGTAACTATGTCCAAACACAAGTACATCCTCGCCTTCGACCAGGGAACCACCAGCTCCCGTTCCATTGTTTTCGATCACGACGGGCATGTCGCCGCCGTCGCGCAAAAGGAATTCCACCAAATTTACCCCAAGCCCGGCTGGGTCGAGCACGACCCGATGGAGATCTGGTCCAGCCAGAGCTCGACCGCAGCCGAGGCGATTTCCCGCGCGGACCTCACGACGGATGCGATCGCCGCCGTCGGCGTGACCAACCAGCGCGAAACCACCGTCGTGTGGGACAAGCACACTGGTCGCCCTGTTTACAACGCCATCGTCTGGCAGGATCGGCGCACCGCCGACTACTGCCGCAAGCTCAAGCAGGACGGCCACGAGCAAATGGTGACTGAAAAGACCGGCCTGCGTCTGGACCCGTATTTCTCCGGAACGAAGGTGCGCTGGATTCTGGAAAACGTGGACGGCGCGCGCAAGAAGGCCGAAGAGGGCAGGCTGCTCATGGGCACGGTGGACACCTGGCTGATCTGGCAACTGACCGGGCGCAAGGTCCACGTCACCGACGTGACGAATGCCTCCCGTACACTTTTGTACAATCTCGAAAAAGATGACTGGGACGACGACATGCTGGAGCTCTTCGGCATCCCACGCAGCATGCTGCCGGAGATCAAGTCCTGCTCCGAAATCTACGGGCACGTGCAGCACAACCTCTATCCCGGCGGCGCTCCCATTGCGGGCATCGCGGGCGACCAGCACGCGGCGCTCTTCGGCCAGGCCTGCTTCTCGCCCGGCATGGCCAAGAACACCTACGGCACCGGCTGCTTCCTGCTCATGAACATGGGCGAGAAACCCGTGCGCTCGAAGAACAACCTGCTCACCACGGTGGCCTGGCGCATCGGCGACAAGACCGAATACGCGCTGGAGGGCTCGGTCTTCATCGGCGGGGCCGTCGTCCAGTGGATCCGCGACGAACTTCAGCTCGTGCGCACCGCACAGGAGCTCGACCGGCTGGCCGGCTCGGTGGAGAACGCCGGCGGGCTGTTCCTCGTACCAGCCTTCGCCGGGCTGGGCGCTCCGCACTGGGACCCGTATGCCCGTGGTGCCGCGCTCGGCATCACCCGAGGCACGAACCGCGCCCATATCTGCCGCGCCGCGCTTGAGTCCATCGCTTTCCAGAGCGCGGACCTCATCGCAGCGATGGAAAAAGACAGCGGCCTTTCGCTGAAGGAGCTGCGCGTGGACGGTGGAGCCTGCCGCAGCGACCCGCTGTTGCAGTTCCAGGCGGACCTGCTCCAGTGCGCGGTCCTGCGCCCCAAGTGCATCGAGACGACCGCGCTCGGGGCGGCCTACCTGGCCGGGCTGGCCGTGGGCTTCTGGGAGAGCCGCGACGCCATCCGCCAGTCCTGGGAGACGCAGAGCACCTTCGAGCCGAAGCGCTCGCCCGAGGAGATGACCCCGCTGCGCCAAGGCTGGGAAAAGGCCCTCGAACGCGCCAAGAACTGGGAGGAAGCCGCCGAGGAGTAATAAGCTCCTGACTGTATCCGTTATTCACTACACTCACTCAACGCCAAAGAAATATTCATTATGAACAGAACTACTTCCCTCGACCGCGCCCAGTCCGCGGATAAACCTTTCGATGTCGTCATCATCGGCGGCGGGGCCTCCGGGCTCGGAGCCGCTGTTGACGCCGCCTCGCGCGGGCACAGCGTCGCGCTCTTTGAGCAGGCGGACTTCGCCAAGGGCACGTCCAGCCGCTCGACCAAGCTCGTGCACGGCGGCGTGCGCTATCTCCAGCAGGGTAATGTCTCGCTCGTGCTGGAGGCCCTGCGTGAGCGCGGCCGCCTGAGCCAGAACGCGCCCCACCTTGTGCATTCGCAGGCCTTCGTTATCCCGAACTACTCCTGGTGGGAAGGGCCGTTCTACGGCATCGGGATGAAGGTCTATGACCAGCTCGCCGGCAAGCTAGGACTGGCCCCTTCGCACCACCTCAGCCGCGAGGAAACCATTAAGGAGATCCCCACGGTCGAGCAGGAAAACCTCGTGGGCGGCGTCATCTACCATGACGGGCAGTTCGACGATTCGCGCCTGGCGGTGAACCTCGCGCAGACTGCGGAGGGGCTGGGTGCCGCGGTGCTGAACTACTGCCGCTGCGTTGGTCTGGTGAAGGAAAACGGCGTTGTGGCCGGGGTCGAGATTCACGACCTGGAGAGCGACAAGCTCTTCACCGTGCGGGCCAAGACGGTCATCAACGCCACCGGCGTCTTCGCCGACGATATGCGCAAGATGGACGAGCCGAAGGCCAAGGACATCATCGCCGTCAGCCAGGGCATCCACATCGTGTTGCCGAAGCGTTTCCTACCCGGCTCCTCGGCCATCATGATCCCCAAGACCGCGGACGGGCGCGTGCTCTTCGCGGTGCCGTGGCACGACCATGTCGTCGTTGGCACCACCGACACGCCGTTGCCCACCCACAGCCTGGAGCCGCGCGCGCTGCCCGAGGAGCGGGACTTCGTCCTCACGCACGCTTGCAAGTACCTGGCCGAAGACCCCACGCCCAACGATGTGCTGAGCATTTTCGCGGGGCTTCGTCCGCTGGTGAAGGCCGGGGACGGCACCGACACCGCCGCGCTGTCACGCGACCACAGCATCATCGTCAGCGGTAGCGGGCTGATCACGCTCACCGGGGGCAAGTGGACGACCTACCGCAAGATGGCCGAGGACGTTATCGACCAGGCCCAGACCCTTGGCGGACTGGAGGACCGGCGTTGCGAAACCGAGGATATGCACATCCACGGCTGGACACGCGCCGAGGTCAAGCAGGCGAACCTCGCCCTCTACGGTTGCGACGCGTTGAAGATTCAGGCCCTGGAGAAGGAAGACCCCAAGCTGGCCGAGGGCCTGCACCCGGAGCTGCCTTACCAGAAGTCCGAAGTCGTCTGGCACGCTCGCGAGGAAATGGCCCGCACCGTCGAGGACGTGTTGGCGCGCCGCACGCGGGCGCTTCTGCTCAACGCCAAGGCGTCGATCGAGATCGCGCCCGTCGTGGCCAAGCTGCTCGCCCGCGAACTCAAGCGCGATGCCGCCTGGGAGGCCGAGCAGGTCGAGGCTTACTCACGTCTGGCCCGGGGGTACATCTTCTGACCATCACCTCAACTTTTTGCAGTAGCTGAAAAGCTAACGGCAGAGAATACAGAGCAGAGAGACAAGCGCAGTGAGAACATAGAGGAACGCGGAGCCGCTTCGTTTGCGGCGGCACGCGTTCCAGCACACAAGGAGAGGCGGGGAGTTGTTGTTCCCCGCCTCTTTCGTTTATAACCGCAGAGGCGCAAAGGGGAAGGGGGCGTTAGTCTGGTGCGTTGTATTTGATTTTGGATACGTGTCTGTGACAAACGATCCGGCTTGCGATCGATTCACCTGATTGTTTCTGCACGTTCCCACAAAAATCCTCCGCCCCAAGCGGGAGCGGAGGATTTTTGTTTGAGAAATATACTGGCTTTAAACTTTCAGCAGTTTCTCGACCCCATGCTTCCGCCTTAGCGGAAGCACTCCGGCTGGAGCAGCAATTCCGATGCGCGAGCATCGAGGGTGCAGGGCAAGCCCTGCTGCCCTGCTAGTTGACGGGGAAGGTCTGGGTGAGGGTGATCATCTTTTTCGGGGGGACGGTCATGGTGCCGGAAACATTGGCGGCGGCGACGGAGCCGTCCGTGCCCAGGCGGTCAAAGGCCGCGTAGCGATCTTCCCAGCCGGGGTTGAAGGCGACGAAGGTGGTCTCGACTTGCGTGCCGTCCTCGGAGAGCTTGGAGAAGCTCGCGAGCATGAGGATGGAGGCGTCGTCGTCGGAACCGCCGCTGTCGGTGGCGCGACCGAGGTAGGTCCAGTCCGGTGTGCCGTAGGCGTCGAGCGCGTGCATGAAGTGCAGCGTCGAGGTCGCGGTGAAGGCGGGCTGACGCGGGGCTTCGCGCCCGGCCACACCGTCGAGCGAGGCCCAGCTCGCCCACAGGCGATTGACGTACGGGTCCGGCCCGTTCGGGTCGAGGGCGGTGCCCGCCTCGTTCAGCGGTTCGTCGCCGGGGTTGTACGGGACGCCGGAGAGGGCGGATGTCATGGCCATGCCCAGCCAGTTGCCCGGCTGGTAGAGGGCGGAGTCGCGGGCGGCGCGCCACTCTTCGCGCATCATGGCCCCGGCCCATTTGCGCATGTAGTCGGAGTTGCGCGAGATGCCGAGGGTCCAGGCGGTGGGCGGGTAGGCGAGGATGAACTTCGACCCCGTCGGGTAGGCGTAGAAGAAGTTGTTCAACGTCGGTCCGAATTTGCGGTACAGGGAAATTCCCGCCGAGGCCTCGCCGCCGAAGTACGGCTCGGATATGTAGAAAGCCTCGCGCGCGCCGTCGTTGTAGGTGGCATTGGCCGGGTACGAGTCGTTGCCGCCGTTGTTGGGCACATCGGCGGAGGCGATCGTCGTGACCGGAATCCACGAGTAGGTGTTCAGCGACGGATTGTCGGAGAGGTTGTAGTTCTTGTCCTGGAAGTACAGGTCGCTGGCGGTCATGCCGGTGGCGAGCATGTACAGGCCCACGTCCACGAGCGGCTTACGGTCCGTGCCCGCGCCCCAGAGGATGGCCGCGCTGTAGGCTTGGAGGCCTTCCCAGGTGGAGTTCTCATTCTCGTCGCCGTAGCCGAAGTTGCCGGTGCCGGAGCTGACCGCGAGGTTCCAGTTCACCAGCGGGTCGCGCAGTCCGGCGGGGCCGGGCTGGATACCCGTGGCCCAGCCGTGGCCGGTCCACTGGTCGAAGAAGGGCAGCTTCTGGTAGGTGAACTCGCTGATCTCGTAGATGTCGTTCATGAGGGCGGAGTTGTCCGGGTCGTAGGCGACGGAGAGGTACCACTGCTCCATGGCCGCGCCCATCTGGCCCTCGGAGGCCCACAGGTCGGAGGGCTTGCCGGTGATGGAGGCGTCCCAGGAGTGGTCAAAGATCGCGGCCCAGCCGGCCACACCCAGGTAGTAGCCGAAGAAGTAGTGCTGGTCGTTCCACTGGTCGGAGACCCCGAAGCCGCTCCAGAGCTTGCCCGGTTTCCAGGCGTTGAGGCCGGTCTTGCCCGCGTTGTCCGGCGGATTGGCGGGCGGGTCGAAGACGGAGCTGACCACGCCATAGACCGGGATGGTCGCGGTCGGGTTGATCAGGATGCGCCCGACGGAGGTGTCGTAGAGCGTGAAGTAGTCCATCTTCCAGGTCTGGCTGATGGAGCCTTCGTCCATGAACTCGGTCGGGTTGTTGTGATAAACGGGGTCCTGCTGGAGCAGGCTGAGCGTGCGCTGCATCATCTGGACCGACGACTCAAGCGCGCCGCTGAGCGTGAAGAGCGGATTGTGGTCGCGCAGGATGGGCAGGTCGCGCTCATAGGTGTAGTTCGGCGGATCGGCGACGAAGGGCGTGGAGCCCTGCGTGTAGGCCCAACCGCTCGGCGTGACCTCGGGGTGATCCTCGGCGGCGTAGCGCTGCTGAAGGTGGTAGAGGACGTTAACCGACTTCGTCGTGGCCGAGAGCTGGTTGCCCAGGCCATAACCGTCGGGGGCACTACGCCCGCCGAAAGCCCCGCCAAAGGGCCGCACGCTGTCGGACATGGCGGTGGTGTAGTCGCCGATGATGTTGTCGTAGAGGAGCTGCTCGACGTTGATCTGCGTGGGCACCGAGGCGGTGACGAAGCCCTTGCCCTGCGAACTGGGCGAGAGCACCTGCCGGTTCGGCACGTCATAGTATTTCAGATACAGCCGTCCGGTCGCGACAGAGGTCTCGCCGTCGCTGTTGGGCAGGTATCCACGCTGTGCGGAGTCGTTCACGATGGTGGGCGAGGTGAGGCCGCCGCTGCCGTCGGGCTGCGCGGCAATCTGCGCGTAGGGTCCGCGGGGCGGGAAGGCGTCGGAGCTGGGGCCGGGGTTCAGTCCGTCCACCAACTCAAGCGTCACGACGGTCGGGTAACCGCTACCCGGGGTGAGCACGTCGATCGAGCCGACCGAGCCGTCCGGATCGACGTTGACCTGGAAGGTCGCGCCCGCGCCGGAGGAGTTGATGACCGCGGCGACCGCGCCGGGATCGGTCGGGTAATTCGAGCCGGGGCGGATGACATCCACGCTGGCGATGGTGCCGTCGGCGGCGACGTTGACGCTCGTGGCCGCGTCGTGGCCGCGCCCGCCGCGCACCTGGAAGAGCGCCTGTCCCCAGAAGCCCGAGCCGTTGTTGCCGTTCTTGAAGCCGTTGAGGACGAGCTTGCCGTCGGCGTCCACGCTCCAGTCAAACTCCGGCATGGCAAAGGTGCCCGCGCTTGAGCCCGGCCCAACGTCGCCACCGGTGATGACGAGCTCGACCGGATGGTCGTAGCTGGCGGTGGAAGCGCCGCCGGTGAGGGCGATGTTCGAGATGGACGCGCCGGGGTAGGCGTAGGCGACGGCCGGGCGGACGGCGGTGCCGCCGACGAAGGTCAGCTGCTTGCGCGTGCTCAGCGCGGCGTCCTGCTCGGGGCCGAGATCGACCTTGAGCACCTGGTTGTTTTCAAAGTACGAGATCGTGCAGGCGATCTGGACGTTGTTGTCGTTGACGTAGTAGGCGCTGGTCGGCTGCGCCGTGTATTCGCCGGGGTCTTCGATAAGAATGCCCACGAGCGCGCCGGTCGGGCTCAGGGTGAGGTCCACGTCCGGGGCGGTGCCGCCGCCGGGGGGCGGGGGAACTTCGACGAGGATATTGGCTGCGGTTTCGGTCAGGCTGTCATTGATAATTGGATACAGCCCGGCACTGTCAAAGCCGCCGATGTTCGTGCGGACGATGTCGTACACCTCGCCCGGCTTGACCACCTGGACGGTCGCACCGGAGCCGTTGCCGATGAGCTCGGCGGTGACGGGGTTCTCCGTGTCTGTGAAGTCGTAGCCCGAGCCGCCGGTGATGATCGTGGCCGGGCCGGGGATGACGTTGTTGCTGGAGTCAAACTGCGGCACGACGATGGCCGGGTCGATCTTCGGGTTGTTCGCCTGGGTGATGGAAATCGTCGTCCGGTAGCCCGAGCCCTTGTCGTTCATGAACACGGCCAGGACGCGGCCCTCGCCGTCGGTTTGCACACGGCCCTTGGCCTGGGTGCCGCTGGGCAGGCTGGGGGCGGAGATGGTGAACTCGGCCTCGGAGGTGGCGGGCGGGTTACCCACGGGGTAGCCGTAGCCGGGGTTGACGACATCGACCTGGAGCACGCGACCGGTGTAGGGCTCCAGCAGGACCTTGAACTCCGCACCCGAGCCCTGGCCGCCGGGGCGCAGGTCCGTGAGGGTGGCGGTGGGCTCGTCCGTCACGCGGGTGTAGCCGCTGACGTTGTCGAGCAGGGCGACCTGGATGCCGGTCTGGGCGTAGTTATCCTCCCACTTGGGCGCGGGCATGGCGGGGAGGAAATTCTGGAACGGATACTCCACGGTGAAGGAGCCGGTGACGACGCTCTTGAGGTTGCCGCGTGGGTGCCAGTAGTCCCAGTGCGCGTCGGCGGAGGGCTCGCTCTTGTTGGCGTTGGGCGGGGCGTCCACGGCGGGGAAGTCGATCCCGGTGGTCTGGAGCGGATCCCAGACGACCTCGGTACGGCTGGCGCTGGTCAGGTCCGGCCCGAGCGTGAAGGGCTGGTAGTGGTGCGGGAAGAGTGCCATGACGGTCTTCGAATTATCCGTGGTCATAGCGGAGGCGGCAGCGTCCCCGGCGACGACGAAGGGGTTCTGGAAGGCCGCGTCGAAGTGCGTGGTGACCTTGTACATGTTGGTCACATTGTAGCGCACGTCGGTGTCGGTGAGGAAGTTGAAGGCGTACTTGCCCATCTCGTCGGCCCAGTCGCGGGCGGCCTGGTCGAGCACGGTCTTGGCGTCGCGGGTGACGCCGGTGTGGTAGTAGCGCATGACCGGCACCTGGCCGACGACGAACCAGTTCTTGTCCGTGCCGTTAAAGCCCGGATCGGTGAATTTCAGGTAAAAGTACGGGTTGCCCTGGGCGTCGGTGCCGGAGTTGGCGTCGGTGACGGGCTCGACCGTGTCCGTGCGATAGAAGACCGCAAAGTACGTGTAATTGTCCTGCGCGCCGGGCGGGTTAAAGCCGCCGGGCTGCTCGTTCTCCGGGTCGTTGTTCGGGTCCGGGCGATAGGGGAACTCGGGGATGTTCTCCAGGAACCACTGGTTCGGGTTGTTCTGGTCGCCGTAGAGCAGGACGTAGCTGACGCCGGTCACGCCGGGAACTTCGCGCGGGCCGCCGGAGACGGTCCCGGCGTCGG
This sequence comes from Verrucomicrobiota bacterium JB024, assembly GCA_030673825.1. Taxonomy (GTDB): domain Bacteria; phylum Verrucomicrobiota; class Verrucomicrobiia; order Opitutales; family Cerasicoccaceae; genus Ruficoccus. Next base: position 18,186 of record JAUTCS010000015.1, on the reverse strand, counting down.
TGCCGGTGTTGTTGTCGATGGAGCCCTGGAGGTTCTGGCGGATGAGGTTGTAGAAGATCATGTACCGGTCCGTGTCGGCGGGCGCGGTCTGGTTCGCGCTCAGCTCGCACCACACGAAGGGCGAACCCTGCGCGACGGTCATTTTCAGGTAGTTGCCGAGACCGGGCTGGTTAAAGGCTGTGCGACGGTAGCGGTAGTTGTCGTAGGCGGAGATACTGGGGTTGGTTCCTTCCCAGACGAGGTCGGCGTGCCAGTCGCCGATCTTGTCGGTGAGGATGGCGTAGGGCGTCTGCTCCTGCGGCTTGAGCGCGGAGTTGAGGACCGGGTAGGGGAAGGGCTGATAGTCAGGCTCCAGGGCGGTGCCGACGTTGTTCCAGATCTCGTCGGTGAGCATGTCACCGGGGGCGACGACGGAGGGCACGAGCACGAGGGTCTCCAGGGCGCGGACCTTCATGCGCAGCCAGGATTCACGCCAGGCGTCGGGGTAGTTGTCCCCGCTGCCGAAGTCCACGCGGTTGCCGTACTGGATGAAGTACGGGTAGTTGGGCGAGAGGTTGACCCCGCGCACGATCTGCTTCTCCTGCCAGTACTTGGCCTCGCCGGGGAAATACTTCATCGGCTTGGTCAGGTAGCCGAACTTGCCGGGGGCCCAGTTGTAGTTCAGGCGCAGCGGCTGCATGTAAAGGGGCTGCTGGTCCACGCGAACGGGCGTCCACGAGCCGTTGTCGATACCGTCCGTGGGTTCGTACTGCCACACGTAGTAGTCCCACGGGGTGACGTTGGAGTTGTTCGGGTCGTTGTAGGGATAACCGGCCACGTGGCCGGGCGGCGGCGTGCCGTTACCCCACAGGAACCAGCCCATCCAGCTGCGGCGAGGCGGCTGCGCGCGCTGCGAGGCGTAGTCGCCCAGCAGGTTCTGGGTAAAGGCGACCTGCTCGGCCGCGGCGGCTTTCGGATACTTGCTGTTCTGGGGCGTGTCGTCGGTGTCGCTGACGGCGGGATTGATCTGGTAAATGTAGGCGCTGTCCATGGAGGGAATGCCGTCCCAGGCCGAGCCCGCATCCACGCCGACCAGGACCTTGGCGGCCAGCTCGGGCGAGTAGGGCACGACGATGTTCAGCCGGTAGAAGAACTGCTCGCCAGCGTTCAGCGGTGGCTGCACGGGCTGCCGGTAGATGAGCACGTCCGGGTTGTCCGGGTCAACCTGGCCGGAGACGGTGATGGCGACGTCCGTCCACGAGTCACTGTCCAGCGAGCTGGAACGCTCCAGTTGGAACGTCGCCGCGCTGTCCAGATCCGCCCGCTTGCGGAAGACCACCTTGGCCCCCGTGAAGGGCCCCTCCATGACCGGGCCGACTCCGGCGGGGATATCGGCGCTGAGTGGGTCTGTCCCAAACACATACTCCAGCGCGTTGTTGTACCGGTCCTTGTCCGGGTTCATGAGCGGGCCTTCCTGGCCGATCGGGAAGGCGAAACCCGAGACCCAGTCCTGGTAGGTGAGGGCATCGGCGGTGGAAGCGGTGAGCAAAGCGCCGGTGAGCGCCACGAGCGGAGCGAAACGTATTTTTAGCATGCGGAGAACGTTCAGGGAGTTTTCAACTGTCCGGGGTTTCTGGACAGTCCATGAGTCAAACGGAACGGGTGAGAGGTCCCGGCGTGTCCACATCACCGAAAGAGGAGCGGCCTACCGCGGTGCCGTGAGATAGGATTTCCGGTCCGGAAGCGAGTCCCGGAACTGGAGTGTCTGCCTGCGCACAACTGCAATCCGACCAGCGATCTATCTAGTGATGTTGACTAAATCTGAGACGGTTATTATCAGAAAACCCCCTCTTATCAATGTCATAAGAAGGACTGGGGATGTTTCGCCATTCATCAGGGGGATAGTCTTCATGCCTGCGCGTACGTTGCCAGGCAACGCGGATAAGGCGTGCAATCGGCGGAGAGGGGTTTCGCTCAAGCAAAGCCGGAGATTGGCTCCGGGAATGACCGGAATGCTCTCAGAGACGAGGAGAGGCTGCCCCCATGAGCTCCGGCAGCGGGTCGTTTGTCGTCTCGCACCAGACCGCGAAATCACGGCGCAGGCTCTCCAGTACCGGAGTCAGCTCGGGATTGGCGGCGAGATTGTGCTGTTCGCCGGGATCGCGGTCGAGGTTGTAGAGGGTCTCGTCCGCCTGTTCACCATCCCAGGACAAAATGTACTTCCAGTGGTCCCGGCAGACAATACGGGCCTGGGCCTCCAGTTGTTGCATCGTGGGATAGAGTTCGGAGACGACCGCCCGCTCCGGTGCGGCCTCGCCGTGTAAAACAGGAAGCAGGCTCACGCCGCGGCCATCGCTCAGCGGCTCGGCTCCGGCGGCATCAAGAACGGTGGGCGCCAGATCGAGCCCGCTCACCGGAAAGTCCAACTCTTTGCCCGGCTCGATGTGTCCGGGCCAGCGCAGCAGCAGGGGCACACGCATGGCCTCGTCGTAACAGCTCAGTTTGACGACCAGCTCGTGCCCGGCGCAGGACTCCCCGTGATCGGAGGTAAAGACGACAAGCGTGTTTTCCGCCAGTCCGCTGCGGTCCAGCGCGTCGAGGACGCGACCGATCTCGGTGTCGATATGCTCGACGAGCCGGTTGTACGCGTACAGATAGCGCCGCCAGTCGGTTTCGTCCCAGTCCTTGGTCCAGGCCAGCTCGGGACCGTACTTGGTCTCATCGCGGCGCAGGCGCATGACGGCGGGCTCGTTCGGGTCTCGGGAAAAATTCTCAGGCAGCGGCGGCAATTCGGCCCCCGGGGGCGGGGAGAAGCGCGCGTTGACGTCCTCGTCCTTCTGCATGATCCAGTAGCAGATGTCGTGCGGATTGTGGAGCGACACGCCGAGGAAGAACGGCCCTTGCGGTTTGGATTCGAGGAAGTCCGCGGCCTGCCCGGCCCAGAGCGCGTCCATATCCACCCCGAGGCGTTCCCGCTCCGGGCCGAAGCCGGTCATGTTGGTAAAGCCCTCGGCATCATGGACCTCCCGGGGAATGAACCTGCTCGCGTGCCACTTGCCGATCCAGCGTGCATCGTACCCGGCTTTGTGCAAATGCTCGCCAAAGGAGACGAGTCCGCGCGCGTCCCAGTCCCAGAGCTTGTTAAAGTGGTGGGTGAAGCCGTGCTCGTGCGGCGGGCGGCTGGTGGCCAGGCTCATACGGGAGGGGCCGCAGACCGGCGAGGCGCAGTAGCAGCGCGGGAAGCTGGCGCTCTGGCGGCGCAGGCGGTCGAGGTGCGGGGTGCGCAGGTGGGGGTTGGTGCTGTCGCCGATGGCGGACCAGGTCTGCTGGTCGGTGAGGATGAGCAGGATATTCGGGCGCGAGTCCATGGGGATTCCGGGGAATGGATAGTTTTGTTGTCTATATCAAAACGGCCTGCGGGTCGTTCTATGGCACGATATGCCTATTTTATAGGCTTTAAATGAGCATGCGTAAAGTCGCCATTCCGCCTTTTGCGATATTTTTAAGGCAGTTGTTTACTATTAATAATCATTGGCAGTTCCGTGAATGACAACATGCCCAGCTGCCCGTTGGGCGAATTCACGGGGTACACATAGCCTTGCGGAACGCATCGTCGCGCAAGCGGGGGTCGGAGAAATCGAGAGCCTCGGCATGGCCATCGCAGTACAGGACGTTAAACTGGCCTTCGCCGTACTTGCCGGTGGAGAAGTGGCGAGGGGCGGGGCCCTTGTCGGGGGCTGTCGCCCCGAAGGCCGTGCCAGTGTAGAGCTGTTTGCCCGTGCTCCAGCTGCCGTGGGTGATGTCTCCGTCCTCGAAGCCGTCCATCAGCGCGTATACGCGGTCGGGGTGACGAATATCGCTCATGCGTACAGCCGGAATATTTACACCCCAGCCCTGACGCGCGAATACGCCCGTGACGTCGTTGGCGGTCCAGCGCTCATTGGCGGTGTAGTCGGAGATGGTGAAGTCGTCTTCGCTGGCCGAGGGGCAGGCGAAGTACAGCCGCCGTTCGGTTTCACTGTAGTGAGCGTCGTTGGCGGTGAGGTAGGGGATGATCAGATCGGGAAAGGTGAGTGTTTGACCGCCACTGGTTGTCAGGACCTTGGGTGGAAATGCCCCGCTGTGGTCGTTCGCATATAAATGAATCGCCGTCCCGATCTGGCGCAGATTTGACAGGCAATGGCTGGAGCGGGCCGAGACGAGAGCGCGGTTGACACCGACGACGGTCAGCGCGGCCAGAATGCCGATGATCGTGATGACGGCTAGTAGCTCGATCAAGGTGAATCCGGGCTGAGAAGTGGTCTCCCGCCCTTTGGGGGATGATTGGGGGTGCCGGGTGGAATGGTACGGTTTCTCTTTCATGGGTATGGAAGCCTCGACTCTATATGAAAGAAGCGGTTATGGCAGAGATCTTTCAATGACGATAGAAACAGTTTCTTTATTGGCAAGGCTTTTCTGTTTTTCGGGTATTGCACGGGGCGGTTTGGGTCGTTTGTGAATGAATATCGCTGTATTTGACTGAGACGAGGGCTTCCTCTGGTGGGGTTGCGTGTGGTAATGTGGATGTATGCGATTGAGGATTTTTCATAAAAAAGCTTGATCTTATAAACAGTTTCAAGTTTTATGGCTCCATTGTCACTGATCTGTCGCTGGGGCACGGGCTATATTTCTTGCCCGGTTGGCGGCGGCCATCGCTTTCACAGTCAAACCCCAACCTCAAAAACCTAGTCATACAGCTATGAAATCCCAAAGCCTCATCCTCCGCTCTCTGGGCGGTTTGTTCTTCGCTGCTCTGCTGCCACTCGCCGCTTCCGGGCAGAACCTGATCAACAACGGCGATTTTGAAATCTGGACCGACACGACTCACGCCCCTTACTGGAGCGGTTCCAACATTTTGCAGGGGCCGGGGCTGGACGGTTCGAACTACTCGGCCATCCTTCCCTCGGGTGGTACCAATGGTTACGCGGTGACTGGGACGAGCTCGGACCCGATGAGCTTCCAGCTTCATTTTGTGTTCGCGGTCAATCAGTATGGCGGCACTTGGGAGCAGCCGCTCATCCTCGCACTGTTTCAAAACGAGCCGGTTCCGAGCACCCCCTGGATTACCCTCCGTGTTGCGGGTACGACTTCGCCTAAGATTCAGTACTGCATGGGGACTGATGGCGATGGTAAGACGATCTGGAGCGGCAACATCGCTGGTGACTTTATCACGCGTTCGACCTATGACAGCGGCACGAACACCTATTCGACCCTGAACCAGTACGAGTTGGTCCTGTCATATGATGCCGGCAGTAATTCCTACTCGATCGCTTACGGCGTGCTCGACGGTACTCTGACCTCGACGGATAACATTACCGATTTTCAGACCGCTACCTCCGAAACATATGCCGGGCTGACCGGCCTTCGTTTCTTCGCCTACAACAACGGCGTCGCCATCGATAATGTCAGTGTGACCGCCATCCCGGAAGCCAGTGCTATCCTGCCCGGTGTGGGCGCGCTGCTTGCGCTGGTGCTCTTCCGTCTGCGCCGCCGTCGTGCGCAGGCCTAGGAGGCTTCTGTTCTTCCAACCCCTTGTTTCTTTTTACCGTTGCGGCTTGCGTTGCACCGGCGGCGGTTCGCTGTCAATGTGTGTAAGCCGCTATTCGGCCACCGACAAAGAATAATGAAGTTTCGTCCGACTTATTTCGTAGCTGTGACCACCCTGGCCTGTCTGGCGGCCGCCTCCGTGTTGGCGGAGACGGTCCGCACGGACTTCGGCGACCAGCCCGCTGGCGAGCCCCTCAAGGGCGCGTCCTTCGGCAATGGTGCCGGGACCTGGCAGGCGACAGCCAACCTCCGTTTCGGCGGAGATGAGGGCGGCGGATTGACTGTGGAAAATGCGGCCCCCTTCATGGGCCGGGTGGCTGTCCCGGCAGGGGCGAAGGTGATCACGGCAGAGGCGGACCTGCGTGCCGCCGGCCCTGGCTGGGTTGCACTGGGCATCGGTACGCCACGTCTGGGTACGCCGACCTGGGGCAAGGGCCTTTATGTTATACTCAAGGGCAATGGCTCGTTTGCTCTGTTCGGCAATGATGATCCCGAAGACTGGGAGTCCAAGAGTGCCAAGGGGCTGAAGTCGGGCATGGTAGCAGGCTTTGATCCGGGGACGCCGGTCGGCCTGCGCCTGATGCTGGAAAGCGAAGCACAGCGGGTGACGCTTTGGGTTAATGGCGCCAAAGTTGTGGACGGGATGAGCTTGGCGGGGCGCTCCTTCGCGGTTGAGCCGACGTACGCGGGGGTTTCCGGTTTCGCCCAGCCCGCCGGGAGTGAGGTGGCGGAGAGCTTTGGGTTGACGGCCTCGGGTGATGCCACCAGCGCCGGGCCGGTCATGCCCACTGTCGGGATGGAGCCGGCGGCTGAGTCTGCGTGGTGGTATGCGGGTGATGAGGTCCGCTACATGGTCAAGGGTGGTAAGCTGCCCGCCCGGGCGGAGTCTGTCGCGGTGACGGTTTACGATGTCGAAGGCGAGGTCGTAACAGAGGACACTTTGTCCAAGGCCCAGGCCGAGTCGGAGGGGTGGGGCTGGACACCCGCTGAACCGGGTTACTACGAAGCGGCCTTCAGTTGGGTGGATGCCGCGGGCAAGGCGACCGAGATGGGGCAGACCTTCGCCCTGCGTGCACCCAATGGCAATACCCGTACCTTTGCCCATACGCGGGAAGGCTTCGCCGTGCTTCCGGCGCAACTGCCGGTGAATGGGCCGGTTGGCCAGTTCGGTTTCACCTACTTGCTCAAGCCCCAGTATATCCCGCTGGCGAAGCTCGTCGGCTTTGACCTGGCCAACATCCACTCGATTCCATGGGGGGCGCATTTTACCAATCAGCAGGTGGCCATTGAGCCGGTCAAGGGCGAGTACCACTGGGAGAATCTCGACCCTCACGTTGACGCGCTGGAAGAGGCGGGCTTCATGATCTCAGCGCAGTTCTGCTACACGCCGACGTGGGCCTCCCCGTACCCGGAGAAGACCAATAAAAAGATTTGCGTGATCGAGGCCAATTCCTACGCGCCGGTCAACATCGAGGACTATGGCCGCTTCGTGCGCGACACGGTCGAGCGCTACGGGGACCGCATCCGTATCTGGGAGCTGTGGAACGAGCCCGCCATGCCCGGCGGCAGCGTCTTCTGGTCCGATACGCCGGAGAACTTTGTCAAACTGATCCAGGCTGGCTACACCTCGATCAAAGACGTGCAGCCCGATTCCGAAGTCTGGCTCGGCGGTCTCGGCCCGCGCGCCGTTTACTATGCCTTTTTCAGGAGGATACTGGAACTGGGGGCGGCTCCCTATTTCGACGTCCTCTCCGTGCACGGACGCCCTCCGCTGGAGGAGTTCCGCCGCGCGGAGGAGATGGTGGGAGTCGCCCCTAAACCAGTCGTCAACTCCGAGTGGCACGCTATTCTCCAGAACGCCAATCAGAAGACCCCGCTGCTGTCCGAGCAGGCCCTGTCCCTGCGCATGATGCGCAAGCAGATGCTCCAACTGAAAAACGGGGTGCGCCGTAGCGCGTTTTTTGAAATGGCAAATCTCGTCGAGGCCGAGACGCTTGTGTGGGCCGGCGACAACAAGTGGTTCGTGCACAGCGCGGGGTTGTTTCGCAGCCGTCCCGACATCGAGCCGCGTCAGGCCGCCGTGGTCATGGCCAACTTCCTCAACCTGACCGCCCACCAGGCGACATTCGTGGAAGACTTCGACGCCGGGGACGGCATTATCGCGTTGCTGCTGGATACCGGACGCGGTCCGCTGACGGTCTTCTGGAGCGAGTCCAGCCCGTTGCCGGTGGCGTCCATCTCCGCTTTTGCCTCCGACAGCTCGGCGCTGACCGATTGGGAGGGCAAGCCCATCGCGTTGGACGGACAGGGGCAGCTCCCTGCCAACCGCCTCTACTTCCTGACCGCTCCGGATGCGGCTGCCATCGCCGCCGCCGGCCCCGCCGACAATCTCGTCAACCTCGAATGGGCCAAGCGCCAGCAGGTCGAGACGGTCGAGCACGTGTACCAGGATGGAGCGCTTTTCGAATTTGTGGACGACCCGGTAGATATCTCCAACTCCGCCTGGATCGGCGACGACTGGAAGCTGAGCACGCTCGGCGATACCTCGGAGGCGGATACATTCACTGCGCGCGCCGCCGTGGGCATCCATTCTGAGGGTATCGACATCGTCGTCGAGGTCGAGGACGCCACGCACATCCAGAATGAGGATGAGTCCCAGTGGTGGCGTAATGACAGTCTGCAGATAGGCGTGGACTGCGACGCCTCGGGATGGGCCGGGGGAAATACCGAGCTGATCGCCGCGCTGACGCCGCAGGGTCCCGGCCTATACAAGCTCACTGCCGCCGATCCGCGCGGGGACATCCCCTCGCACTGGACCCCAGCTCAGAGCTCAGTTGAGTACGCCGATGTGGAGATCACGCATGAGGACGGGGTCACCCGCTACGCGATTCGTCTGGACTGGGGCGAGCTGTACCCGCTGACCTATGACCCGTCGAAACCGCTTTACCTCTCCTTCGTCGTCAACGACAGTGACAGTGGTGGCCGAGACCGGACACTGGAGTGGGGCGGCGGCATTGCCGGAGACAAGTCTCCCTCGCATTATGGTAAGCTCAAGCCGCCAACGGGTAGCGGGCAATAGGTGTTGGCACCGTTCTGGCTCATAAACAGTTTATCGTCTGGGGGCCGTTTAGTGGGATCGGGAATTGTTGAATTACGTTGCCAGTGGCAGTTTTATGTCGATAATGGCTGGAATCATCCGATTTCTGGCCGTTTTTACTTGAATGCTTTCATGTGGATGGCTGGGGATGAACTGTTTCTTCATGCCATGACCACGATCTACGATATTGCCAAAGCCACCTCCGTCTCGCCAGCCACGGTTTCCCGCGTCATCAACGGGCGTCCGGGCGTAAACGATGCGACCGTGACAAAGATCAAGATCGCGATGGAGAAGCTGAACTTCCGGCCGCGCTGGAAGGCCTTTGACCGCAAGCGGCTGTTGCTGCTCGTTCCCGAGCACCCCCGGGCCCTGTGTAGCACCTATCTCTCGCATATCGTGGCGGGTGTGTGCGACTCGAGCTTCGCGCTCGGCTACACGCTCGTGGTGCGTCCCTTTCTCGACAAGGTGAAAAACGGGCGCGAGATCCGGCAGATGGTCATGCAGGAGGGCGTCTCCGGCTGCCTGATCCTGAGCCTGCCGCGGGGCTATAGCCTGGCTGACCGCATCGGGATGGAAAAGATTCCACACGTGGTCATCGGATACAAGACCCGTGATGACAGCATGAACCAGATCCTGCTCAACGACTACCAGGCGGGTAGGGACGCCACTGAGTACCTGCTTTCGCTCGGGCACCGCAAGATTGCCATGATTTCCTTTAGCCATGACGATCACGGGCACGCGCAACGCGCCAGCGGATACGTCGATGCGCTGAAAAAAGCCAACCCCAAGCAGCGCCCGATCTGCCTGGAGTACAAGGACGCCACGCAGGCAGCCGGGGCAGAGAGCGCGCGTCGCCTGTTCAGTCAGCCGGACCGACCGACGGCTGTCATTGTCACCAACGAGCAGCTCACGCTCGGCTTTCAGAACGAGGTCAAGCAGATGGGCTTTTCCATCCCGCAGGATGTGTCCGTCATCGGGTTTGAGGAGGACGCCATCCTCGAGAATCTCGACACCCCGCTGACCGCGATACGTATCCCGGCTTACGAGATGGGGGTCGAGTCGGTGAGGATGATTCTTAAGGAAATCGAAAATGACGACGACGAGCCTTCGGTCGCCAATTCGCAGAACCTGACTCCCGTGCTGATTGCACGGCGCTCGACCCGCGCACTGAACGCGTAGTTGATTTTAACTACACGTCATCCAGCCTGGTCTTGATGTAGAAAGAAAGACCCCGCCCGGCGTGCAGCCTGAGCGGGGTCTGTAAAAGCTATCAGTGTGTCCCGGGAGCCTAGACGGAGGCGGGTTCGGCGCTGGGCTGTTCCACGCGGACCGGGGCGGCCTTCGGTGCGTCACCCAGGTAGTAGGGCGACCCCTTGGGGCGCAGCAGGTAAGGGTTCTTACTGTAGCAGGACTCGATGATGTCCTCGATGTGCCCCTCGGCCAGGCCCACGCAAGTGTCCGCCGCGCCGTAGTAGATGCGGACCATGCCGTCGTCTTCCACGATCGCGTTGCAGCTGAAGACCACGTTCGGCACGCGGCCAAACATCTCATAGTCGAACTCGGGCCACAGGATGGAGTCCTCCGAGCGGGCGAGCACCTTAGCAGGGTTCTTCAGGTCGAGCATCGCAGCGCCGAGTCGGTAGATCACGCCTGCGCCGGTCTGGGTCGTGCCGTGGTAGATGCACAGCCAGCCGTGCTCGGTCTCGATCGGAACGGCGCCCGCACCGATCTTGCCGTTGTCCCACAGGCCCACGCGCGGGTCCATCACCGGTTCGGACAGGCCCCAGAAAACGCCGTCCGGAGAGTAGCTGAGCCACATCCCGGCCGAGTCGCGCGGATTGCCGAAGGGGCGATCCAGGCGGCAGTACATGCCATTGATCTTCCGGGGGAAGAGCACGCCGTTGCGGTTGCCGGATTCACTGGCGATAGAAACTCTTTCAAATTTTTCGAAGTCGCGGGTCTTGACGATGCCCACGCGCACGCCCCGGCCTTCGCTGCTGCTGGCGTAGACGATGAAGTATTCCTCGCCGATTTTCGTGATGCGCGGGTCGTAAATACAGTCCTCCGGGTGGATCGGATCGGGCTCGGGCCAGGCTAGCGGCTTCTCGTCGAATTTGAAGTGGACGCCGTCCTTACTCCGGGCCATATGGAGGAAGATGGGCTGGGCGAGCGTAGCCACGTCGGCCATCATGAGGTATTCACCGTTGAACTTGATAACCCCGGGATTGAAAATGTACATGGCGGCACCGGGGAAATCCGCTGCCGTTAGAATTGGGTTTTCGGGGTGCTTTGCCAAAATTCTCTTCGTCATAAGTATTGTTGAAACAGTTTCTCTCGTGTCGGTCAATCTCTATTTATGGGAACTCCACAGGAAATGCGGGGGGTACCCTGCGAAGGTTGGAAATGGTCCGCAGTTCTCTCCGTACCAGCTCGAAGACCGGCTCACCCTGGCGAGGTCGTCAGATCAGGACCTTTATATCTGCCAGCTCAGCTGGCGGGAGTGAGCTTGAAATACTGCTCCAGGTGATGGAGTACCTCAGGGATTAGCGACCGTGTGGCGATATCGTCGCTGGTCCAGAAGCCGTGCTGGTGCCCGGGTCCATCGTAAGTGTGCAGCTGGGCGCTGCCGCCTGCCCGGTTCCAGGCCGTCACCGCGTCCTGCGAGTGGGAGAGGGGCACGAGGTGGTCATTGACGCTGTGGATGCACGTGAGTGGCGGCGGGATGCGTCCGACACAGTGGACCGGGCTCGCGGCGGCCACGCGGTCATCGTTGATATTTGTGGGACGACCGAAGAATTGTTCCAGAAAGCCCTCTCCGCGGATGGCAGAGTCGCCCGTATCGTCCCGCGGATAGAGTCGGGACGGTCCGGCCAGGGAAAGTATCCCGGCGATCCTGTCGGCGGGCAGGCGCAGGCCGGTCATCATGGCAAGGTGTCCGCCTGCCGAGGCCCCCGCGAAAATGATCCGGTCCGGTGCAGGGAGACCGTGGGGCTTTAACATGTCGGCCAGCAGAAAGTGCCCCGCAGCCCGGCAGTCGTTCCCGCATGCGGGCCAGGGCGCATGTTTAAGCAACCTGTAGTTGATACTGAATACAGGGTGCCCGAATCTCAGGGCCACCCGTGCTATCGGCTCAATTGACTCTTTTGAAAGCGCGTTCCAGCCGCCTCCGTGAATCAGCAGGACGGGGAGGCGGGGTTCCTGCCCGTTCCCGGGCAGGAATAGGTCTCCCGTTTGCCGGGGAAGTTCACCATAGGGCAGATCCCTCGTGATGGTATCCATCGCGGAAGCGGCTGGTGCGGTCGTATTGAAGTTTTATGACAGCGGTTCCGATTGCTCGGGGGTTACCACGGTGTACTCGAGGCCAAGGATCTTGGCGATCTCGACGAGCTCGGCGGCATGGTGGCCGATGCCGAGCGCGAAGTGGTGGGTGGGGCCTTCGGCGACCCAGCGCTTGAGGAAGGTGCGCACGTCCGGCAGGAAAACGCCGTGTGTGTTGGTGTTGCCGGTCGGAGGGATCGGGCGGGCGGCGGATTCGCCCTCGGCGATGACAAACTTGAACTTGCCATCAGCGGTCTGGCCGATGCTGAGCATGGTGATCGGACCTTCCTTGATCTGGAATTCCACGCCCGCGCCTGAGCCGGGCTTGCCGTGGTACTTCTTCAGGCTGCGGATGACGGGTTTGCCTGCGGCGATGTTAATGTGATGCGGGCCGTCATGGCCGACCAATACGCTGTCGAGTTTGAAGTCAACGGGATGGAACTCGGCGAAGCTGCCCCCGATGTCGAGCCGGTCCATGATCATCATGGCGATGCAGGTCTTGATGTCGAACTCACCACACATGGGGAAACCCGCGCCGGTCAGCAGCGAGTTGGCCACGATGAAGTTCGTGACGAGCGTGCGCAGGTCGGAGCCCGGCTCGCCCTCGTAATAGTAGGCGAAGCCGTCGAGCTTTTTGTCCGCGATGAGTTGGTCGAGCGCCACACCAGCGCGGGCGGCGTTGTCCAGGTCGCGTTCGGTGAGCTTTTCGGTGATCGGGTCAGACTTCGGGTCCGGCGTATCGAAAAATTCGAGGATCTGTTCCTTCCACGTTTCTACGGCGGCGGAGTCGGGCTCGCGGTAATGGCGGTAGACGTCGTTGGCCTCGATCAGCACGACGTGAGGGCCGAAGGCCGCGGTGATCGCGGTCGGGTCGGTATGCATGTCGAGCATGGACTCAAGCACGTGGCCCATCAGGCCGATGCGGCTCTTGCGCAGGGAGTGCAGGACCTTGGCGATGCCGCACCAGGCCTTGATCTCGCGCTCGACGGCTGGATCGTCTCCCTCGTGCCCGAGGATGACGGGCGGGGGGCGGCGGCCAAAGCGCACGGCCACACCGGTGAACTCCGGCACCGAGCAGAAGTCGTCATTGCACAGCTGCATGAAGGTCGTGCCGTTGGGGTAGTCCATCGCCTCCAGCGGCTGGATCGCGACGAGCACGATGGGCACGTTGATCTCGCGGCAGAGGATGCCGAAGGTGGAAGAGGTGCCGTAGGTCACCATGTCCACGAAGAGGATGTCGATGTCGGCGGCCTTGATTGCGGGCACAGCGTCGTAGGCTTTCTGCGCGCAGTCGAGCATGCCGAAGCTGGCGACGTCGAGGCCGTGCGCTTCGAGGCGACCCTGGAAATCGTCCAGCTTGCGATTCATCTCGTCCATCAGCCCGTCGAACTGCGGCCAGTAAACGTGATGGCCGATAGCCAGCAGGCCGGCCTTGGCGGTGAGCGGTTTGCGCCGCGCGATGGTCGGAGCGGGTGTGAGAACTGTACTGATCATGGATGGAGTGGGTTAAAGGGTTACCAGGAAAAAAGAATCGTGCCGCTGACGCGCTCGTCGGTTTCGAGCATCAGCCCTTGTGGCGTTTGAACGCTGTTGAGCTTCAGCTTCGTGCCACTAATGAACGGCCAAAGCGGGTTGTGCCAGGCGGTGACGTTCGCCCCGGTCGGCGGGAAAAAGCGGACGGTGGCCGCATCGAGTCCATGGACCCACATGCGGCGGGTGACGCCGACCTGGCCGGGAGTACTCTCTTTCGCACTGGCGACACCCTCTGCCTGGTCGATGAAGACGCGGCATTCCTTGCGCCAGCCCCGTTGCTGATGGAAACTGGCAATCCCCTCGCGCAGGCGAGTCTCTATGCCCAGCAGCAGCGGTGCGCCGTAAGGGGTTTTCAGGTTGAACTCGACGGTGGTGTCCGGCGTGTAGCCGGAGAAGAACCAGCCGTTGTCATGACGGTGAAGGCCCAGCACGGGTAGGCGCTGGGAGCGGTTCCCGGCACGGAAGCCAATGCTCCAACCGAGCTCGGCCAAGGCGCGGCGGACGAGCCCGCTCAAGGGGAAGGTGGTGGCGGGGGCGTCGGGGACCGGCAGGTGGTTCTCCGGCTCCATGGCCAGGGGCAGAGGGCCGCGCAGCCACCACAGTTGGCCTCCGGAGGAGGTGTTGTAGTGGGAAACTAATACGCGGTCCTGCTCTTCCAGCCGGGCGACGACATCGGGTGTTGAGCCCGGGAGTGGGCTTTCCTGCAGACCTCCGGCGGACATGATCGGGCGGTGCTCGTAGTGCGAAGGCGTTTGCCCGTTCTCCATGGTGTCGCAGTCAGGCAGCTTGGAGAGGACCTCGACCGTTCCGACCAGGGAGTCGGCCTCTTCCAGTCCGAGGCGCTCGCGCAGGTGCGGGGCAGCCGAGAGAGGGCCGTAAACAAGAGCGTTCCCGCCTTGCTCGACCCAGTCCAGCAACTGCTGCTCGGTCTCGGTGTCGAAGGGGGCGGGGGAGAGCAGCAAGCGTCCGGCCAGGGCCTTGTCCTTCTTATCGCCGAGTGCGGCGAAGGCGCGGGTGCTGATCACGGTGCTCACGGGCAGGCCGCTGTTGATCACCTCGCGCACGAACCAGTCTGTATGGAAGAGCCGCTCCGGGCTCTGTGGCTGGGTAAACATGGCGTCATGGACCTGATCGAAGGGGTACAGCCACACGATGGGCCCAGCGGCGTCGGGGCGCTCATCCCAGGCACGTAGCAGGTGCGGAGTGCTCTCGTTGGGGACGGCGTCGGGCATGCGCCCGTAGGAGTCGTCGATGGAGAGGAGATTGAGGGTTTCCGGAGTCTCCGCCTCGCCCTGATCGGTGATCCGACAGGCGGCCATCGGCAGGTAGATGTCGTGGGGCTGCCCTTCGTAGCGGTCGAGCCAGGGGCTGTTGAGCCACCAGATGTCGTGAAGGTAGAAACGGAAAAGGGCGGGCTTACCGGCGGGCAACTCGACAATGCGGCTGAGGTAGCCGGCGATCTCGATACCGAAGTCGCCATTGAGCGCAGCCCAGGGCGAGTTGGGGGGTGGCAACATGTCGAAGTCGCCCTCGTAGATTTCGCGCAGCGGGGTGGCGTCGCTGGCCAGGTCGGTAGCGGTGCCGAGGTTTGTTCCGCGAGTGGCGATGCCGAGCTTGGGGCACTCCTTGCGGAAGTCCTGCCAGAAGCCGAGAATCTTATCACGCACAGCAGGAGCGGATTCGGGCTCGAAGGTCTCGCCGTCGAAGAGCGGGCCGACGGTTTTCCAGGTCTCCATGCCGAAGCCGAAACCGTTGGAGAGCCAGATGAAGTCTGCGTGCAGGTCGTCGGCCAGGTGTTGGAACTGGCGACCGAGGAAGGTGCCCATCGTCGTTCCCTGCGGGATACCCCCGGGGAAGCCCGCGTAGGGGCGGTCATCGGCGTTGAGCACGCCGTAGCAGCAGACGAAGCTGCCCTTGCCCATGGTGTTGGCCAGGCAGACCTCGGGGTGGCGTTCGTACTTGAAAGTGGAGGGGGAGAACTCGCCGCCGGGGTCGAAGGTCAGCCCGATGCGGACAGGCTTACCGATGGCGGTGACAGCTTCACGCCAGACGGCGATGATCTCCGCGTAGCGGCGGTAAGTGATCTTTTTCGCACCCTCGCGATAGGGGTAGGAGCCCGCGTGAAGGCTCTTGCCCTCGGGGTCTCCGGGCATCTGCGGATGCAGGTGCGGGTTGGCGTTGCCCAGGTAGCGGGCCCACTCCATCTCGGCGTCCAGATCGCCCGTGTAATCGAGGATTTCCGAACCGTCGGCGGCCCAGAACATGATCGAGACGACTTCGGCTCGCTCGACGAGTGCATGCCATTGCCGCAGGGCGCGGTCGCAGACTTCGCGCACGCCTTCGCGGTTCAGGCCGTAAAAGGGTTTAAGGGATATTTCCAGGGTTAGGTTTTTCACGGGAAGAAAAGGATTAGCGTCCGGCGGGAACCTTCGGGGCCGGTGTCAGGTCTTTGCACCAGAGGTGCTCGATAGAGGCAGCCGCCTGTTTGAGGACTTGCAGGGTGTTCTCCATCTGCGCCTCCTGCATGCGGATGGTCGGGGCGCTTGCGCCGATACTGGCCAGGATACCGCCCCATGGGTCGTGGATCGGGACGGCCACTGCGCTGATGCCTTCACAGTACTCGTCGCAGGTGCGGGCGTAGCCGAGGCGGCGGACTTCATCGAGGTTACGTCGGAGCTTTTCCGGCGTGTCCAGCGTCCGCGGAGTGAAGGACTTCAGCTCGGTTTCGGCGAGGTAGGCGTCAAGCTCCTCCGTGGGGAGCGCAGCCAGCAGGACCTTACCAAAAGCCGTGCAGTAGGAGTGGTCGCTGACGTCTTCAGGCTCCTGCACCCGTAGCGCATGCTGGCACGGGATGTACTTGAGGTTGATGATGCGGTGGTGCTCAATCGCGCCGAGCAGGATGCTCTCATTGAGTTGGCGGGCTACGTCCTCCATTACTGCGCTGGCGGAAGACACCAGCGAGTGGCGGTAGCTGGGATGGTGCCCCAGCAGCATCATCCGCATGCCCGGTAGAAATTGCTTTGTCTTGGGGTCCTGGTGCAGGTACCCGCGCTCGCGGAAGGTCTGGGCAATATTGTGGACGGTCGCCACATTCAGCCCGAGAAGGGCGGCCAGACTGCGCGTACCAATACCCTCTTGGGAGCGGAAGACCGCCTCCAGTACGGAAAGGCTTTTGTCGAGGGTGGTGACGCGCGGCATGGGACTGTATCTTTAGTGATAAATATATCTAAACACTAGGTTTGTGTGTTTAGCGGGATGTTTATTGATAAATACAGGATTACTGTTTATCTCAAGTAAAATATTGGGGTAAATTTGTTTAAAATAAATAAACAATAAAAGGGGTTTGGTCACCCTAAGGTCTGAAACGCGAGCCCATGCGGGATGCTGCTCTCTCATGAGATCGGGCAAAGGGGGGGGACGCAGTGGTTCTCGTCCGGTGGATGCAGTTACCGAGTCGGTGCGCTCACAGGCTATACGCAGGCGATAGTAGCGTCGCCTCTGGCAACGAGGTACGTACACATAACCCGCGATGAGCTTTATCCCATCGCTACGCGGCGTGCGTGAGTGCTGGCACGCTTACGGCCAGATGGCGGCACGGGCACTGCTGGCTTTTTCGATGACCAAGTGCCATTCCGCCTCGCAACGACCGAGGAATTTTTCCCAGCCATTGAGTTCGCCCGAAGTGCCGTAGTCGTGGATGGCCGTTTCATACAGATCGCACATACGGCCCATGCACGCATCGAGGGAAAAGGTTTCGGCGGTCTCGGCTACGGCCTTGTCGAGGGCACTTTTTGCCTTCGGTTTTCCGGTGGTTACGAGTTGATGCAGTCCCTCGATCGCATGGGCGAAATCCGACGCGGGCGCGTCCTCGGGTAAGAGACGACCGTTATCGTGATCGCGAACGACCTCGCGCGCGCCGGGGGCATCGAGCGCAACGACGGGCTTGCCGCAGGTCATCGCCTCGGCCAGCACCATGCCCTGCGTCTCGGACTTGGAAGAGAAGACAAAAAGGTCCTGCGCATGGTAGGCGTCAGCCAGCTCCTGGCCCTCAAGCTTACCGGCGAAGTGGCACTGCTGCGCGATTCCGGCCTTGTCGGCGTGGGCGCGCATCTTTTCCTCCTGCGGGCCGTAGCCGACGACGAGAAAGTGGCAATCCTGGTGCTTCTTCAAAAAGGGCGTGACGGCCTCCATGAGGTAGCCGAGGTTTTTCTCCGGGGCGAGCCGCCCGACATGGCCAAGCACAAAGGCCTCGGCCGGGATCCCGAGCTTCTCCCGCACGGCCTGCGGCTTATCTGGCGCGAAGCGTGCCGGGTCGATGCCGGTGGGGATGACGCGGGAGGGTTGCTCCAGTCCGCGCTCGTGTAGCAGGTTTTCAATACTCGCGCTGGGGGCCACGACGATATCGGCGAGGTTGGAGTAGTTGATGGATATCTCGCGGGCGATGGTCTGGAGCGCCTCGGAGTCTTCCACGATGTAGTGGACGTAGTCCTCGTACCGGGTGTGGTGCGTAAAGATCAACGGGCGGCCATACTGGTAGGCCAGGCGCAGGGCGGAGTCGCCCATCAAAAAAGGGTGGTGCGAGTGGATGATGTCCGGCGCGAAGTCCTCGATCCGCTGGACCGAGTCCAGCCCCAGGGGCAGGCGCACGGAGAAGTCCGAACCGTTGAAGTTCT
>JAUTCS010000014.1 GCA_030673825.1 Verrucomicrobiota bacterium JB024 | reverse complement strand
GGCCCTTCGCGCCCCCCACTGGGCGGCCACACTTTTTTCGCGCCGGTGGTTTTTTTAAAAACCCGGGTGTTTTTTTCAAAAAACACGCCGATGCGATGCGCAGCATCGAAAGTGCAGGCTTTGCCTGCCGCGGGTCCGGGGTGCGAAGCCCCGGGGCGGGTCTGGGCTGCATAAGCCCAGCTATTCCCAACTCAACAGCCCGGCCCCTACAGCAGGATCCAACTGCCGAGGCCGAGGAAGACGGCGAAGCTGAAGATATCGGTGGAGGCGGTGAGGAAGATGTTGCTGGACTGGGCGGGGTCAAAGCCGAGTTTGTTCAGCATGAGGGGGATGAAGGCCCCGGCCATCCCGGCGAAGCACATGGCCATGACCATGGCGGTAAAGATGACGACGGAGATCATCGGGTTGCCGGTGAGGGTGCCGACGCTGACGGCGGCGATGAGGCCGATGAGCAGGCCGTTCATGAGGCCCTTGAACATCTCCCGCATGCACACGCGGCGGTCTTCCCCGCTGTGGATGTCGCCCAGGGCAATGCTGCGGATAAGGATGGCTAGGGTCTGCGCCCCGGTGTTGCCGCTGAGGCCCGCCACCACGGGCATGCAGGCGGCGAGGATGGCCATCTGGCTGATCTGGTCCTCGAAGGCGTACACGACGCTGCCCGCGATCATGGCGGTGACGAGGTTGATCAGCAGCCAGGGGCTGCGCCGCTGGATGCTCTGGAAGACCGGGTCGTTGACGGCCTCGTCGCCCCCGGCACCCATGAGCTTTTGGATGTCTTCCGTGGCCTCGGACTGGACGATGTCGAGCACGTCGTCGTGCGTGACCATCCCGACCAGCCGGTTGTCCGCATCGACAATGGGCACGGCGTTGAGGTTGAGCTCGGCCATGGTGCGGGCGACCTGTTCCTGGTCCGTGTCCACGCGGCAGACGCCCTTGAGGTCGCGGTTCATGAAGTCGCGCAGGTAGTCCAGCGGGCCGTGCATGACGAGGTCGCGCATGGAGACGACGCCCAGCAGGCGGTTCTCCTCATCGACCACGTACACGTAAAAGATGTGCTCCAGCTCGTCGTTGAGGCGCTGGATGTGGCGCACGGTCTGGATGACCGTCATCGAGGGGCGGGCGGTGGCGACCTCGGTCGTCATGATGCCCCCGGCGGTGTCCGGCTCGTAGGCGATCAGCTCGCGCATGGTGGCGGCGGTCTCGTCGTCCACCTTGCCCAGGAGACGCTCGCGGTCGGCGTCCTCCATCTCGTTAAAGATGTCGGCGCTGTCGTCGGGGTCGAGCTCCTCAAGGATCTGAATGGCGCGGGGCTCGCGCATGGCCTCGACGACGTCAGCGGCGTCCTCGGCATCCATTTCGGAAAGGATGCTCGTGGTGTGCTCCAGGGGGATCAGGCGCAGGACATCGCGCCGTCCGTCCACGTCCAGACGGGAGAGGAAGCTGCCGACGGTGTAGGGCGAAGTCGCCTCCAGGCGGCGCGTGTCGAGGGCCTCCACTCCTTTGTCGGTGTAGAGTTCGCGCAGTTCGTCGAGGGTGTAGGCCTCGGGTTCAGCGGGCGCCGCGGGCGTGTCTTTGACTTCAGCCATACTTTTTTACCAGTTGGGTAAACGCGCGGAAGGCGGGGTGGCGGGCATCGGCCAGCAGGCTGTAGAAAACGGTCTCCGTCGGCAGCACGTGGCAACCGGCGTGGCGCAAGGCGCTGAGGATTTGCTGGCCATCGTCGGGGCGGCGGCAGGTGAGGGCGTCGGCGAGGAGGGTGACGCCCAAGTCCTGACCATAGGCGGCCAGGGCGGTCTGGTAAACGCAGATCGGGGTCTCCAGTCCGGCGATCAGGAGGTGCTCGGTCTCACCCGCGGAGAGATAGCGGTCCATCCCATGGGCGTCCATGCCGGAAAAGGCTTCCTTGGAGAAGACGGCGGCCTCGGGGGCGAGGGCCAGTAGCTCGGGCAGAGTGGGGCCGAGCTTATCGGGCATCTGCTCGGTGAAGACGACGTCGATCCCGCAGAGGGTGGCGGCGCTCACCGCGAGCGAACATCGGGCCAGCACGCGCTCACGGTCGGGCATGACCTTGAGGAAGCTCTCCTGCATGTCGAGGACAAGCAGCACGATTTTGCGGACGAGTTGGCCGGATTCGTCGTTCATAAGCGTTTAGTATAGGCGAAAGCGCGGGGGCTCTCCGATCCAAAATCTTGAAAAAATCGCCGGGTTTAGGTTTCGAGCGGTTAGATATAAGCCTTGCGGGCGCTGACCTGAAGGAATTTCTCCGCCCGCACGTCGTAGGCGGTGAGCTTGCCCCCATAGACGCAGCCGGTGTCGATGCACAGCGACCAGGGGCGGCGGAAGATGTCCGGGCGCGGGGTGTGGCCGCAGATGACAAAGGGCGGGCCCTTCCAGCGCTCGGCCCAGCTGACGCCGTTGGTGATCTTGGTGCGCTTGCCGTAAACGGCAGGGTTGGCCGGATCGATGACCTGGATGGAGGTGACGATCTCGGCGTCCTGCTCGGTCCAGGCGCGGTCCGGCAGGAAACCCCCATGCACGAACACCGTCTCCAGCTCCGGGTAGGAGATGGTCAGCTCCAGGCTCTCCAGAAAGGCCCAGTCCTCGACGCCGACCTGCTTGAGCGTCTCCCAGTCGTAGTCCTTGAGCACGGCTGGGTCGCCCTGGTGGCGGTAGCGCAGCAGGCGAAGCTCGTGGTTGCCCAGGAGGCTGCGGGCGTTGGCCAGATTGCGGACACGGGCGAGCACGCGGGCGGTGGCCGGGCCACGGTTGACGAGGTCACCAAGGAAGATGAGGGTGTCGTCCACCGTCGGCGCGATCTTGTCGAGCATTTCCTCCAGCTCGTCCGCACAGCCGTGCACGTCTCCGATCGCGATGATTCTCCCTTTTTCTTCCCCCATGATTAAACAGGCTTTTTCCTTGTAGCAGACCCTACCTTGCAAACAATTTAAAGCGACTGGAACAAAAAAACTATGGATTGGCAGTTTAACCCCCCGGCCCGCAAGTCTTCTCTCAGCGACGAACCCTTCGCCGAAGGCGACATCGTCGTCTGTATCCTTCACCTGGACGAACAGGCGCAACTCCAGCGGGCGGACCTGCGCGAGAGCGAAGAGGAAACCTTCGAAGCGCCGGGCGGCATCCTCGGCCGGTGGCGGCGCGAGGTCAAGGCCCCCAATGAGGAGGCCAAGGAGGCCCGCCGCCAGCTCATGGCCACGACCGAAGAGTTGTTCCTGTCGCTGTTCGAGGAATCCGGTGCCGATGGCGAGGAGGACCGCGCCGTCCTTAAGCAGCTTCTGGCCCTCATGCTGGAGCGCAAGCGCGTGATCAAGCGCGTCGGCCCCACCACCAAGGGCGTTCAGCGCTACCGCCACCCCAAGCAGGACCGCGAGTACGACGTGCCCATGGACGACATCAACCCCGAAAAACTCGTCCGTATCCAGGAGCAGCTTCAGCTCCTTGTCGGCGGGTGAGTGCACATCCTGTCCGCGTCCTGACGGAGAAGATTTAACAGGAAGATCGGAAAGAACAGAAAGAAGAGTTTCCGAGCTTTCCCATCAGCACTTTCCGTCCCTCCCGGTAAAAAACGGATTGGGACCGCTTAGCGGCTGGTCTTCTTCAGCGAGCTGATTTCCCGGGCGAACTCGTTGATGTCGCGGAAGTCCTTGTACACGCTGGCGTAGCGGACGTAGGCGATGGAGTCGATGGCCTTGAGGCGGTTCATGATGTGCTCGCCAATGGCTTTGGTGGGGATCTCGGTGTCGAACTCGCTGTCGAGCGCCTCCATAACCTCGGCTACCATCATCTCGATCTGTTCGGCCTGGATGGGACGCTTTTCGGTAGCTTTGCGCAGGCCGTCGAGGATTTTCATCCGGTCAAAGTCCTCCCGCCGCCCGTCGCGCTTGATCACAATCAGGCCCTCGCGCAGGATCTCCTCCACCGTGGTGAAGCGGTAGCCGCAGTCGAGGCATTCGCGCCGACGACGGATGGAGAGCTTGCTCTTGCCGATTCGGGTATCGAGCACTTTCGTGTCTTTATGGCCGCATTTGGGGCAATACATGGGGGATAAGTGCGTTGGTGCTTTGTGCTTGGTATTGGATTTCTCGATGTGTCTTTGGAAAAAACAAAGAACTAAGAACAAAGCACAAAGAACTTTATAGCTTTAAAAAGTTCTCCAGCATCTTGAGGCCGCTGTCGGTGGCGTAGGACTCGGGGTGGAACTGCACGCCCCAGACGGGCAAGTCCTTGTGCGCCAGGCCCATGATCTCGCCCTCGGCGGTTTCAGCGGTGACCTCCAGGCAGTCGGGGAGACTCTCGCGCTCGACCACGAGCGAGTGATAGCGGGTGGCCTGAAAATCCTGCGGCATGCCCTTAAAAACGTCCGTGTCCTTATGGCGGATGGGGGAGGTCTTGCCGTGCATGAGGCGCGGAGCGCGGATGACCTTGCCCCCGAAGTACTGCCCGATGCACTGGTGCCCCAGGCACACCCCGAAGAGCGGCACCCGGCCCGCGAAGGCCTTGATCATGTCCAGGCTAACGCCCGCGTCATCAGGCGTGCAGGGTCCGGGCGAGAGCAGGACACGCTCGGGCTCGAGCGCGAGGGCTTCCTCGGCCGTGATCTCGTTGTTGCGAAAAACGCGTTGCTCCGCCCCCAACTGGCCCAGGTATTGGACCAGATTGTAGGTGAAAGAGTCGTAGTTGTCGATGACCAGTATCATCTGCAAAAGATCAGTGTGGGGTGTCCCCCACAAATAGTCAAGCGCCCCATTGCCCTTACTAGATGTGGGTTGTTTTTCCAAAAATCACCCCTCATTGTGTAAAAAATCTTTGCGTCCATGATGGGCAGGGGAGGCGGGTTTTACCGTTGACGGGGGAGGGGACGTGGGCAGCGTCTGGGGTGCCCCGCTCTCCGTTTTGACGACCGACATGCCTAAACTCTCTGATCCGTCCAACCGGCGCAGGCCGCTCGGGCCCTTTGTCTTGGCGATGCTGATGTTCGGCATCACCACGACGCTGCACGGGCTCTCGCCCCTGGCCACCTACGGGCTGGGCTCGCTCTTTTACCTGCTGGTGGCGGTGGCAGGGTTTCTCATCCCCGCCGGGCTGGTGGCGGCGGAGCTGGCCACGGGCTGGCCGCACGAGGGCGGAGTGTACATCTGGGTGAGCGAGGCCTTCGGCAAGGACTGGGGCTTCGTCGCCACCTGGCTCCAGTGGCAGCAGAATCTGATCTTCTGGACCGTGATCCTGACCGGGAGCGCGTCCATGCTGGCAATCGGCTTCGGGGACGCCGCCCTGGCCGCGAGCAAGCCCTACACGGTGGCCGTGGTCGTTGGCACGATCTGGCTGACCACCTGGGTGACGGCCCGCGGGCTCCACGCCACGGGCAAGATCGGCATCCTCGGCTCGCTCGTGGGCACGGCCCTACCCGGTGGGCTGCTGGTTGCGCTGGCCCTTTATCATGTCCTGCGCGGGGAGCACTCGTACCTCTCGCTCGACTGGCACACGCTACTGCCGGACCTGAGCCAGCCGGGGAACCTCAGCTTCGGGATTTCGACGATCATGATCTTCGCCGGGGTGGAGCTGATGGGCGCTCGCGCCAACGAGGTCCACCGCCCGGAAAAGAACTACCCGCGCGCGTCGTTTCTGGCCATCGGGCTGACCGTGCTGCTGCTGGTCCCGGCGACCCTTTCGATTTCCGTGCTGGTGCCCGACAGCGAATTGAATATCGCCGCCGGGCTCGTGCAGGCCGTCCGGGCGGTTTTCGCCGACAATGCCGCTTTGCCGTGGCTGGCGGGATTTTTCGCGCTGGCGCTCTGGCTCGATGCCACGGGGGAAATCGCCGGGTGGATGGCTGGGACGCCCATTTCCATGGCCCGCGCCGGACGGGACGGCTTCCTGCCGAAGCGCTTCAGCGGGCGCTCCGGGGACATCGCCCCGGGCATGCTCTACGCACAGGCCGTGGTCGGCTCGCTCATCTGCCTGTTTTTCATTGTCGTGCCGGGTGTGCAGAGCACGTTCTGGCTGCTGAGCGCGCTGCTGGTGCAGCTCTACGTAGGAATGTACCTGCTGCTGTTTCTGGCCGCGTGGCGGCTGCGCAAAACCCACCCGGAGCGCCCCCGGCCTTACCGCGTGCCCGGCGGAAACCTCGGAATGGCGTTGTCCTGCGTGGTTGGGCTGGCGGCGTGCGTGGCGGTCTTTGTTTTCGGTTTTTTTCGGCCCACGAGCCTGACCCAGATCAGCGAAGCCCACTACCTGCTCGTCCTGAGCGTGGCGCTGGCGCTCTCGGTGGCGTGCCCGCTGGCGCTGATCTGGCGTCGACGGTGGCGGGCGGCCTGACCCTTTCCCGCGCAAAAATAGCATTGCCGCGGGGGCGGGAGCTTCCACGCTGGCCGGGTGGAGAAGACTTTTCGGTTAATCAAAGCCCCCGACTCGAACGGGTTGCCCGCCGCCAACCCCGGCGGTCCGCGCCGCGGCGTCCTCAAGACCCGTCACGGGGAGATCCAGACCCCGATCTTCATGCCTGTGGGCACGCAGGGTACGGTCAAGGCCCTGACCTGCGAGCAGCTCGTCGAGATAGGCGCGCAGATCATTTTGGGCAACACCTACCACCTGAACCTCCGGCCCGGCCCGGAGCTGATCGAGTCCTTCGGCGGGCTGCACAACTTCATGGCCTGGGACGGGCCGATCCTGACCGACAGCGGCGGCTTCCAGGTCTTCAGCCTGGCCAAGATCCGCAAAATCACCGAGGAGGGCATCCGCTTCCAGTCCCACCTCGACGGGACCAAGATTTTCCTCAACCCGGAGTCGTGCTTCCGCATCCAGAAGGCCCTCGGCAGCGATATCGCCATGGTTTTAGACGAGTGCCCGCCCTTTCCCTGCTCCGAGGAGGACAGCCGCCAGGCGCTGGAGCGCACCGTGCGCTGGGCGAAGCAGTTTCGCGACATCGCGGAGGCGGACGGGTGGTTCGCCCGTGGGCACCATGCCTTCGGGATCGTACAGGGGTCGGTTTTCGCGGAGCAGCGGGCCGAGTGCGCCCAGGCGCTCGCGGCGATGGACTTCCCCGGCTACGCCATCGGCGGGGTCAGCGTGGGCGAGCCGGAGGAGGAGATGCTCAAGCAGGTGGCCGCCGCCATCCCGCACCTGCCCGCCGACAAGCCCCGCTACGTCATGGGGGTGGGGACGCCCCCGCAGTTGTTGAAAATGATCGCGCTGGGCGCGGACATGTTCGACTGCGTGATGCCGACCCGTCTGGCGCGTCACGGCAACGCCTTCACCCCGGACGGGCTGATCAACCTGCGCAACGAGCGCTTCAAGGCCGACCCGGCTCCGCTCGTGGAGGGCCTGGACAACTACACGTGCCGCCGCTTCAGCCGCGCCTACCTGCGCCACCTCAACATGGCCAACGAGATCACCGGCCACACCCTCCTGAGCCTGCACAACAGCCACTTCTTCCTCGACCTCATGCGCCAGGCCCGCGAACATATCGAGGCCGGCGACTACGAGGCGTGGTCAAAGGCGTGGATCGAGCGGTACGAGGCAGGGGAAAAGGAGAGAAAATAACATTCAACTGCGGAGATATGAAATTCATTAGTTTGGTCTATCTCGATACTGCTTTCATTGCCGCGGCATATGAAGAGTTATTAGGCAATAACGTGCCGACTAAGATAACGAAGACTGAGGATATTTCCGGCGGAATTAATGGTGGCTTTATAAAAGCTGGAGTGTCGTCAAAGGAAACCAAGGAGTATCCCGTCTCTTCGCTCCGTATGTATGAGCAGGTATCTTCAGCGCTGAATGAAATTGAATCGTACGACATGTGGAGTCTAGATGCCTTAAGATTACCTGATATCTTTTGGGTCAGTGGATGGTTATTGTTTGCATCTAGTGCAAAGATAAAAGACGGGAAGCGTCTGTGTGAAGATACTTATTTTCATGTAGCACGAGATTGTTCCGATATAGAAGGTAGGCTAGATCTGGTCGCCAACGATATGTATTTTACTTCGGGGTATGACCAATTGACTCGATTCAATCAGACGTTAACGTTTGATCCCCATATCCCAATCAAAGCGCTGGTTCGATGGATATATACAAATCCTTTTCTCGAAGATTCATGTGCCGTGGTTGCTCCTTTGGTGATGTTGAGAAGAAAAGAAGACCATGAAAGTCACTGACGGCAGGCACCATATCCGCTGGCGGGACGACCCGTGGTACTACGCCACGTTCGAGGGGGCGGCGGAGGCGACGCTCCTGCGCGGGGCCGAGTTGACCTTTGCCCAGCGCCTGGCGGCGGTCGAGGAGCTGGACCGGTTGGCTGAGGAGTTTCGTCAGACCGACGTTTCGCCCCTGGGTCACCAGTAGGGGCATTTTGTTGCCGGGGGGGCGGCCTGTCTGGCCGCGTAGGGGCGCAGGCCCTCGTTGCTGCTCCAGCCGGAGTGTCAGCGGGTGCAACCCGCACTTTAGGCTTTTCCCCGCGTGCCGATAAGCTCTACTAACACTATGCGAATTCTTGTTACCGGCGGTGCGGGCTTCCTCGGGAGCCATTTGTGTGAACGGCTTCTGGGCGCGGGGCACGAGGTTATTTGCCTCGATAACCTCTTCACTGGCCGCAAGGCCAATATCATGCACCTGCTCGACGACCACAACTTCGAGTTCGTGCGGCACGACATCGTGGACGGCTTCAAGGCCGAGGTGGACCAGATCTACAACCTCGCCTGTCCGGCCTCGCCCGTGCACTACCAGTTTAACCCGATCAAGACGGTCAAAACCTCCGTCAGGGGCGCGATCAACGTCCTCGGGTTGGCCAAGCGCGTAAAAGCCCGCGTCCTCCAGGCTTCGACCTCGGAGGTAGATGGTGACCCGAGCGTCCACCCGCAGGAGGAGAGCTACTGGGGCAACGTCAACCCGATCGGCATTCGCTCCTGCTACGACGAGGGCAAGCGCGTGGCCGAGACCCTGTTTTTCGATTACCACCGCCAGCACGGGATCGAGATCCGCGTCATCCGCATTTTTAATACCTACGGCCCGCGCATGCATCCCAAGGATGGCCGCGTGGTGTCCAACTTCATCGTCCAGGCCCTCCGGGACGAGCCCATCACCATCTACGGTGAGGGGCAGCAGACCCGCTCGTTCTGCTACCGGGACGACTTGATCGAGGGCATGATCCGGCTGATGGACAACGAGTTGGGCTTTACCGGGCCGTGCAACATCGGCAATCCGGGCGAGTTCACCATCCGCGAGCTGGCCGAAAAGGTCATCGCCCTGACCGGCAGTAAGTCGAAGCTCGTCTTCGAGCCGCTGCCCTCGGACGACCCCAAGCAGCGCAAGCCCGATATCACCCAGGCCCGCGAAAAACTTGGTTGGGAGCCGACCGTGGCGCTCGAAGAAGGCCTGAAAAAGACCATCGCGTACTTCGACGAGCTCCTCAAGTCCGGCGGTGGCGACTACCCCGACCCCGAACGCGTCGAGGACTAGCAGGCAGGGCATGCGTTGAGAATCTGGGCTTGCGCAGCCCAGACCCGCGGCAGGCACAGCCTGCACTTTCGATGCTGCGCATCGTGTCTGCGATTACCGGAAATGAGCGATGCTCATTTCCGGTAATCGCAGAGCGAAGGCATCAAAACTGGGTCACCACCTTATTATTTTTTGTTGCGGGGGTAGCGGCCCTTCTTGCCGTGTAGGTGCACAGCCAGAAGGGGGGGGCTCGTATCGGCGTTCATGCCTTTGGCTCTAGGCGAAGGCATCCGTGGTGCGCACCACCACAGGTGCAGGACAATGTCCTTCCCGGGGTAGGCGCGTAGCGCCGTAGGGGCTGGCCCCTGAAAGCTGCTCCAGCCGGAGCTTGCCAAGGGGGGGATTTGTTGGCAACATTTCCGGCTTTTCCTTTTCGGAAACGGAAATATCCGATCATGATCACGAAGATTTTCAAAAAATTCGCGGGCAGCCACTACCGGCGCTTTCTGAAGAAAGCCCTGCCCATCGTCGCACAAATCAACAAGCTTGAGACGGAATACCAGTCCCTCAGCGACGAACAGCTGCGCGCCAAAACCGACGAGTTCCGCGCCCGCTACACCAAGGCGATGGAGGAGACCCGCGCCCGCCTCGGTGACAATCCCGACCCCGACCGCCTGGCCGAAGCCGGCCGCGCCGCCCTGGACGAGCTTCTGCCCGAGGCCTTCGCCACGGTGAAAAACGCCGCACGCCGCCTCTGCGGCAAGGATGTCGAAGTCATGGGCCATATGCTGCGCTGGGAAATGGTCCACTACGACGTGCAACTGATCGGCGGGATGGCCCTGCACGATAACCGCATCGCCGAAATGGCGACCGGTGAGGGTAAAACCCTCGTCTCCACGCTTCCGCTTTACCTCAACGCCCTTTCCGGACGCAATTGCCAGCTGTGCACGGTTAACGAGTACTTGGCCGAGCGCGACGCCCAGTGGATGGGCCACCTGTTCAAGTTCCTCGGCCTCACCGTCGGGGTGATCAAGAACCAGCAGCCCCCCGAGGAAAAACGCGCTGCCTACCAGTGCGACCTCACGTATGGCACGGCTTCCGAGCTGGGCTTCGACTACCTGCGCGACAACGGCATGGCCACGCGCTCGCAGGACCAGGTCCAGCGCGAGCACTATTACGTGATCGTGGACGAAATCGACTCGATCCTGATCGACGAAGCCCGCACGCCGCTGATTATTTCCGGCCCCGTGGCGGAAGAACGCCAGGCTCCCTTCCTCGACCACAAGCCCGGCGTCCAGAAGCTCGTCTCCCTCCAGACCAAGCTCTGCACGGAGCTGGCCAACTCGGCTATCGAGGTGCTTACCAGCGAGAACCCGGACAAGGACGCCCGCGAGGAAGCGCTCGGCAAGCTCGTCCAGGTCAAGCTCGGCATGCCGAAGAACCGCACGCTGATGAAGATGATGGAGCACGGAGCCCTGCGCCGTGCCTTCGAGAAGTACGACACCGAGATGCACTCGGACTTCCAGAAGAAGATCATGTACGCCCTCAAGGAGGAGCTCTACTACACCATCGACGAGAAGCAGCACCAGAGCGACTTGACCGAAAAGGGCCGCTGCGCCCTGCGTCCGGACGACCCCGACGCGTTCATGTTGCCGGACCTGCCCACGATTTTCAACGAGATCGACAGCGACCGCTCCCTCTCCGACGAGGAGAAAATGAAAGAGAAGCAGAAGGAAGAGGAGCTCTTCGGCAAGCGCTCCGAGGACATCCACTGCATCAGCCAACTGCTGCGCGCCTACTCCCTCTACGAGCGCGACAAGGAGTACGTCATCCACGAGGGCAAGGTCGCCATCGTCGATGAAAACACGGGCCGCATGATGCCGGGCCGCCGCTGGTCCGACGGACTTCACCAGGCCGTCGAGGCCAAGGAAGGGGTCAAGATCGAGAAGGAGTCCAAGACCTACGCCACCATCACCATCCAGAACTACTTCCGCCTCTACGAAAAGCTGGCCGGGATGACCGGTACGGCCGAGACCGAGGCGGGCGAGTTCCACGACATTTACGGCCTGGAGGTCATGGTCATCCCCACGCACAAGCCCTGCAAGCGCGTGGACGAGAACGACGTCATTTTCAAGACCCGCCGTGAGAAGTACAATGCCGTCATCGAGGACATCAAGGCCGCCCACGAAAAGGGCCAGCCCGTGCTCGTCGGCACCGCTTCGGTCGAGGCGTCGGAGGTGCTCAGCCGCCTGCTCGCCCGCACGAAGATCCCCCACAGCGTGCTCAACGCGAAGTTTCACCAGCAGGAGGCCGAGATCGTCTCCCAGGCTGGCCAGCCCGGCTCCGTCACCATCGCCACCAACATGGCCGGGCGCGGCACGGACATCAAGCTGGGGCAGGGGATCAACGAAAAGGGCGGCCTCATGGTCGTCGGCACCGAGCGCCACGAGTCCCGCCGCGTGGACCGCCAGCTGCGCGGCCGTTGCGCGCGTCAGGGCGACAACGGGCGCTCGAAGTTCTTCATCTCGCTCGAAGACGACCTGATGCGCCTGTTCGCCAACGCCGGGCCCATCTCCAAGATTCTCCAAAGCTCCTTCCAAGAGGGTGAGGTGCTCGCGCACCCGCTGCTGAACCGCTCCATCGAGTCGGCGCAGAAGAAGGTCGAGCAGCAGAACTACTCCATCCGCAAGCGCCTGCTCCAGTACGACGACGTGCTCAACAAGCAGCGCGAGGTCATCTATGGCATCCGCAATGACGCCCTCCACAGCGAGGACCCGCGCGAGGTCATCATGGAGATGGTGACTGAGGAGATGGAAGCCCGTCTGGATACCATCGCCGCCGGACCGGACAAGCAGCCCGAGGCCGAAGACCTCGAAAACCTGCTGAACTGGCTCAACATGCACTTCCCCGTCGCTATCGAGGCTCAGGAGTGCGAGAGCAAGACCCACAACGAACTGCTGGCGCTCTTCTCCGAGCGCATCGCCAAGGCCTACGAGCAGCGCGCCGCCGCCGAGGACCCGGAAGCCTTCAAGGGGCTGGAGCGCTACGTGCTCACCCGCGCCATTGACAAGAACTGGCAGGACCACTTGACCGAGATGGAGGAGCTGCGCCGCGCCGTCGGCCTGCGCGGCTACGGCCAGAAAGACCCCCTCGTCGAGTACAAGTCCGAGGCCTTTACCTACTTCCAGGACATGATGGGCCGCGTCCGCACGGACATCTGCACCGGGCTCTTCCGCGTGGCCATTATCCACAGCCCTGAGCAGTTGGAGGCCGCCCGCCGCCGCCTGATGGAGCTGCAAAAGCGCGCCCAGGCCACCGGCCCGGACAACGCCCCAGCGCCCGGCGCTGTCGCTCCCGCCGGTCAGGCCCCCGCGGGCCGCACCGCCGACGGCAAGCCGATCAAGCTGCCCAAGGTCCAGCCGGTCAAGCGCGAGCTACCCAAGATCGGGCGCAACGAGATGGTCACCATCCGCAAGGGCACCGAAACCCAGTCCATCAAGTGGAAAAAGGCCGAGGAACTCGTGCGCGACGAAGGCTGGGAAATCGTGCAGGGCCCGCAAATGGCCAGCAAGTAGTCGCCGCGCAGGCCGTTTCAGCCAGAGCCGTTATGAGCCGTCCGGAGGGGGCCGAGTCCACACCAGCGCCCCTGCGGCGCTTTTACGCGGTCGCCGCCCTGGCGCTGACCGTGCTCTTCGGCGTCGTCGCCTTTCCGCCCTTTGACGTGGCCGAGGCCGCCTACGTGCTGGCCGTGCCGCTGCTGATGTGGACGACGGCCCGCCCCCGCTGGCGCGTCTGGCTGTTGGGCTCCTGGGGCGCGTCCGCCGTGACTTGGTTTTGCCTGCTGATCTGGTTGCGCCACATGGAGCCGCCGATGGGCTGGGTCGCGCTCGTCATCCTTTCCGGCATCATGGCCGGGTTTAATCTCCCCTGGTACGCCGCCGCCCGCTGGCTTTTCCCCCCGGCGGTGGAGCGCCCCTTGCGGCTCCGGCTGATCGCCCTGCTCGGGCTGGCCGGGGGCTGGGTCGTGACCGAGTGGGTCCGCAGTTGGCTGTTTTTTGGCTTCCCGTGGGCGACGCTGGCCGTCAGCCAGTGGCAGCGCCCGCCGATGCTCCCGGTGGCCGCGTGGACCGGGGCCTACGGGGTGTCGTTCATCCTGATCTTTTTTAACCTCGCCCTGGCCGGTTACGGCTGGCGGCTTTTTCATCCGCCTGAGGCCCCAGACGCCGATGAGGAGGATGACGAGGCAGGGGAGGGCGCTCGCGTCACCGGGACGGTGGGCATGGGGACCTCTGCCGAAGAAAAATACGTCGCCGCTGACGCTCATGCCGTCGATGCCACCGACGACAGTGAGGCGGAGGGGGAAGGCTCCACGCGTGGCCGTCCGTACCGCAGCCTGGGGCGTTCGCTCCTGCACGCGCCGCGCCCGAAGCGGTCATTCTCGGGGGCGTTCTCGCTCGGGGGGCTCTTCGCAGGTGGATCTCCAGGCGGTGGGTTTACTCGCTTTTTGCGGGTAAGTCCCGAGCTCATGCTCGCGCTGGCCATGATCCTGGGCAGCCTCTGGCTTTTCTTCAAAACCATCCCTCGCGCCGAAGAGACGGCCCCGCTGTTCCGGGCGGGGGTGGTGCAGCCCTGGACCGACCCGCAAAAGAAGTGGGATGCGGAGTATTTCCGGGATAACCTGATGACGCTCAGCTCGCTTACCCAGCGGGCGGCACTCATGCAGCCGGACCTTATCGTGTGGCCGGAGGCGGCCACGCCCGGCCCGCTGCTGGACCCTGAGGACCCGCGCATGCAGGCCTGGGTCGAGCAGCTCGACGCCTCCGTTGGTGTACCGCTGCTCTCGGGCCATCTCGCCATTGTGGACGGTCACTGGTACAACGCCGTCTTTTTGATCGACCCGGTTGACGGCGTTTACGCCGACTGGTACGGCAAGCAGAAGCGCGTGCCCTACGGCGAGTTCGTGCCGTTTCGCAAGCTGCTGCCCTTCTTGGGCAAGTTCGTCCCCACGGAGGATATCGCTCCCGGCCCCGGCCCGGTCGTGATCCCGGTCGATCTGCCGGACGGGGTCGTCAACGCCGGGCCGCTCATCTGCTACGAGGACATTTTTCCGAAACTCGCGCGGGAGATGGCCGCGGGTGGGGCGGATTTTCTCCTCGTGGTGACAAACGATGCCTGGTACGGCCAGGAGGGTGGGGCGATCCAGCATGCCGCCCACTCTGTGCTGCGGGCGGTGGAGACGCGCCGCCCCGTCTTGCGGTGCGGCAACCACGGCTGGAGTGGCTGGATCGATGAGCAGGGCCGCATCCGCGATGTGCTCATCGGGCACAATGGTTCCATCTACTGCCAGGATACGGGTGTCTTTGACCTGCGCCGGGACTTGCGCTGGTCGGGGCGTCTCAGCCCGTATGTCCGCTATGGCGACTGGTTCGTCGCCCTCAGCGCTCTGCTTTTCGCCTGGGCGGCCTTTAAATTCGTAAATTCACGATTTATAAATTCGTAGAATTGGCAGATGAGTGTACGCCTGGAGGGGAGGCGTTGCCTCTGGGCAGATGGACAATGATGTCGGGGATGTTTCTATTCGGTGACAAGTGGTGGTCGCCGAATATTTTTGTATTTTGGGGAAAAAGGGGAAAAAATAGGCGTTGACAGGCGTGGAAGATTTTGAGAGTTTTCGTGCATAATCTTCTAGAAACCTTTCAAGCCCCTTTCAAATTTCCATGGCCCAAGCTACTCCTGACCTGACCCGGGCCGCCATCGAGCGGCTGGTTCGCGAGAGCATTTACAAGCAGCTCGGCAAGGCCGCGCCCGCTGCCCGTCAGGCGCCCAATCCCCTCGTGGTGAACACCAGCGCCCGGCACTGCCACCTGTCCCCCGAGGCGGTGGAAAAGCTTTTTGGCCCCGGCCACCAGCTCACGCCGATGAAGTGGCTCTATCAAGAGGGGCAGTACGCCGCTCAGGAGTCCGTCACCCTCGTGGGCCCGCGCAGCCGCGTGATTTCCAACCTGCGCATTCTCGGCCCGTGCCGCCCGCTCAATCAGGTTGAGCTCGCCTTCACCGACGCGATCGCGCTGGGCTACGATATCCCGGTGCGCCAGTCTGGCGACATCAAGGGTACCCCCGGCTGCATGCTGATGGGGCCGAAGGGATTCCTCGAACTCGACGAGGGCGTCATCCGCGCCGCTCCGCACGTGCACATGGCGCCGGAGGATGCGGCGTTCTATGGCGTCAAGCAGGGCGACTTTATGAAGATGCGCGTGGGCGGCGAGCTCGGCGTGACCTTCGACCGCATTTTCGTCCGCGTGGACAAATCCTTCAAGCTGGAGGTCCACATCGACACCGACGAGGGCAACGCCTGCCGCCTCGGCCCGAAAAGCCAGGTGGAGCTGGTCAAGTAATTGGCCCGCGTATCCGTTTTTCACTACACGTTTTCAGAACCCGACTTAAATACCAACCCAACAACACACAATGAGCGAATCAATAGGCATGGTCGAAACCAAGGGCTACGTTGGCAGCGTTGAAGCCAGCGACGCCATGGTCAAGGCGGCGGGGGTCTCCCTGGCCCGCAGCGTCCAGATCGGCGGCGGCTTCATCACCGTCGTGGTCAAGGGCGACGTCGGCAGCGTCAAAGCGGCGGTGGACGCCGGCTCCGAAGCTGCCTCGCGCGTGGGCGAACTCGTTTCCTCGCACGTCATCCCCCGTCCGCACCCGGACCTCATCAAGCAGTTCGAACTGTAATCCAAGCAACTCCCAAACACCCTTCCGAAAATGGCAAAACAAGCTATCGGCATGATCGAAACCAAGGGCCTGATCAGCCTGCTCGAAGCCACCGACGCCGCCCTGAAGGCGGCTGACGTCTCCCTCGCCGGCTGGGAAAAGATCGGCAGCGGGATCGTCACGGGCTTCTTCACGGGCGACGTCGCCGCGGTCAAGGCCGCCGTTGACGCTGGCGCGGAAGCCGCCTCGAGCGTTGGCCAGGTGGTCGGCGTCCAGGTGATCCCCCGCCCGCACGACGACCTTTCCAAGCTCGGTCCCTGGATCGCCTAAATAAGTTCATGTGTTTGAGAGTTTGAGTGTTTGAGAGTCCGGAGCCTTCGTGGGCAGGACTCTGAGCAACTCTCAAACTTTCAAACTTTCAAACGCGTAAGTACGCTGTGAAAATTCTCGTCTCCAATCTCGGCTCAACCTCGTTCAAGTACCGGCTCTTCGAGCTGGGCGGCGGGGCGGAGACTCTCCTGGCCAAGGGAGGGTACGAGCGCGTCGAGGACTTCGGCCCGGTGATCGAGGACTGTATCAAGTCTCTCTCCGAGCAGGGGCACCTCAAGGGCGCGGACGACCTGGACGCGGTCGGCTTCAAGACCGTCCTGGGCAAGAAGCTCAGCGGTTGTGTCGAGGCCGACGATAAGGTGCTGGAGGCCCTCAAGGGCTTCGAGGCCATGGCCCCGGCGCACAACCCGGCCTACGCTGCCGGGATCAAGCAGTTCGCCCGGGTCATGCCCAAGGTCACGCGTGTGGCGCTCTTCGAGACGGCGTTTTACCAGTGGATGGCCCCCGCGGCTTGCCGCTACGCCGTCCCCGAGATCTGGTACGAGCTGGGCGTACGCCGCTACGGCTTCCACGGCGCGAGCCACAAGTTCGTGGCCGAGCGTTCCGCGCAACTGCTCGGGCGCGACGATGTCGCCGAGAAGGTTCAGCGCCTGTATCAGAAAGGTGATACGCCGGTGGACAAGCCGCTGCGCGTCGTCTCCTGTCACCTCGGCGGCAGCAGCTCCATCACGGGCATCCGCAACGGCGTCGCCATCGGCTCCAGCATGGGCTTTTCGCCGCAGGGCGGCGTCCCGCAAAACAACCGTGTGGGCGACCTCGATGCGATGGCGGTCCCGTACATGCTGAAGGTCGGCGGCCTCTCCATCGACGAGATCGAGCGTCAGATGACGAAAGAGGGCGGCTTGCTCGGCCTCTCCGGCGTCAGCAACGACCTGCGCGACATCCTCGAAGCCACTGCGGCGGGGAACGAACGCGCGAAGCTCGCGCTCGATGTCCTGGTGCACAGCATCCGGCAGTGGGCGGGCAGCTTCTTCTGGCAGATGGGCGGCATCGACGCCATCGCCTTCACCGGCGGTATCGGCGAGAACAACTCCTTCCTGCGCTCGGCGGTCTGCGCGGGGCTTGAGCCCTTCGGGTTAAAGCTCGACACGGCCGCCAACGATTCCCTCAAAGGCGAGGGGACCTTCACCACCGACGATGCCGCGATCAAGGGCCTCGTCATTCCGGCCAACGAAGAGCTGGTCGTCGCCCGCGAAGTGTACCGCTTCATGCAGGCGCGCCTGGCCCCGGCCTCCTGACACGACTTTCAACACCAACCCAACGAAAACTTAACTCATGCAATCATGTCCCAAGCACTCGGACTCCTCGAAACCAAAGGTCTTATCTCGCTCGTGCAGGGCGTTGATGCCATGCTCAAGGCAGCCAATGTCGAGCTGGTCGGCCCGATGAAGAACGTCGGTAGCGCTCTGGTCAGCGCCACCATCACCGGCGACGTCGCCGCGGTCAAGGCCGCCATCGACGCCGGCGCGCAGTCTGCCTCCGCCTTCGGCGAAGTGGTCAGCGCCCACGTCATCGCGCGTCCGCACGACGACCTGAGCAAGAGCCTCATCAAGGCCCCCGCCAAGAAGTAACCCGGAACCCTGACGGGTGTTTGAGCGTTTGAACGTTTGAGAGTTTGAAAGTTGCCGGTGCGCGCCCCTCGTGGCCAGACGCACCGGCACTGCGAACTCTCGAACCAGGAACTCTCAAACTCTCAAACTTAATAAAGATGTTTCTCGCCAAAGTCATCGGCCACGTCGTCTCGACGAAAAAGGACCCCGCCATGGTGGGGCAGCGCCTGCTGGTGCTGCGGCCCCAGGTGGTGGACCCGGCCAACCCCGGACAGCTCCGCGACGGCTCGAACACGATCGTCGCCGTGGACCGGCTCGGTGCCGGTGCCGGTGAGATGGTCCTGTTCTGCTCGGGCAGCTCCGCCCGTCAGACCGACGGCATGAAACAGCTTCCGGTGGACGCCGCCGTCATCGGCATTGTGGACACGGTCGATGTGCTCGGCCAACAGGTCTACAAGGACAAGCCCTGAGCAACCTCCCACACGCGTAATCCCAACTTCCCATGAGTCTGAACATTGACGAAGCCACGCTCAAATCCGTGGTGGAAGACGTTTTGAAAAAACTCGGCCAGCAGGCGGCCTCCGCCAAGAGCGCCGATTGCGGTTGCAGCAAGACCTCCTCTTCGGCCAAGGGCCGCGACGGGGTCTTCCAGGATGCGGGCGAGGCTTCTGAAGCCGCCGCCCATGCCCAGAAGCAGCTGCGCAAGCTCGGCATCGCCGGGCGCGCGAAGATCGTCAACATCGTCAAGCGCACCTGCGCCGAGAAGGCTCAGGAGTGGGGCAAGCTCGAGTTCGACGAAACGAAGATCGGCCGTCTGGAGCACAAGATTGCCAAGCTCTCCGGCATCCCCGGCCTGCCCGGCGTCGAGTGGCTCGCCCCGCGCGGCATGAGCGGCGATCACGGGATCACGATGGAGGAGAACACGCCCTTCGGCGTCGTCGGCGCGATCACGCCGGTCACTCACTCCATCCCGACCATCAGCTGTAACATCGTCAGCATGGTTGCCGCGGGTAACGGCGTCGTTTTCAACGCGCACCCAGGCGGTGCCCGTTGCGCGGCCGAGGCCATCCGTTTTTATAACCGTCTCTTCAAGGACGAAGTCGGTATCGAAAATCTCGTGACGATCATCGAGAAGCCGACGCTGGAGTCCTTCTCTGCCCTGTGCAAGTCGCCGCATGTGAACCTGCTGTGCGTCACCGGCGGTCCCGGCGTGGTCAACGCCGCCATGGCCAGCGGTAAGCGCGCCATCTGCGCCGGTCCGGGCAACCCGCCCGTGGTGGTGGACGAGTCCGCCAACCTGAAGAAGGCCGCCCGCGATATCATCGTCGGTGCCGCCTTCGACAACAACCTGCTGTGCGTGGGCGAAAAGCAGATCTTCGTCCTCGACAAGATTTACGGCGCGTTCCTCCAGGCCTTCAAGGAAGCCGGAGCCGTCCAGATCAACGACGCGCAACTGGCCAAGCTGACCGAGGCCGCCTTCACCTACAAGAAGGACGGCGGCGGCTGCTCGCACCCGGTGCTCAATCGCGATCTCGTGGGCGCGGATGCCACCCGCCTGGCCGAAGTGGCCGGTGCGAGCTGCTCGGCGAACACCGAGCTGCTCTTCGCCGAGACCGACGCGGACCACCCCTTTGTCATGGAAGAGCAGATGATGCCGATGGTCCCGGTGGTGCGCGTGCGCGACATCGAGGAGGCC
Organism: Verrucomicrobiota bacterium JB024; assembly: GCA_030673825.1. Classification (GTDB taxonomy): domain Bacteria; phylum Verrucomicrobiota; class Verrucomicrobiia; order Opitutales; family Cerasicoccaceae; genus Ruficoccus. The sequence goes on along the minus strand of JAUTCS010000014.1, from coordinate 12,779 downwards.
ATCGAGCTGGCCCGCGTATCCGAACATGGATACAAGCACTCGTCCATGATCCACTCTTTGAACGTCGAACACATGGGCATGATGGCCCGCGCGCTCGACTCCACCGTGTTTGTGAAGAACGGCTCCTGCCTGGCCGGGCTGGGCACCGGCGGCGAGGGCTACTCCAGCTTCTCCATCGCCACGACCACCGGCGAGGGCATTACCACGCCCGACACCTTCACCCGCCGCCGCCGCTGCGTCATGGTGGACAACCTCCAGATGTACTAGGAAGTTCCTGGTTCTTTGTGCTTGGTTCTTCGTTCCTGAATTATTTTTCCCGCATAACTCAATCGCCCATCGCCATGATCCTCGCCCGCGTAGACGGTAACATCACCTCGACGGTCTGTCACAAGACCCTCAGGGGATGGCGTCTGCTCATTCTCCAGGGCATCGACGAGGAGGGCCGGGAAACCGGCGACCCCGTCATTGCCATGGACGAGCAAGGGGCAGGTATTGGCGATCGGGTTTTTTATACCACCGACGGCAGCAGCGCGCGCGAGCACGTGGGCGATGAACACTCGCCGCTGCGCAACATGGTCATGGGGATCATCGACTAGCCATGAGACTCGGACGCGTCATCGGGAGAGTCACTCTCAGCCGCCAGGACCCCGCCTTTCGCGGGGCCCGCTGGATGATCGTCAGCCCCATGTCCCGCCCGCAGCTCTCGCAGCCCGGCGAGGAGCTGATCTCGAAGTCCGCCTCCGTCGTCGTGTACGACGACCTGGGTGCTTCCCGCGGGGACATCATCGGCTTCGTCGAGGGAGCCGAGGCGACCGCGCCTTTCGAGCGGCCCACGCCCATCGACGCCTACAACGCCGCCATCATCGAGAATTTAAACTACCAGCCCGCATCCTGACTTTTTACCCAACCGCACATTTATCATGAAGAAGGTTTACACAGCCAAAGATATTGCCGAACTCGTGGCCGCCGGTGGCGACGTCACCAGCATTCCCGACAGCGCGGTGATCACTCCTTCCGGGCGCGACGCCATCCGCGACGCCCTCAAAAAGGGCCGCAACGGCAAGTCCGCCGTGGCCACCTCTGCTGCCAGCAAGCCCGCCGAGCCGATCGTCCCCGACTACGAGTTTCACTGGACCCCGGGCACGGACCCGAAGACCCCCGAGGCGATCCAGGCTTTCTTTAACTCGCCCGAAATCAAGGTACTCAAGGAGCGCATGTGCGACATGGGCCGCCGTATCTGGGCCCGCAGCTTCTGCGACGGCAACGGCGGCAACATCACCATCCGCGTCGGTGACAACCTCGTGCTTTGCACGCCGACCCTGATCTCCAAGGGCTACATCAATCCCGAGGACATCTGCCTCGTGGACATGGACGGCAAGCAGGTCGCCGGCACGCGTAAGCGCACCAGCGAGTGCAACACGCACCTGGCCATCATGAAGGCCACGCCCGAGGCCAAGTCCTGCGTGCACGCGCACCCGATCTACGCCACCGCCTTTGCCGTGTGCGGCATGGTCCCGCCGACCTGCCTCATCCCCGAGCCGGAAGTTTTCCTTGGCCAGATCGGCCTGGCTCCCTACGAGACCCCCGGCTCGCCCGAGATGGCTGCGACCGTGGGCAAGCTCGCGCCCGATCACCAGTCGATCCTGATGGAAAACCACGGGGTCATCGTCTGGGGTAAGGATGTCGAGGACGCCTACTGGAAGATGGAAAACACCGAGTCGTACTGCCAGACGGTGTACGTGGCCTCTCAGCTCGGCGGCATGAAGACCTACGGCCCGCAGAAGCTCAAGGATCTCATGAACATCCGCACCAGCCTGGGCATGCCCGAGAAGCGCGCCGACTGGAAGGAGTGCGAACTGTGCGACAACGCGGAGTTCCGCCCCGGCGTGGTTTGCCAGCTCGACACCGGCGTCATCCAGCCCCAGAACTTCAAGCCCGAGGGCAAGGACGAGACCGAAGCGCTCGTGCAGAAGGTCACCGATATGATCATGAAGCAGCTCGGCTCGTAAGCCTTACGTCTTTTCTGACTGCGTATATAGTATAGATTCAATACTAGGGGACCGGGAAACCGGTCCCCATTTTTTTTGTGGGTGGGAGCTTGCCCGCGAAGCCACGCGATGGGGCGCGAAGGTCAACTGTTACGCTACACAGGCGGCCGGTAGCGGGCTGGTCGCGTCAGGGATACTCGCAATGTTTGCCGATGCGGCTGAGGCTCAAGCGGGGGAATCAGGCAGGCTGTTGTCATCCTGAGCAAGTCCACGTCGGGGCGTCTCAAAGGCTCTCCGCGTACAAGTATCTTGGGATGGGGAAATACGCACGAGGAGATCCTTCGACTCGCTGCGCTCGCTCAGGATGACAACGTCTTAATCAAGTATGTCCATATCTGGACATCCCCTCTCCGAACATTCGCTGGCGCTGAGGCGGTCATGCACCGGAAGAAATTCTTCGCGCTCCTTCGCGTGGCTTCGCGGGCAGTCTCTTTTTGACTGATGGGGCGGGCTCAGGCGCTAGCGTGTGCGATCTCGTTAAAAATACGTTCGGCCTCGTCCACGGGTGGCTTGCCGTCGCAACTGAGCAGGGTGAAGTGGCCCATCTTGCGCCCGGGGCGCGGTTCGCCCTTGTCGTAGAGGTGAAGCTTGAGGCGCGGATTCCGCAGCAGGCGGGACCAGTCGGGGCTTTGGCCCTGCGGCCAGACATCGCCGAGCAGGTTGACCATGACGGCGGGCGTGTGCAGGGCGGGGGAGCCCAGCGGCAGTCCGCAGACGGCGCGGATGTGCTGCTCGAACTGGCTCGTCATGCAGGCGTCGATCGTGTGGTGGCCGCTGTTGTGCGGGCGCGGAGCGAGTTCGTTAACGAGGAGGTCTCCCTTGTCCGTGACAAAGAGTTCCACCGCGATCAGTCCCTCGACACCTAGCGCCTCGGCGATGTCTCGGGCGAGTTCCTCCGCGCGCTCGTGCACCTGTTCGCTCAGGCGGGCCGGAGCGATGGACATGTGCAGGATGTGGTTGCGGTGGATGTTCTCCGCCAGCGGGAAGCAGCGCACGCGTCCGTCCGGTGTGCGGGCGGCGATGACGGAGCACTCCGCCACGAAGGGTATCCAGCTTTCCAATACGCCCAGCGGGGCGCCAAAATTTTCCCAGACCTGTGCCCAGTCCTGCTCCTCGCTGAGCTTGACCTGGCCCTTGCCGTCGTAGCCGAAGTCCGCGGTCTTGAGCACGCAGGGCAGGCCAATGGTGCCGACGGCGCGGGCGAGAGACTCGGCGCTGTCCACGACGCGGAAGGGCGCGCAGGGGAAGCCGTGCCCGGAGAGGAACTCCTTCTCGCGGCGGCGGTTCTGGCAGACGTAGAGCACCTCGGGTCGCGGGCGCACGGGTGCGCCGGAGGCAAGCACGGCCAGCGGCTCGGCGGGGACGTTCTCAAACTCGAACGTGACGGCTCCCAGCCCCTTGGTGAAGCGCTGGAGCGCCTCCTCGTCGGTGTAGGGGGCGTTGATCTCCTCGTCGGCCACCATCCCGGCTGCACAGCCGGCGTGGGGCTCGAACACGCGGAAGCGGTAGCCGAGCTGCCGCCCGGCGAGGATGGACATGCGGCCAAGCTGGCCTCCGCCCATGATGCCTAGAGTCGCGCCGGGCTGGATCATGCTTCGGGCAGTTGGGCTTCCATCACGGTGGCGGTCTGCTTGGCGCGGAACGCCTTGAGCTTGCGGCGTACCTTGGCATCGCTGAGGGCAATGACGGCAGCGGCGGAAAGGGCGGCGTTGATGGCCCCGGCGCGACCAATGGCCAGCGTGGGCACGGGGATGCCGGCGGGCATCTGTACGATGGACAGGAGCGAGTCCAGGCCGCTGAGCGCCTTGGACTGGACCGGCACGCCGAAGACCGGCAGCGTGGTCATGGAGGCGGTCATGCCCGGCAGGTGGGCCGCGCCGCCCGCTCCGGCGATGATCACGCTCAGGCCGCGCTTTTCGGCGGTCTTGGCGTAGTCGTAGAGTTTTTCAGGGGTGCGGTGGGCGCTGACGACCTCTTTTTCAAAGGGCACGCCCAGCGCGGCCAGCGTCTCGGCCGCGTGCTGCATCGTCTCCCAGTCGGAGGTGCTGCCCATGATGATCCCGACGACGGGCTTCGCCGCCGCGCTCTGCTTGCTTTTCGCCATACCCGCCCAGTGTGGAGAGTTGGCCGGACTTATCAAGCCTAGGCTGGAAGATTGAGACTAAGCGTTTCTCTATGTATTGGGGAGTGTGGATCCCCTAAGAGAGCTTTCTCAAGGCATTTTCAAGGAGTGCTTGGGTTTTTTTCTTAACAATGGCTGGGTCTTCCTTTTGAAGAAATTCAACAGCTGCCAAATCATCCCCTCTTTTCCGATTTTGTCTGGGTTCAAGTGCTTCTATGAGGATGGCTTCGAGGGCAGGAACAATTGCGTTGGAATCAATAGTGACGGGAAGTGGCCGGAGCTTGCCGTCATCAGAGACGGGTTTTAGCCCAAACCATGAAAAGCGATCCCATCGAGTTGCTAGGCGATCATAGGTATGCTCGTGCAAGCGCTTGCCAATCGGCCGAGCAGTTGCCCGCCCAACATAGATGACCTCACGGCCGTCATAGAGAAGGTATATCCCAAGTTGGTCGTGAAAATCAACTGGCTCAGCGCCAATTTCCTGCATCCCCAGCAGCTTGGCCTTACTGTTCCACTCTACGATATCTCTTTGCCAGAACATTCCAAACGAGGAGATAATCGTATATTGTTCTTCAGTCGTAGCATCATTGCTGCCCGGTATTCGGCTTGATTGCTTAGGGCTGCTGGAGGCTAAAGGGTCATTTAAAATAAAAGTCCCTGGACTAACTCTCCGAAACGGAGATTTCTCCTGCTGTTGTTTAATTGAATAGGTGATATTCGCCGAAACGGTTGCACTTGGGGTTGCCCCTACGCTGGTCCGTAGCTTTTGGCTTACTATTTGGGACGCGATATCTTTGTAATGCATGGCACCACCGTTTTCACGAAGCACTTTTTCAATCGCTTTTTTCCAGGGTAAATCTTTGGCCATAGTTAGTTGCTGTTATGCTTCATGTTTACCATGATATGTGAAAATAGAAACGATTAAAACCGCCCGTTCCACTCGGGCCAGTCGGCGAGGATGGCGTCGATGACGGCGGTGGCGGTGCGGGTGCCGTTTTCGAGGGCCAGGTCGAAGGCCGGGAAGGTGTTTTCGTCGGAAAAATGCTCGGTAGCGGGCTCGCCGGGCGGGGGTTGGGTAAAGTTGCTGGCCGTGCGCAGGAGCAGGGCGCGGGCGGGGTTGGCGTGGCCAATCTCACCGAGGACCTTGAGCGCGTGCAGGGTGCCGGAGTCCTCCATCCCGCAGGTGGCGAAGCGGCCCTTACCGCCGGTCCAGTGCGCGATCCACTTGCGGGCCCAGGCGGTGGCGCGCTGCCCGTGGAAATACCGGGCGGCGCTCAGGCAGTCGCCCCGCAGGACAGAGGGAGCTTGGCGGGCGGCGGAGTTTTCGGGGAATTTCTGCAAATATGCCTCGTGAGCGGGGGAGGTGTCCAGCTCCAGCCCGGCGGTCAGGTCGTGGGCGGCCTGGACGAGGGTGTGGTTGAACTCGAAAACTTGGTACGGGCGGCCCATGTCTTCGAGGGGAAGGTTGTCGGAAGGGCCGTAGGGGCGGACCGCGCCGAGAGGCAGGATGCCCGTTTCCCAGTCGGAGGGGATTTCGCGTGCGTCGATCTCAAAGGCCAGGTCGCCGTCCACACACCAGTCCGCCCACACGGGCGAGCCCAGGGTGGCCGCCGCCGGGTCGGCCCCGGCGATCCCCGCTATAATAAAGAAGCTTTCGGAGACATCGACCTCCGGGCACAGTCCGAGGGACATGAGGGAGACGGCGGTGTTGGCGGTGCCGACGCCGGTACTGAGGGCGAGGAGGTCACCCTCGGCGCCGAGGTGCACATCCTTCAAGGCGGTTCCGGCCAGCTCGACGGGGGCGAGGTCCAGCCGTTCCTTGAACAGCGACATCTCTCCGGGGCGGCCAGCGGGCTCAAACATGGTGACGAGAACGACTTTGGGGCAAACAGGCATGAGCCCATTTAGGTGAAAACCGGGCCGTTTGTCGATGGAATCCGGGGGGCAAACGGCGGAAAGCGGGTGCGTAAAAAAGGCTTTCATTGAGCGGGCGGATGCGAGAAGATGGCCGGATATGCAAATGACGGGCACGCCCGCCGGGGAGGTCTCCACCCGGCACCTCAAGCACCGCCGCGGGCGCACCGGCAATACGCTGTTATGAAGATATTGGTGGTAGGGGCAGGCGACGTGGGCCGTTTTCTCAGTCAGACGCTGAGCGATGTCGGCCATAACGTCACGGTGATCGAGACGTCGGAGTCCACGGCACAGGACGTGGACGAGTCGGCGAACGTGAAAGTGGTCGAGGGCAACGGCGCTTCCGCCGTTGTTCTGCAAAAGGCCGGGGCAAGCGATTGCGACTTTTTCCTGGCCATGACCAGCGACGACCGCACGAACCTGATTGCGTGCTCGCTGGCCAAGGCGCTCGGCGCGAAATCGACCATCGCCCGCATCCACGACCAGACCTACAGCGACAACTCGCTGGTCAACTACCAGCTGCACTTCGGGATCGACTTTCTGCTCAACCCGGAGGCGCTCAGCGCGGTCGAACTGGCCAAGTCCATCCGCCACCCCGGTCGCGTCGCGGTGGAGAACTTCGCCCGTGGCGAGATCGAGGTGCACCAGTTGCGGATCGCCCGCAAGTCCCGCTTCACCGGCAAGCCGCTCAAGGAGCTGCACCTGCCCGCGGGGATGCGCATCGGCATGGTCCAGCGCGAGGGACACACCGAGGTGCCCGACGCCGACTCCGTGCTGGAACCGGGTGACCTGCTGACCCTTTTCGGCCTCACGGAGGTCCTGATGAAGGTGCGCCCGGTCTTCGAGCCCGAGAAGCTCGGCGACAACATCCGGGTGGTGCTCTTCGGCGGATCCGAGACGGCCATTGCCCTCGTGCGCCTGCTGAAGAACCCGCGCTTCAAGATCCGCATCATCGAGAGCGACGCCAAGACCTGCCGCTCCCTGGCGGAGCGCTTCCCGCACATCACGGTGATTCACGGCACGGCCACCTCCCTGCGTCTGATGGAAGAGGAGCAGGTCGGCAGCGTGGACTACTTTGTAGCCTGCACGAAGGACGACGAGGACAACATCATGACCTGCCTGCAGGCCAACAAGCTCGGCGCCCGCCACGTGCAGCTCGTCATCAACAAGCCCGACTACGAAGACGTGCTCGACCAGTTGAAGGAGACCCTCGGGGTCGAGCTGGCCGTGGCCCCCCGCAAGGCCACCATGGAGGAGCTGCTGCGCTACCTTACGCTCGACCGCTACACCGAGCTGGCCACCCTGCCGGACCGCAGCGGGAAAATCATCGAGCTGCGTGTTTCCTCCGACAGCCCCTGCATCAACCGCAAGATCCGCGAGATTTCCTGGCCACGCGGGGCGATCATTGTCGTGCTCCTGCACAAGTTCCAGGCGAAGATGCCCGGGGCCGACGATGTCATCCTGCCCGGGGACCGGCTGGTCGCCATCGTGCGCGAAAACAGCCTGCAACCGCTTCTGAAAATGTTGACCTAGGCTGCGGCTTATGAATTACCGGCTTATCTGCAAACTGCTGAGCGTGATCGTCGTGACGCTCGCCGTGGCCTTCCTGGTCTGTCTGGCCATGGGACAGGTTTTTGACACGACGGTGCGCGAGGACGGCGTTTTCGACGAGTGGTTGATGTGTTCGGCGGGCACGGGGGCGCTGGCCCTGCTGTTTATTTTGCTGGGGCGCAACTCCGGCCACAAGCTCCTGCGCAAGGAGGCCCTGACCGTGATCGGCCTGGGGTGGATTCTGGCCAGCGTGGTCGGCGCCATGCCGTATTACCTGATATTGGAGGAAGCCTCGCTGGCGGATTCGATCTTCGAGTCGGCATCCGGGCTGACCACGACCGGGGCCTCGGTTTTCAGCAACCTGGAGAGTATCCCGACGAGCCTGCTGTTCTGGCGCTGCCTGAGCCAGTGGATCGGCGGCCTCGGTGTGGTGGTGTTCTTCGTCGCGTTGCTGTCCTCCCTTGGGGCCGGGGCGAAGATCCTGTTTTCCAACGAATCCTCGGGCCACTCGACGGATATCGACTCGGGGCGCGTCCAGCATGGCGTGCTCCAGATCATGTACGTCTATCTGGGCCTGTCCGCGCTGTGCGCGATGGTGTACCATCTGTGCGGGATGGACTGGTTTGACGCGCTCTGCCACATGTTCGCCACCGTCTCCACGGGCGGATTCGGCACGTACAACAGCAGCGTAGCGGCCTTCCAGAGTCCTCTGATCGAGTGGATGGTAATCATTTTCATGGCCCTGGGCGGGACGAGCTTCTTCGTCATGCTGCGCATGGTCAAAGGGGACTTCCGCTACGTGTGGTCGAACACCGAGTTTGTCGCCTACCTGGTGATCATGGCCGGATTCAGCCTGATCATTACCCTGATCCTGCTGGGGGAGGGGACGCTGGGGGATTTTGGCGAGGCCTTCCGGTTGAGCACGTTCCAGGCGGTCTCGCTCATGACGAGCACGGGGTTCTCCACGGCGGACTTCCAGATGTGGCCCAACGCCGTGCATACGCTTCTGATGGCTGCGATGATCGTGGGCGGGTGCTCCGGCTCCACCGGCGGCGGCACGAAGGTCGTGCGTGTGGTGGTGGCCTTAAAGGTGGCCCGCCGGCAGATCGAGCACGCCTTCCGCCCGCGGGTGGTGCGCCCGCTGCACATGAACGGCCGTGTGCTGGACAAGGACGACCAGGACAACGTCATCAGCTATATCGTGCTGCTGGCCATCGTATGCGTGGTGTCGGTGCCGATCCTGTCGCTGTTCGCGCACCGGCTGAGCTTTGAGGGGGCGCTTTCGGCCATGCTGGCCTGCCTGTTTAACGTCGGACCGGGCTTCAACGAGGTGGGACCGACGCTGAACTACTCGTACTTCAGCGAGGGGGCGAAGCTCTTTCTGTCGCTGCTCATGATCATGGGCCGCCTGGAGCTCTATGCCGTGCTCGTGCTGTTTTCGCCTTCGCTGTGGAAACGCTTTACCTGAGCGGGTGCGGGGCGGCCTTCCTGTTTTTGAGTAGGAGGGAGAAAGTTCGCGCGTCGGGTACTAGGGGATTTGACAAAGTCGTTAGGGGGCCGCACTTTTAGCCCCTGCATGAGGGAGCAAGCTCCAATCGTTACTGTCATCGACCCGGAAATGGGCAACCTGCGCAGCGTTTGCCGCGCCTGGGAGCACGCCGGGGCGCAAATCCGCCTCGCACCGACGCCGGAGGGGGTGGAGGAGTCTGCCGCCGTCGTTTTTCCGGGGCAGGGGGCTATCCCGCACTGCATGGCCCGCCTGGAGAAGACCGGCTGGGCGCAGACCCTGAAGGACTGGATCGCCGCCGATAAGCCCTTTTTTGGCATCTGCCTGGGCCTTCAGACGCTTTTCGAGCATTCCGAGGAGGGCGACACACGGGGGCTGGGAATCTTCCCCGGTCGGGTGAAGCGTTTCCGCCTCGGGCCGGAGTACAAGATCCCGCACATGGGCTGGAACGCCGTCAAGTTCCGCGGCGATCCGCCGCCCCTGACGGACGGGATCGACCCCGAACGCGACCAGTTTTACTTCGTCCACAGCTATCATGTGGAGACCGACCAGGCCGATTTGGTCTGGGGAGAAACCGTCTATGGCTACCCCTTTGTCAGCGCGATTGCGCACGGAAAGTGCTACGCCACGCAGTTTCACCCGGAAAAAAGTCAGGCCAAAGGCTTGCAAATGTACACTAACTTCGTGAAATCTCTCTAAGGAGAGGTATTAATTCCCCTACGTTATCAACTCAGATACTTAAAAAGCACCGCTCATGGAAGACACCGCCACTATTCGTATTGCTAATGAAAATTACACCTTCCCTCTCATGGAAGGCACCGAAGGCGAGAAGGCGATCGATACTCGGACGCTGCGCTCCAAGAGCGGTTTTATCACCTTCGACGAGGGTTACGGTAATACCGGCTCGTGCGAAAGCTCCATCACCTTCATCGACGGTGAAAAGGGCATCCTGCGCTACCGTGGCTATCCCATCGAGCAGCTGGCGGAAAGCTCGACCTTCATCGAGGCCGCGTACCTGATCATCTACGGGGAGCTGCCCCAGCGCAAGCAGATGACGGAGTTCTCCGGTCGCGTCTTGCGCAACGCCCGCATCGACGTGGGCATGCACCGCATTTTCGAGGGATTTCCCCACAGTTCACACCCCATGGCCATGCTCTCGGCCATGTTGAACTCGCTCGGCTGCTACTACCCGGAAATGGCCACGAACAACCGCGAGCGCGACCTCGAGGTGTTCGACGAGGCCGCCTCCATCCTCCTTTCCAAGGTCCGGACCCTCTCGGCCATGACCTACCGCATGAAGAACGGCCTGCCCTTCGTTTATCCGAAGCATAGCATGGGCTACTGCCAGAACTTCCTGCACATGCTCTTTTCCGAGCCCTACCACGATTACGTCCCGCACGATGACGTCGTTAAGGCGCTCGACCTGATCCTACTCCTGCACGCCGACCACGAGCAGAATTGTAGCACATCCACCGTCCGCATGGTCGCCAGCGGTGGTGCCAATTTGTTCGCCTCCGTTTCCGCCGGGGTCTGCGCCCTGTGGGGTCCGCTCCACGGCGGGGCCAACATGGCCGTGGTCAACATGCTCCAGAAGATCCACGACGCCGGGGACGACGGTAGCCGCTTCATCGAGGCCGCCAAGCGCGGCGAGGCCCGCCTCATGGGCTTCGGCCACCGCGTTTACAAGAACTACGACCCGCGCGCCCGCATCCTGGGCAAGATGTGCGAAAAGGTCCTCGCCGCCCTCAAGCAGGACAACCCGCTGCTGGACATCGCCCGCCGCCTCGAAGAGAAGGCCCTTAGCGACTCGTACTTCGTCGACCGCAAGCTGTACCCGAACGTGGACTTCTACAGCGGCATCATCCTCGCCGCCATCGGCCTGCCGCTGGACATGTTCACTGTCATTTTCGCCATCGGCCGTATGCCGGGCTGGATAGCGAATTGGAAGGAAGTCGCCCAGGGCGGCTCGCGCATCCACCGTCCGCGCCAGATCTACATCGGCAAGAATAAGCGCGACTACATCATGATGAAGGACCGCGCGAAAAACCTCCAGCCCGCCGACGAGGAGCCCAAGTACGCCGAATAACCGGTCAGTCTGATTCTTTTATGCAAAAACGCCGCCCGGATCCGGGCGGCGTTTTTTTGCGGGAGGGGAGAGGGTGCCCAAGAAATTGCCCGCGAAGCCACGCGAAGAGGCACGAAGGGGGGAGAAGGGAACGGTTTGGCTGCTTGAGGTTGAGAGCATGTGCAGCCAGCAGACACACCACTGGGTTGTCATGAGCTATTGGAGGAACGAACGCACGCCAGTTCTATAGCGATAAACGGTCTTCGCGTTCCTTCGCGTGTCTTCGCGGGCAATCTCCTTCCAGCCTACTGCTCCGTCTTGGTCGGTGCCGTATCTTTTTTGGCGTCGTGCATGAGGTCTTCCATGCCCAGGCCGGTGAGCTCGCGGATGCCCTTGAAGAGGACCCACATGGACATCACCATCAGCGGCAGGGTGAGCACGGTCATGACGAGCCAGGAGACCCAGGTCTGCGTGCCCAGTTCGGCGTTGTAGGCGGCCTGATCGAGATTCGGATCGGTGGTGACGATCATGCGCGTGAGCGTGAAGTTCACCGCTGCGCTGACCAGGAATGACGCGGCGAAAATCCACGTGCAGCGCACGAGCACCTGCTGGAAGGTGGTCCGCTTCTCGGGCGTGTCGAGGTGCGATTCCAGCTTTGCCGTGTCGAGGACCGAGGGGTTGAGCAGGAACATGCGGATAAAGGGCTTCTTTGTCTTGAGCGAGGCGACGACGGCCACACCCATGATCAGAGGCAGGAGCGTTTCCTTGATGGCGAAGACGGTGGGGCTGAGCTTGAGCAGGCCGATCCCCCCGGTGAGCAGCACGCTAATAAAGCCCAGGACGGAGAGGCCGTTGACCTTCTTGCGGGTCTTCAGGTCGTACAAGAAGTAGCCGATGGGGAAGAGCAGGGCGACGATCAGGACCTGCGGTGCACTCAGGAAGGAGAACCACTTCTCGCCCTTGGTCAGCAGGAGGATTGGCCCTGCCAGGTTGAAGAGCAGGTTCAGCCAGATGTTCTCCCGACGCTCGGTGGCGGGCTTTGGTGTGGACTCTTGGGCGTTGTCGCTCATTTTGGGTCCTACACTTTCTGACCTCCGCATGAACGCAAGCCCTATCCGCTGTCTGATCACCGCCGGCCCGACCCGGGAGTTTTTCGATCCGGTCCGCTACATCAGTAACCCGTCCAGCGGCAAGATGGGCTACGCGCTGGCTGCCGCCGCGCGTACGGCGGGCTGGCAGGTGGAGCTGATCAGCGGCCCGGTTGCGCTGCCCGCGCCCGAGGGGGTCGGCGTGGTCCCGGTCGTGACCGGGCGCGACATGCTCAAGGCCGTGCGGGAACGCTTCCCGGCCTGCGACATCCTGATCAAGGTTGCCGCCGTCTGTGACATGCGCCCGAAGCACCTGTACCCGCACAAGGTCAAAAAGGACGCTCTCTCGCTCACGGTCGAGTTCGAGCCGGTGGAGGATATTCTAAAGACCGTCGCCGCGGACAAGCGCCCCGGCCAGATCGTGGTGGGCTTTGCCGCCGAGACGCAGGACGTGGAGGAGTACGCCCGCCGCAAGCTCTTTGAG